>CAIYMN010000184.1 GCA_903927295.1 uncultured beta proteobacterium | reverse complement strand
GGACTGGTCGGAGGCGCGCGTGACATAGGCGCGATACAACTTGTGCCGCAATGCGCCGCTGCTTGCAAACTGCATCACTGGCAGATAGCAGGGCATCTTCAGCGTCAGCTTGAAGCCTTCCTTGCCCTCAGCCTTGGCCAGCGCCAGCGCGGCTTGCCGGACATCGTCGGGTACACCAGCGAGTTCACTTGCATTGGCGTAGCAGGAAAAGGCGTCGGTGGCGTCGAGTGCGTTTTCACTGAACTTCTGACTCAACTCGGCCATCCGTTCCTGGATCACGGCAAAGCGCTCGCGCTGCACGCCGGCCAGTTCGGCGCCTCCAAGGACAAAGTTGCGCAGGGCATTCTTGTGTGCCTGGTGCTGCTCGGTCGACAGCGTGCGCGGTTCAATCTGTTTGTACTTGGCATACAGGCGCTGGTCGCAGCCCAGCCGCGTGAAGAACTCGGTGACTTTGGGCAACACCTGGTTGTAGGCAGTGCGCAGTTCCGGTGCATCGGCAACGCTCTTCAGGTGGTTCACTGCGCCCCAGGCGCGGCTTAGTCTTTCGACCGCGACGTCGAGAATTCCCGCGATCGCGTTCCACTCGGCAGCAAATCCTGCTGCGGTGACGGTCTCGAGCGCGGCATCAGCCTGGGCCAGCAACTGCTCCATGGCGGGTGCCACGTGCTCTGGCCGGACCTGATCAAACAGCGGCAGGTCGTCAAAGGAGAGCAGGGGATTGTTCATCCAACTCTCTCCGCTGCTTCAAGCGTGTTGACCAGCAGCATGGTGATGGTCATCGGGCCCACGCCACCGGGCACCGGGGTAATAAAACTTGCCACTTCCCGGACGCCGGCAAAGTCCACGTCGCCGCAGAGTTTGCCTTCCGGATTGCGGTTCATACCCACGTCGATCACGATCGCACCGGGTTTGACCATGTCGGCCGTCAACACATTGCGTTTGCCCACGGCGGCCACAACGACGTCAGCCTGACGCGTATGCTGGCCCATGTCAGCCGTGGCGCTGTGACATACCGTGACGGTTGCGTTGGCTTGCAGCAAGAGCAGCGCCATCGGCTTGCCCACGGTGTTGCTGCGGCCAATGACTACCGCATGCTTGCCGCGCAAATCGAAGCCCGTGCTTTCTATCAATTTCATACAGCCGTAGGGAGTGCAAGGCCGAAAGCCGGGCGCCCCGGTCATCAATTCACCGGCCGACAGGGTGGCGTAACCGTCCACATCCTTGGTCACGGAAATGGCTTCTATCACCTTGTGCGGGTTGATGTGCCTGGGTAGCGGCATTTGCACCAGAATACCGTGCACCGTCGGGTCTGCATTGAGCGCAGCGATGCGCGAGAGCAGCTCGGATTCAGGCAGCGTGGCCGGGTATTTTTCGAAGACGGAGTGCACGCCGGTATCAGCGCAAGCTTTCACCTTGTTGCGCACATACACTGCGCTGGCCGGGTCGTCGCCGACCAGGATCACCGCCAACCCGGCGCTGCGGCCGCGTGCTTTGAGCGCTTGTACCCGCGCTGCAACTTCGCTGCGCAACTGGGCGGAGAGGGCAACTCCGTCAATGATCTGGCCGATGGCTTGTGTTGTCACGATGGCATTTCCGTAAATTGAGAAGCCCGCCAATTCAGGAACGTGCGGGCGCGGCAGGTCTCAACCGCTCAAGAGCTTTTGCCAGCTGCTTGTCCCAAGGCAATTTTCAGGAGATCAGCGACCGTATTGGCGTTGAGTTTTTCCATGATGTTGGCGCGGTGTGCTTCCACCGTCTTGATGCTGATGCCCAGATCGTCTGCAATCTGCTTGTTCAGGCGCCCGGCGACGATGCGTTCCAGAACCTGGGCTTCGCGCAGCGTCAAGCGCGCCATCAGGGCACCACGGTTGGCCGCAATCTGGTGTTCCGCAAAAGTTTCCTTGGCCTGATCAAGCATGCGCTCAACCAGGGTTACCAACTGGTCTTCCTTGAAAGGCTTCTGGATGAAATCCATGGCGCCCTTCTTCATGGTATCGACGGCCATCGGCACGTCGCCATGGCCGGTGATGAAGACAATCGGCAGCGGCGAGCGGGCTTCAATCAGGCGGTTCTGCAATTCCAGACCGGTCATGCCACCCATGCGGATATCGACGATCAGGCAGGCCACCTCGCGCGCATCGTAGCGGCTGAGAAACGACTCGGCAGAGTCGAAGCAGCGCACGCGGTATTCCTTGCCTTCAAGCAACCACTGAAGCGAATCGCGCACCGCCTCATCGTCGTCAACGACGTAAATCGTGCCTTTTTTCGGTATCAAACTCATGCGTTATCCCGGATTGACCCTGGAGTCCTTGGTTATCTGAGCGCCAGCGGTGCGGCCAATGAGTCTGGCTCCGTCACCGGAATCCAGAATGAAAAACAGCACCCTGTAACTTCGGCGCCATTGTAGATGTTCTCCGCTTTCATTCGACCCAAATGCGATTCTACGATTGAGCGGCACAGGCTCAGGCCAATGCCCATGCCGTCAGCCTTGGTCGAGTAGAAGGACTCGTAGAGCCGCTGCATGACTTCCGGCGAGAGGCCATGGCCGGAGTCCACGACAGTGAATTCGATCACCGGCTTGTCGTCGACCTGATGAGGCGTCACACGCAAGCGCACGCTGCGCTCGGCGGTGGGTCGCTGCGCCGAGTCTATGGAATCGGCGGCATTCTTCAACAGGTTGACCAGCACCTGCTCGATCAGAATCGGGTCCACCAGCAAACGCGGCAGACGTGGTGCCAGGTAGTGCGTCAGGCGGACATTGCGCCGGCGCATCTCGATCTCGGCGAGTTCCAGCGCTTCCTCGACCATGGCGGAAACTTCCGACAGGGCGCGGTTGGGCTCGCTGCGTTTGACGAAGGACCGGATGCGCTGAATGATCTGGCCCGCGCGCTGCGCTTGCCGGGCAGTCTTTTCAAGCGCACCCAGCAGATTTTCGTCACTGATATGTCCGCTCTTGATGCGCGAAACCATGCCGTTGCAGTAGTTGTTGATGGCGGTCAGCGGCTGATTGAGCTCGTGCGCTACGCTCGATGCCATCTCGCCCATCGTGATCAGGCGGCTCGCGTTTTGCGCGCGCTCGGTCTGCGCTGCCGACTGTGCTTCTGCAATGCGGCGCGCCGTGATGTCGGTGGCAATCACCATCTGCGCCAGCCGGCCGTCGACCCAGCTCAGGTAGCGGGTGCGAACTTCAAGCCACTTGCCAAGCGCGTCGACGTAGATCTCGGAGCTCTCCGCTTCCGATTCCGGCAGCGAGCCGGTTGGCAGACCGGCAAAAGCGTCAACATCGTCGAGCGTTTCGTCTGTCGGCGGCGCTGCTGGCACGCCGGCTTCGGCCACCAGTTGCAGGTGTCCACCGGCTTGCGTGCCGAACCAGAGGCGATACAACTTGTTGGCAAACAGGAGCTCGTCACTGCCCAGCGGTGCCACGGAAATCGATGCGTCCAGTGCTTCGAGCACGGTGGTGAAGCGCTCGTGTGAGGCCGATAACTGATCCCGAATCCGGTTTGGTTCGGTGATGTCTGTCATCGATGTCATCCAGCCACTCTGAACACCGTGAGCGTCGATCAGCGGCGAGACATAGAGCCGCGCGTCAAACAGGGTGCAGTCTTTGCGCTTGACCCGAAACTGCACGCCGCTTGGCTGAATCTTGCCAGCCAGTTCCTCTTCGAGGCGCGAGTTCAGCGAGTCTCGATCCGCCTCAGGCCAGTACGGAAAAGGTGCGGTGCGTCCCACCAGATCCGCTTCCGTCCAGCCTGTCATCTTGCAAAAAGCCGCATTGACGTAGGTGATTCGCCCCTGCAGATCGAGTGCGCGCATGCCCGTCAGCATGGAGTTTTCCATGGCGCGGCGGAATATCGTTTCAGACACCAAGGCCTGCTGCGCCTGCATGCGCCGGCGCGTGTGTCGCCAGTTGGCGATCAACATCCACGCGGTCATCGCGCTCAGAGCAGTCACGAGCCAGAACAGGCCACTGCCAATCACGCCCAGCGATGTTCGATAGGCCTCACCCCGAATCGTCAATCCGTTACCAACCGGCGAGACCGCGACTTCGTAGGCGTTGACGGGACTGTCCCACGGCAGCAAACGCGTAGCCGGATTGCGTGCCGGAATCGTGCTGCCGGCGAGCAAACCACCTTTGGCATCGTGCAGTGACACGGCGTAACGGGCTGACACTTCGGCCGGTACGCCGTAACGAAACAGTCCGTCAACCGAATACTCTGCGAGCACCACGCCGGCAAAGCGCGGGCCTTCGCTCAAAGGGATGTGCAGTTGCAGCGTGGCAGAACCATCCGGCGTCGCCAGACGCTGCGCATAGATTGGTTGCTGCAGGTCCCGTGCCAGGCTGAAGGCGCTTTCTGTTTCGCCCATCTTGAACGTGCTGCCGATGGTGCGCAACTGGCTGCTTGACAGGTTGCCGGTGTCAACGATGGCTTTGATGCGCCGGCGCTCATCAACCCAGCTAAGACTCTGCAGCTCCGGGTAGCGGTTGATCAGTACTTCGGCGCGACCCCGGAAATCGTTGCCGTCGATCTCCCGGTTCGCCAGTTCGCGGCCGAGGCGCATCAGTTGCTCCTGGCGCTCCAAGAGTCTCAGACGCAGTCGCTGCTGCGTGTATTCGACGTCGCGCTTGACGGCTTCCTGTTCACGGTCAATTTCTTCCAGCCGCAAATAGCCGAAGGCCGTGACGATTGCCGCCAGAAACAGCAGCACTGCAGCCAGCGGTGCCAGCATGGCAAAGCGGTCCTGCCGTTGCGGCGTCTGACGGCGCCACCAGCGTTGCCAGCGCGCCAGGAGCGGCAAATCGATGGGGCGCGGCAAAGGGGCAGGGCTGGGCGACTGCATAAGCTCAAGTGTAGGGTAGTGACCGGTCTGGCGCGCCGGGGACAAATCCTGCAGCCTGCTATATCATCCGCAGCCTGTTGTTTGAACTGCTGAATGTTCGATTGGCCCTGGACTGAACGGAAAGTGCGCTGGAAAGCTCAATGCATCAAAAGTATGCGACATGCAATTGGAAGGGGCTTCTTCGTTGGACTTGCGCGTTTGCGCTGGCCATGTCCTCGACCTTTAGTGTGGCCGAGAACGCCAAACCGCTCATTGTGGGTATGGAACTGGCCTATCCGCCCTTCGAGATGACCGACCAGAGCGGCAAGCCCACAGGTGTCAGCGTTGACCTCGCCACGGACCTGGCGAAGAGCCTGGGGCGGCCCGTGGTGATCCAGAACACGGCATTCGACGGGCTCATCCCTGCGCTCAAGACGGGCAAGGTCGATCTGGTGATTTCTTCCATGACGGCAACGCCTGAGCGCGCCCAGTCGATTGACTTTTCCGACCCCTATGTCGCAACCGGCCTGTGTCTTTTACTGAACAGGAAATCTGCCGTCAAGGGGATGGAGGTTCTGGACCGGCCCGGTGTCAAAGTGGCGGTCAAGAAGGGAACCACCGGCCACCTGTATGCGAGCAGCCGGTTCAAGCAGGCGGAAGTGCTGGTGCTGGACAAAGAGTCTTCCGCCGTCCTGGAAGTATCCCAGGGTAAGGTCGATGCCTTCATCTACGACCAGATGTCAACCTACCAGAACTGGCGACGCAACAGCGAGACGACACGGGCGATCCTGGAGCCGTTTCAGAAAGAGTCCTGGGCAATTGGCCTACGCAAGGGCAACGATGAACTCAAGGCCAAGGTCAACAGCTTTCTCATCGAGTACCGCGCAAACGGTGGCTTCGAGCGACTGGGAGACCGCTATCTGGGTGAGATGAAGGGCGAGTTCAAGCGTCTCGGTTACGCCTTCTTTCTTTAGCAACTGGAGCGGGTCTTTGGACTTCTTCTTGCGCCAGCGTCCCGGACAAGCAGTGACGTCTGCGGCCCTGATTGCGTCATGGTGTCTGGTCGCCTTGTTGACCACCGCAGTCTTCAGCTTTGCCTTCAACCAGCTGCACTACGGCTGGAACTGGAGTGCCATCTGGCAGTACCGGCAAAAGTTTTTGCAGGGATGGCTGATGACGGTGGCGATTTCTGCCGCCGCGCTGCTGTGCAGTTTGCTCATTGGCTTGCTCACGGCACTGGCGCGGCGTTCGTCCGTCTTGCCGCTGCGGCACCTGGCTATGCTCTACGTCGAAGTGATCCGCGGCACACCGCTGCTGGTTCAGATCCTGATCCTGTTCTATGTGGTGGCCAACGCATTCGGCGTCGACAATCGCTATGTCGTGGGCGTGCTGACCCTGTCGCTCTTTGCCGGCGCCTATCTGGCCGAGATGATTCGCTCGGGTATTGAAAGCATTCGTGACTCCCAGCTGGAGTCGGCGCGCGCCATCGGCCTCACTCGCACCCAGACCTACCGCTATGTGATCTTTCCGCAGGTGGTGCGCCAGCTGATCCCGCCGCTCACCGGGCAGTTTGCCTCCATCATCAAGGACTCGTCGCTGCTTTCGATCATCGCCGTCAGCGAGTTCACGCTCAACGCGCAGGAAGTGAACGCCTTTACCTACAGCACGCTGGAGAGCTACCTGCCGCTGGCGGGCGGCTATCTGCTGCTGACGCTGCCGGTGTCGCTGTTCAGCCGTTACCTGGAGCGGAGATTTCACTTTGCGACTTGAGTTCAGCGGCATTGGCAAGCAGTTTGGTGCGCGCTGGGCACTGCGCGATGTCAGTCTGGTGCTGCCACCGTTTCAGTCTCTGGCGATCATCGGTCCGTCGGGGGGTGGCAAGACAACACTGCTGCGAATCCTTGCCGGATTGGAAACGCCCGATGCCGGTCGTCTGCGCATTGAAGACCAGTGGGTTGACTATGCTGAAGAAGCGCTGCTGCTGCACCGGCGCAGCATTGGAACGGTTTTTCAGGCCTACAACCTGTTTCTGCACCTGAGCGCCCGCGACAACGTTCTGCTGCCGCTGCTGCGGGTGCATGGTTTCCCGGTAGCGCAGGCGCAGGAAACCGTTGACGCCCTGTTCAAACGCTTTCAACTGCTGCCCCATGCGGACCGTCGGCCGGCAGAACTCTCAGGCGGCCAGCAGCAGCGCGTGGCCATTGCGCGTGCCATTGCCATCCGGCCGCGCTTTCTTGTCTTTGACGAGCCGACATCAGCGCTGGATCCGGAGATGACCGCCGAAGTGCTTGACCTGATTGCGGAGCTGCGCATGGAAGGCCGTGACCTGATCATCGTTACCCACAACATGGTGTTTGCGCGTGAAGTGTCTGACCAATGCCTCTTTGTTGCCGAAGGCAAGGTGATCGAGCACGGGCAATCGAGCGAGTTGTTCCGCCATCCACAAAATCCACTGCTCGTGAATTTTCTGGCCAAGGTACTGCGTTACTGATGCCTGGCGGCGCAACGCCGCGTCTCCAAAACGTAAAAAAGCCGATTGCAGATGCAATCGGCTTTGCTTGCCGTGGCGCACCGGCTGCAACAGCCGGTTGACGCTCAGCTCAAAAGTCGCTTACTTCTTGGATGCAGGCGCTGCAGGCTTGGCAGCCGGTGCTGCGGTCTTGACAGGTGCTGCGGCCAGGTCTTTGACCAGGGTAGCGTGTTCGGCATGGATACCGGCCAGAATGCTATTGCATTCGGCTGCGGTGATCTTGCCGTCAGCCTTGGCTGCGGCTTCCTTCTTCAACAAAGCCGCGTGCTTCGCGTCGAGGTCAGCCTTTTCTTTGGCGTCAATCTTTCCGTTCTTGACACCGGCGGCCAGCGCCGCTGCAAAATCGGTGGTGGCTTTGTTCATTGCGGCCAGGCAAGCAGCCGGACTCGAATTGGCTGCCGGTGCCGTTGCGGGTTTGGCTGCCGGTGCCGGTGCCGTTGCGGGCTTGGCGGGTGTCTGCGCCAAAGCTGCGCTGCATGCCATGAGCAGGCCGATCGCAGCCACGGTCGTGTTGAGCTTGTTAAAAGGGTTCATGAAGAGTTCGCTCCTGTGATTGAAAAAATTAACTGTAAATTGATCATCTACCGTGGCCGCCCCATGCAACCACGTCTGACCACAACGCGCTGTTACAAAATGCGTTTACACGTTGTTCACAAATATTTACACCTTGAGTTTCTCAGCGATGGCGATATGGCGCCTCTACAGGATGAATTAACCATGACAATACAATGGGTATTTGCATCCAGAATCTTTATTGTTGGATGCTCGTGATACAAATTGGTACAAATTCAACAACGTATTGAAATCAATTGCGAGGACCAGTCATGCGAGGCCTACAACGACATCGATTTGGCGCAACCAGCACAGCGGCTCTGGCCGGCTGGCTGCTTGCGTGCGGCGTGGCCGGCGCAGCAGATGTGCCTGACGCCGCTCGTCTGGAGCGCATCAAGCACGTCGTTGTGATTTATGCCGAGAACCACAGTTTTGACAATATGTACGGCCTGTTCCCGGGGGCCAATGGTGTTGCGAATGCAAGCCCCGAGCAGAGCACGCAACTCGACCATGATGGCAAGCCCCTGCGCGAGTTGGTGATATTTGGCCACGACGGCAAGCCCGACCCCAGCTTTCCGCGCATGCCCAACAAGCCTTTTCGCATTGACGCACCGCCGGTGAACCGTCCGGCGACCGAGATCGTTTACAGCCCCACCCATTTGTTCTACAACAACCAGGAGCAGATCAACGGCGGCAAGAACAATATGTTTGCTGCCATGTCCACCGTGGGTGGCTGGACCATGGGCCACTATGACGGCAGCGTCTTTCGCCTGTGGCAATGGGCCAAGGAGTACACCTTGGCGGACAATTTTTTCATGGGCGCGTTTGGCGGCTCCTACCTGAACCATCAGTACCTGATTTGTGCATGCGCCCCCCGATTCGACAATGCGCCGCAGCACATGCGCGTGCAGCTTGACGCCAACGGTAAGTTGAGCAAACTTCCAGCGTCGCCTTCGGCCAACGTGGGCGCACTGCAAATGGTCAGCCGCGAGGGCGGCCAGGTCACGCCGGATGGCTTCTCCATCAACTCAACGCAGCCGCCCTATCAACCCAGCGGCGTGCCGCCGGTGCCCGATGGTCCACGCGAAATGGCCAACCCCAAGGGACTGGTTCGCCACCATGGCGAGGCAGACGTGCCCTTGCCACCACAAACCGCACCGACGATTGGGGACCGACTTTCTGCCAAGGGCGTCTCCTGGGCCTGGTACGCAGGTGGCTTCCAAAGCGCGCTGGCCGATGGCATGCAGGACCCAGCGCTGCCGCGCAAGGTGATCTACCACCGCGCGCCGGGTTCTCCCAACTTTCAGCCGCACCACCAGCCATTCAACTACTACGTGCCTTACGCGCCGGGTACCGCTGCGCGCGCCGAACACTTGCTCGACGGCGACAAGTTCATGCAGGCCATTGAAGGTGGGCGCCTGCCGCAAGTCAGCTTTTACAAGCCTGCCGGCGTAAATACCCAGCACCCCTCGTACTCCGACATCATCACTGGTGACGCGCACATTGCCGATGTGCTGGAAAAACTCAAGGCCAGCCCACAGTGGGGTGACATGCTGGTGATCGTGACTTACGACGAGAACGGGGGCTTTTGGGACCATGTGGCGCCGCCCAGTGGCCCGGGTTTCGGTGATCGTTTCGGTCCCGGTAGCCGCATCCCGGCGATCCTGATCGGACCGCATGTGAAGCGGGGCTTTATCGACTCAACGCGGTACGACACGGGATCGATCCTGAAGCTCCTGACACGGCGCTTTAATCTTGAGCCTCTCGCCGGAGTGCGTAGCGGGGTCGGCGATCTCTCCGGTGCTTTGAACTGAAATTTGCAATGACCTTAATTCATGATAGTGACGTAATGAACATGATGACTTTGCCCCACAGGAAAAGCACGCTGGCTCTGGCACTGGCTTGCTCGATGTTGCCCATGACTGTACTGGCACAGGACGGTGCTGGCGCCGCCTCGGCGCAGACAGCGCCGTCCAAATTTCCGGCGTCCAGGTATGTGCTGTCCAGACCGCCGGCAGACAGTGCCGGATCAACCGTCGACGCTACGGACACCCAGGCGG
>CAIYMN010000183.1 GCA_903927295.1 uncultured beta proteobacterium | reverse complement strand
CTTGAAATAGCCTCTGTCTGCAATAACGGTGAGGTCTTCTGTACCCATGCAACTGCGTGCCTTGACGGACATGTTGGCAAGCTGTCTACGATCGCTTCCTGTGTTGGTCACCTCATGGGCAACGATCAGGTGGTGCTTTGTGTCAACAGCAGCCTGCACGTTGTAGCCAACCACTCCAGTGCCCTTGCCATGGGTGGCCATGGAACGTGAGTCAGGGTCTGTCATCGAAATCTGCTGGTCTGGTTCACTGGGAAGTTGAATCTCTTGCTGCCTGAGTTCCTTCAAACGGCTTCGCATACTGGCGATCTTCTCCTTCAACCGAGGTATTCTGGCGGCAGCAACATCAGGCTCCTGGCGGTCCGCGGTATCCAAGGCAGCAAGGTACTTCGCGATGTTGGCCTCGATCTGCTCCAGACGTGCGCGCAACTTTCCCTTGGTGAGATTCTTGTCCTGGCTATTGACCGCCTTGAACTTGCTGCCATCAATGGCCACAACAGCCTGTGAGAACAGATTGAGTTTGCGGCACAGCACAATAAACTGGCTGCACACATTGCGAATTGCTTTGCCGTTGTCCTTTCGGAAGTTGGCAATGGTCTTGAAATCTGGCGCCAGACGACCGACAAGCCACATCAGTTCCATATTGCGCTGCGCTTCACGCTCGAGGCGCCGACTTGACTGGACTCGGTTGAGATAGCCGTAGATGTAGATCTTCAGTAGAACTGAGGGGTGATAAGCGGGTCGTCCAGTGGCTTCTGGCTGAACGCTCTCAAAGCCTAAGCGCGCCAAATCGAGTTCATCAACGAAGGCATCAATGACTCGAACAGGGTTGTCTTCATCAACGAAATCGTCCAGGTATTCCGGTAGCAAAATACTTTGCGCTCGGTCTTGCCCCTCAATGAATCGCTTCATAACGCAGTCCCCCGCAATACGAATGATTCAGTCTAAAACAATTCTGCGTTTTTACACAACCTCGGTCGTAACGCGAAGTTCAGAAATGAAAATTGCTTTCCACAGACCGGTCGGTGGCATAACAAAGCTCGTTGATATTCCAGTACCCGCTATCGGGCAAGCAGATTAAAAAGTCGGCCGGCGGGACCCGACCAATTGTTGACAGTCAAATCCGTATTTAATAGCGGCCGTAGAGTTGGCGACAAAATTGGCAGCAGTCATTCAACGAGCAAAATTGAAAGTTTCGTTGAGGGCTCTTGCGCAGCGTAGGTCGACGGTCACGGACAAGCTTGAGGTTGAGTCGATTTCTCCAAGCCAGGATTGCCCGCGGCCTGGGGGCCAGACTCCCTTCGCCAAAGACTACCAGAGGATTGAAAGCGGATGTTGGCGTCTCTCGCCAGATCACCGCCCTGTTGCCTTGCTTCACTCAACCCTTGATCGGTCAGTTTGAACAATAGACTGTTGGCCCGGGCTTCAAAAACTGTGCCGACCGGAGAACCGACTGTGATCTGACCCGGAGTTGCCACGACAGGCGAGATCGCGAGAAGAGTCCATATTACATCGCTGCAGCCCGCAGTAGAGCAGCATAGAACGAGATCAGTTCACCGTAGTTCACCGTCCCGATCCGTTCATTCGTGCCATGAATGCGGCTAATGTCCGGCGTTGTCAATCGCATCGGCGCAAATCGGTAGGCGGCGTCGCTGACACGGCTGTAGTGCTTGCTGTCCGTACCGGTCACAACGAGTCCAGGGGTAACCAATGCATCCGGCGCTATCGTACGCACGGCTTCGGCAATAAACTTGTAACCAGGTCCGTTCATGTCGGCGACAGAAGTGGCTTCAACACTATGGGTGCTGTACTCTGTGATGGTCACATCCGGATCGGAAATCACCTTCTCGACATGCGCCTTGACTTGGGCCACCGTGTCGCCGGGTGCAAGACGGAAATTGACCACTGCCGTAGCCTCTGATGGCAGGACGTTCTCCTTGACGCCACCCTGGATCATGGTCGGCGCGGTGGTTGTACGAATCAGGGCATTGGTCACCGGCGAGGCAGCCAGCTGTCGAAGCAGAATGGGGCTGAACAGCCACTGATTTGCCAATGCCGCTCGCATGCCGAAAGGCAGTGCTGGTGCTACGCCGCGCAAGCCCAGACCACCCGGCCCGTCCAGAGTTGCAGCCATTTGATGTGCTTCCAGACGCGATACGGCTCGCCCGATCTTCCCTACGGCTGTTTGCAATGGCGGCATCGAGGAGTGTCCACCCTTGGTCTTGGCTTTGAGCAGCAGGCTCACGCTGCCCTTCTCGGATAGGCCAATTTGCGCAATCGGGCGTGTGGCTCCGGGAATGACGCCGTCGAGTATGGCCGAACCTTCGTCAAGTGAGAACAAGGCCCTCGTCTTGCGCTGTTCGAGCAGATCGACAATCGCCTTGGCACCGGCCTCGCCGCCGACTTCTTCATCATGGCCGAAAGCCAGCAGCACGGTACGTTTTGGTTTCACGCCCTCGGCCAGCAAGCGTTCAATGCTCTCCATGGTCGCCATCACGGTCTGCTTCATGTCCAGCGTTCCGCGCCCCCAGACGTATCCATCAGCGATCGCACCTGAAAACGGCGGGTGGGTCCAGTTCGCCTCGGTCCCTGGTTCGACAGGCACGACGTCAAAATGTGCTGTTAGCAGGATGGGTGGAAGTGCCGGGTCCGAACCTTGCCACGTATAGAGCAAGCTGGAGCCGTTGACGATTTCCCGCTTGAGGGCAGCGTGTGTCAACGGGAAGTTGTCCTGCAGCATCTTATGAAAGGCCGGTGAGTTGTCCTCCTTCGCAGGGCTGGCAGGGCCATACGATACCGTCTTGATCTGGACGGCTTCAGAAAGGCGCTTGAGTGCAGCGTCCAGTCCCGCGATGGGGGGAGACTGTTTCGTACTACCCGGGGGTAAACCCGGAAGGCTCAAAGTGATCACAAGCACTACAGCAACTAGTCCGAGGACGACGACAACTAGCCCGACTCCGATCATCCGCAACCAGCGCGCCATACTGTCTCCTTCTGTACGGGTCCTTTACGTCAATCATTATGCAACCGCGCCTGCTACTACGAATAGATGCCGAAGATCAGGTGAGTGACGTGCTGTGGCGAGCCATGGATGGTGCTGAGGCAATACGACGTCAATGCCCGGGCTTTACTCGTCATTTACCGGTGATATACGTGTGAGACAACTCACATGCCTCTAATTGCCCTGCCAGTATTCATAGGCATCAACTTTCAAGGTATTGAAGTGGACCCCGGATTTAAGACAACGATTTAAGATGTCCTCAAGTCCAGGAAATCCAGAAAATGACCGAAATCAAGAAACGCAAAATTCACACATCGGAGTTCAAAGCGAAGGTGGGATTGGAGGCCTTGCGTAGCGG
>CAIYMN010000182.1 GCA_903927295.1 uncultured beta proteobacterium | reverse complement strand
GGCCGAGATGACCATCAGGGCGGTCAGATAGATGAAGTCCTGCGGGTACAGGACCAGACCAAAGATGTAGAAGCGTCTGGCGCCGAGGTCAAACAGCACCGCCTGGCGCTGTCCGAACTCCAGCCAGGGCAGGCCGTAGAAGATGATCTGGGTCAGCCAGACCATGCCCCAACGCCACTGCGAGAACAGGCCCGAGACGCTGCGCGGGTAGATTCTCTGGTGCGAGGCGTACAGCGATATCAGTTCCCCATCAGCGTCTTCGGCTTTAATGGGGATGATCTTGCGGGAACCGGGGTCCTTGTTATTCAATCGTCATCCTCAATGTGTCAATCTCGGAAGTGCGGCCGATCAGCGCCGGGCGTTCCTGGCATCTTCGGCCATCTTTCGCTTGAAAAATGCGCCAAACCAGACCGCCATCCCGACCGTGAAAGCAATCACGGCAATACTCATCAAACCATAGTCGGTGCTGAACAGATCCGTAAGCATTTTCATGGTTGGTTTCCTTTGAATATGAAGTACTAAAACTATACCCCCAAGGGTATGAATTGCGCTGATATGCGTCAAGCGATATTGATCTAGCCACGCGTCATCCGCTGGCCAGCCAGCCAAATGCCCGTGCCAGCATCAGCATGGCCACAAGTGCACTAAACCAGGCAAAGGCCTGCTGCAGTCGCCTGGCATCCAATCGTCTGGCCAGTTGCTGCCCCACCAGCAAGGCCGTCACTGCACCGGCTGCGAAGGGCAAGGCCACAGCCCACAGCACCGGTCCGTGAAATGTTGCTGCGGCGACCCCGCTCGTGGAAACGAGTGCAATCACCGCCAGCGAGGTGGCTTGAATGCTGCGTATCTCCAGATCGGTGTAGCGCCGCAAAGCCGGCACGATGACAAAACCACCCCCGACACCGAGCAAACCGCTGAGCAGGCCTGCCATCACACCGGTGCCGGCCAGAGCACGTGCGCAGGGGCGTGTCCAGATCAAACGCTGGTCCACCGGGCTGGCATGACACAGCACCGCAGCCGGCAGCGCGGCAGACGGGGCCTGGTTCCTGAGCATGCGCCACGCGGTGTACATGAGCACCAGGGCAAAAGCCCCGAGCAGCGGCCGGTTTGGCAAGCGCTGCGCCAGTGCCACACCCAGCGGTGCCATCAGCATGCCCACCGCCCCGATCAAGGCCGCCGCCCGGTAACGCACGATGCCCTGACGCAAGCCCAGGGCGGCGCCCAGGACGGCAGCGAGGCCCACCGCCACCAGACCGACGGGCGCCGCCTGCTGTACCGGCAGGTGCAGGCCAAATACCAGTAGCGGGATCGACAGCACACCGCCGCCCGCACCCGTGAGCGCCATCACAAGCCCGATCAGGGCGCCCAATGTCATGACCAGTGCGATCGTTTGCATCTGCCAACCTTCAGAGAGCGTTGACCGGAATCTTCAGATAGCTGATACCGTTGGCCTCCGGTGTCGGCAACTTGCCGGCACGCAGGTTGACCTGGACCGCCGGCAGGATCAACAAGGGCATCGCCAGTGTCTTGTCGCGCTCCGTGCGCATGCTGACAAATTCGGCTTCGGTCACGCCCTCGTGAACGTGAATGTTTCTTGCGCGCTGTTCACCGACGCTGCTCACCCAGGCCGGCGCGCGACCGGCTGGCGGGTAGTCATGGCACAGGTGCAGCCTGGTATCGGCAGGCAGCGCCAGGATGCGCTGGATTGAACGATACAGCGTGGCGGGGTCACCACCCGGAAAATCGCAGCGCGCCGATCCGTAGTCCGGCATGAACAGCGTGTCGCCAACAAAGGCATCAAGCCCGATGACAAAGGTGTGGCAAGCCGGCGTGTGTCCCGGTGTATGCATGACATGAAGCTGCAGTTCGCCGATCCGGATCACATCGCCATCATCAAGCAACTGATCAAAGTCGCGCCCTTCGGTGTCCAGGTCCTGATCATTGAATATCCGCCGGAACACGGTCTGCACTTCACAAATCTGGCGACCAATGGCCACTTTGCCACCGAGCTTTTCCTTCAGATAGGGTGCAGCCGAGAGGTGATCCGCGTGCGCGTGCGTCTCCAGCAGCCACTGCAGTTGCAGGTCCTGCTGCCGGATGGAATCCAGTACCCGGTCGGCACTGGTATGTGACGTGCGACCGGATTTGGGGTCGTAATCGAGTACGCTGTCGATGACAGCGGCACAACGGCTCGCAGGATCGAAGACAAGGTGCGTCACGGTCGCGGTGGCTGGGTCAAAGAAAGACTCAATCATGGTTAGGCCATACCTTCCAGCGAACGCCCCTCGCCCGCCTCTTCCACCGTGCGGCCCTCGCGGATGTGGTAAATCCGTTTGAACGAGGGAATGATTTTTTCATCGTGCGTCACCACGATGATGGCCGTCTGCGACTGTTGCGCCATCTGGTTCAGGATGCGCATCACACCGAGCGCACGTTCGCTGTCCAGCGGCGCTGTCGGCTCATCGGCCAGGATCACTGGCGGCCGGTTGGCCAGGGCGCGCGCAATCGAGACACGTTGTTGCTCGCCGCCCGAGAGCTGCGAGGGCTCGGCCTGCGCACGGTGCGCCACATCCAGCGCCGAGAGCAACTCCAGCGCCCTTGCGCGCGCAGCTGCGTTGGAAATTCCGGCCAGCATCGGCAGTAGCGCCACGTTGTCGGTCACATCGAGAAAGGGTATCAGGTAGGGCGCCTGGAAGACAAAGCCAATGCTGTCGCGCCGCAGCGTGCGCAGGTCAGGAATCTTCCAGCTGCCGTCATAAATCACTTTGCCACCCAGCACCATGCGACCGGCGGTCGGCTCGATGATGGCACCCAGGCACTTGAGCAGCGTGCTCTTGCCTGAGCCCGAAGGTCCGACCAGCCCCACCACCTCGCCGGGACCGACGGTCATGTTGACGTCCTTGAGCGCTTCCACCGCTGTGTCGCCCTGACCGTAGGTCTTGCGCAGACCTTCAATGAGGATGCCGCCCTGATTCATGCGCTGTTACCCACCGATGGCCTCAGCCGGATCAACGCGCAGCGCAGCCCGGATCGCCAGCGTACTGGCAAGAGCGCAGATCAGCATGGTCACGCCAAAACCGGTCAGCGCGTCGCCCTGCTGCAGCAGTACAAACTTGGGGAACACCGGCGCCCACAGCGTGGCAGCCAGCTTGCCGACAATAAATCCGATCACGCCCAGACCCAACGCCTGCTGCAGGATCATGCCGGCAATCGTGCTGTTGCGGGTACCGATCAGCTTGAGCACGGCAATCTCGCGAATCTTGCCCAGCGTCATGGTGTAGATGATGAAAGCCACAATCGCCGCGCTGACAATCGCCAGAATCACGAGAAACATGCCTATCTGTTTGGCCGAGGTAGCAATCAGCTTGGCCACCAGAATGTCTTCCATGCCTTCGCGGGTATAAACCTGCAAATGCTTCCAGCGCCGGATCGGCTCTGCCACCTGCTGCGGCAACAAGCCGTCCTGAACCTGCACCAGAATCGCGTTCACGTTGTGGCTGCTGGTCTGCGTCGCCTGCACCGCGTCGAGCAAACCCGGCGT
This sequence comes from uncultured beta proteobacterium, assembly GCA_903927295.1. Taxonomy (GTDB): domain Bacteria; phylum Pseudomonadota; class Gammaproteobacteria; order Burkholderiales; family Burkholderiaceae_C; genus Rhodoferax. Next base: position 26 of record CAIYMN010000182.1, on the reverse strand, counting down.
GCCCGGACGATTGAAAGCCGGATTGG
>CAIYMN010000181.1 GCA_903927295.1 uncultured beta proteobacterium | reverse complement strand
GAGCAATTGCGCGTTGTGCTGACCGAAGGCAAGAAGCGCCAGATTCGCCGCATGTGCGAGTTGGTAGGCCTGAAAGTGGTAGGCCTCAAGCGCGTGCGCATCGGCAATGTGATGCTGGGTAATTTGCCGCTGGGACAATGGCGCTATCTCGCGCCACATGAAAAGTTTTAACGGATTCGGAAATTGCAAAAGTGCCGGTTATCCCCCACTGGTTGTCATGCCGGACCCGATCCGGCATCCAGTGTTAGCGAGCACTGGATTGCGGATCAAGTCCGCAATGACAAATGCTAATAAGCGGTACATTGGCAATTTCTCGATTCCTAAGCGCCAGTTAACTTTGGAGATGATGATGTCTGCGATAAAAAAACTAGCCACCTGCCTCCTGCTGACCAGCGCCAGCATGGTGTTTGCACAGGGCGCTGCTCCGGGCACGGTGAATGCCATCTGCAGCACCGATCAGCCCTGGTGCGAGCTTGCGGCAAAGGAGTTCACGCGCGCCACCGGCATCAAGGTGTTGCAGGCGCACAAGGCCACCGGGGAGGCAGCGGCGCAGTTGCGGGCCGAGGCCGCCAATCCCAAGACCGACATCTGGTGGGGTGGCACCGGCGATCCCTTTTTGCAAGCAGCCGAGCAGGGTCTTCTGGAACCCTATCGCCCGATTTACCTGAACGACTTTCACAGCTGGAGCGTGCGCCAGTACGCCATGACGCAGAACATGGTGGGCGGTTTTTACACCTCGGCCATCGGCTTTGGCTGGAACACCGAACTGCTCAAGAAAAAGAAGCTGCCCGAGCCCAAGTGCTGGTCCGATTTGCTCAAGCCTGAGTACAAAGGCGATATCGAGATTTCACACCCTGCCTCCAGTGGCACCGCCTACACGATTCTGGCCGGTCTGGTGCAGTTGATGGGTGAAGACCAGGCATTTGATTACATGAAAAAGCTGCACAAGAACATCAGCAACTACACGCGCAGTGGCCAGGCGCAGGCGCCCAATGTGGCAAAGGGTGAGGTGGCCATAGGAGTGAGTTTTATCTTCGGCTTTGAGGCCTGGCGCCACAATAAATATCCAGTGAAAACGACTGCGCCCTGCGAGGGCACCAGCTATGAAGTGGGCGGCATTGCGATGGTCAAGGGCCAGCGCAACAAGGAAGCGGCCAAGCGTTACTACGACTGGCTGATGAGCCCCGCCGGACAAGCTACGGGTGGTCAGGCCAACGCATTGCAGGTGCCGGCCAACAAGACCTTCAAGCTCGATCCGCGCATCCCGCTGCTCGACGATGTGCGCCTGATCAAGTACGACTTCGAAAAATACGGCAAGGCGACGGAACGTCGTCGTCTGCTGGAGCGCTGGACCAAAGAGGTGGAGTCGCTGCCGCGTTAGGCTTGCGGCACAACGCATGAAGCATTTGCGCTCGACCGATCTCCGAGCCATTGCGCAACTGGCAACGCAAGCTACCGCCGGTGTGGCGCGCATTGCCGAGGGCGTGCACCAGTCGGTCTGGAGCAGCATGGGCGTGCCGGGTGGCAAGGCAACGGGCACAACGCGCGGCCTGACCGGTCTGATTTACCAAAGTGTGCAGGGCGTCACGCATTGGGTTGGCAAGGGGCTCGACGCGGCACTGGTGAGTTTGCAGCCGCTGTTGGACAGGGTTGATGCGGAGGCGCCGGAGACGCCTGAGCGCGAGGCCGTGCTGGCAGCGCTCAATGGTGTCATGGGGGACCGCCTGGCAGCCAGCCAGAACCCGCTGGCGACTCAGATGACCTTGCGCTATCAGCGCCGTGCTCTGGACATCGGGCAAGAGCTCACGATACCTCAAGCCACCGGCAAAGTGCTGTTGCTGATTCATGGCTTGTGCATGAACGATTTGCAGTGGCAGACCGCGCCGCAGGACCAGATCGTCGACCATGGTGTGGCACTGGCAGCCCAACTTGGCTACACGCCGGTCTACCTGCGCTACAACAGCGGACTGCACATCTCGCAAAATGGTCAGGGACTCTCTCTCAAGCTGGAGCAACTGCTGGATCGCTGGCCGCTGCCCTTGCAGGAGTTAACCGTCGTCGCCCACAGCATGGGCGGCTTGCTGACGCGCAGTGCCTTCAACCAGGCCAGGCAGGCCGGGCTGCACTGGCCGGATCATCTGAAAAATATCGTCTTTCTGGGCACACCGCATCACGGCGCGCCCCTGGAGCGTGCCGGCAACTGGGTTGATGCCCTTCTGGGCAGCACACCGTATAGCCGGCCTTTTGCGCGACTGGCACAGTTGCGCAGTGCAGGTATCACCGACTTGCGTTACGGGCATCTGCTCAACGTTGACTGGCAGGGGCGGGAACGCTTTCAAAGGCAACCCGATCGGCGTCTGCCCGTACCCTTGCCTGAAGGTGTGAATTGTTACGCCATCGCTGCCACGCTGGCTGCCAAACGCAGCCTGCTGGCGGATCGTCTGACCGGTGATGGGCTGGTTCCGCTGCGCAGCGCTTTGGGTCTGCACGATGATCCGGCTCGCAGCCTGGCATTTGCGGCGGACAGACAATGGATCCTCTACCGCACCGGCCACATGGGCTTGCTCAACAGTCCGGCCGTGACGCAGCAGTTGCTTCAGTGGTTGTCATCCCGGACGCCTCAGCTGTCATCCCGGACCCCTCAGCCGTCATCCCGGGCTTGACCCGGGATCCAGTGCCAAGCAGACACTGGATTGCGGGCCAGGCCCGCAATGACACGAAGTGGCCTGTAAATACAGAGGTGGCTCAGAACATCGCGTTCCACAGCGCGAGAACGGCCTCGCGTTGCTCCTGCAAGTCGGAGGGCGGCACGTGCGTTGGTGCTTCGTCCAGGCGCGCCCGGTGCTGCACACGGCGCAACTCGCGGTAGGCATCGGCTGCGGCGTGGCCGACGCCACGCGGCAGCAGTCCTATCACTTCCGCGCGTTCGAGCAAAGCGATGTTGCCGGTGTTGGCAGTCAGTTCGGGGTGTGCGCCCGCGTGACATAAAACCAGATACTGCATGACAAACTCGACGTCAATCATGCCGCCCGGGCTGTGTTTGACGTCAAAGAACTCACCCTTGAGCGGGTGGGCGCTGCGCACCCGCTCACGCATGACCATGATCTCGCTCTTCAGATCGTCGGCTTTGCGCGGTGCTGCAATGACGGACTTGCGGATTGCGTCAAAGCGCTCGCGCAGCGCATCGTCGCCGAGCACGAAGCGGGCGCGCGTCATGGCCTGGTGTTCCCAGGTCCAGGCGGTATTGCTGCCGCGCTGCTGCTGGTAATTGGCATAGGCGTCGAAGGTGGTGATCAAGAGGCCGGAGTTACCGTTGGGGCGCAGGGCTGTATCGATTTCGTACAGATCGCCTTCGCCGGTCTTGACGGTCAACCAGTTGATCAGCTTGCGCACCAGAGTGGCATAGACTTCCATAGCCCGTTCATCGTCGTCCTGGTAAACAAAGACGATATCCAGATCGCTGCCGTAGCCAAGTTCCTTGCCGCCGAGTTTGCCATAGGCAATGATGGCAAACTGCGGACTCTCGCGGTGCTTGTTGGCCAAGCGACTCCAGCACCAGCGGGTGGTCACGCGCAACACCGCATCGGCCAGGGAACTCAGGTCGTCGGCCACTTGCTCGACCGTCAGACGGCCTTCCACGTCGCGTGCCAACGTGCGGAATATTTCGGCGTGATGGGCCCGGCGCAGCAGGTTCAGCAGAGTCTCATCATCGTCCTCGCCGCTGGCAGACAGTGAGGCACGCCGGTGGTCCAGTTCGTGCTCAAACTCGGCGGCTTCAAAGCGCTGCTCGATCATGTCGGCGTTGGCCAGTTCGTCAATCACGCCCGGATGCAGCAACAGGTAGCGCGCCGGCCAGCGTGCCGCTCCGAGCAGGCGCAACAGGCGCTCATGAACCTTGGGGCGCTCCAGCAGTAGAGCGAGGTAACTTTCGCGGCGCAGCAGGGGTTCGATCCAGTCAACCAGGCGCACTGCGGCGGTCTCGTTGACCAGACCTTCCTCAATCCACTGCGCGGTGCGCGTCAGCAGGCGCAGCAAGCGGGTTCGCGAGTCTTCGCGCAGCGCCAGCACCCGTGGATGCTCACGCCATGGCGCCACGCGCTGTCGGAACTCAGCCGGTAACTGGCGCAGCAACTCGTCAAAACCAGCAGGCGCGGCGCTGCTCCTGGCGCCGTTGCAGCCTTTGCATTCCTTGTCCGCGCCGCCCAGCAGGGAGTCGAACTCCTGTGCCACCAGTTCTCGATGGCTGTCCAGTTGGTGCAGCAGCGCGGGCGCTGCGGTGTAACCCATGGTGCTGGCAATCCATTCCAGGTCGGCATCCAGTGTTGGCAGCACATGCGTCTGCTGATCGTCCAGATACTGAATGCGGTGTTCGAGCCGGCGCAGGAAATCATAGGCCTGGGCCAGTGCCTGCGCGCTGGCCTGGGGCATCAGGGCGGCCTTGGCCAAACGTGGCAGGGCGCTCAAAGTGGGGCGGGTTCTCAGTTCCGGGAACTGGCCACCTCGCACCACTTGCAGCAGTTGCACGATGAATTCAATTTCGCGGATGCCGCCGCGTCCGAGCTTGACATCGTTGGCACGTTCCGGGCGACCGCTGCTGCGTTTGCTGGCGTGCTCGCGGATCTGCCGGTGCAGCACGCGCAGCGAGTCAAACACGTTGTAGTCCAGATAGCGCCTGAAGACAAAGGGCAGTACCACGCTGCGCAGACTTTGCGCCGAGTTGTTGTCCGTGCACCCCAGTCGTGCCACGACACGGCTCTTCAGCCACGCAAAGCGCTCCCACTCCCGACCCTGCACATGAAAGTACTCTTCGAGAGCGCCAAGCGAAACGGCGGGGGGTCCCGAATTGCCGTTCGGACGCAGGGCCATATCCACCCGGAAAACGAAACCGTGCTCCGTGCTGTCGCCAATCAGCGCATAGATCGCGCGCACCACCTTGGCAAAGTACTCCTGGTTCGAAATCCGGCCGCGTCCCAAGTCATTGCCGCTGGTGTCGCCATCATGATCGTAGACGTAGATGAGGTCGATGTCGCTGGAGACGTTGAGCTCGCGCGCACCGAGCTTGCCCATGCCGACAACCCAGAGCTGTGAGCGCTCGCCGCTGCTGCTGCGTGGGATGCCGTGGCTCAGGTCAAGCGCCTGCTGCACCTCAGTGCAGGCCTGGCCAAGAGAAAACTCGGCCAGGTCCGTCATCGCCAGAGTTACCTGCTGCAGCGTTGCCTGCTGGTCGCAGTCAAGACGGAGCAGGCGCTCAAGCACAAGCTGACGGATGATGCGCAGGGCGCTGGAAAGATCTGAGCCTGTAGTGCGCAAGGCCAGCAGAAGTTCAGCCATAGCGGCCTGATCCGGTACGCCGGGGCGTAGCAAATGCAACTGACTGGCGTAGCGGCGTTGCACTCGCTGACACAGGCGCGAGTACGGGGACAAAGCGGCTCGGGTCATAATTCCTGTCATGGCTAACGGTTCCAAATGATTGACGCTGCTCCTGCACCCTCATCCAGGCTGAAAATATCGACCACTGCGGTCCACTGGGCCTTGGGGTTGGTCGTGTTGGCCTGGTTTCTTTGCGGGGTGACTTGGGGCGCGTTGCACTGGCTGATTGTGCCGCGAATCGGTGAGTACCGCCCATGGCTCGAAGAGCGGGCCAGTCAGGTCCTTGGCGTCAAGGTGCGCGTTGGTGCCCTGGTGGCCCACTCCACGGGCATGATTCCCTCGTTTGAGCTGAGCCAGGTGCAACTGTTCGATGCGCAGGGACGAGAGGCCCTGCTGCTGCCAAGGGTACTTGCAGCGCTGTCACCGCGATCACTCTGGTATTTCGGGTTCGAACAACTCTATATTGATCGACCCGAACTCAATATCCGGCGCGCGCAGGACGGAAAGATCACTGTGGCCGGGCTCGATTTCTCCAAAGATAGTGGTTCAGACAATGCCGCGGCGGACTGGTTTTTTTCGCAGATCGAATTTGCCATTCATGACGGCACGATTCGCTGGACCGATGAGCTGCGCGGCGCGCCGGTGCTGGAACTCAAACAGCTTGATCTGGTGCTGCGCAATCGCGGACGACGCCACGACATGCGGTTGGACGCGACGCCCCCGGCGCAGTGGGGAGACCGCTTCAGCCTGCGCAGCATGTTTGCGCAACCCCTGCTCTCACGCAGCAAGGGACGTTGGCAGGATTGGGAGGGGCAGCTCTACGCGGAATTCTCTCGCGTCGACCTCTCGGAGTTGCGGCGCTATGCAGGTCTGGGCATCGACTTGCGTCAGGGCAATGGGGCGCTGACGGCCTGGGTTGACATCACGCGTGGGGAACTGATGGGCGCAGCCGCAGATGTGGCTTTGGGCGAGGTCAGCGTGACACTGGGCAAGGACTTGCAGGCGCTGGAACTGCAGTCTGTTCGCGGCCGCCTTGCAGGCAAGGCGCTGGCTGCCGGTTTTGAGTTTTCGACCCAGGCGCTGCAATTTGATACGCGCGACGGTCTGCATTGGCCGGGCGGCAATGTCAATGTCAGTTACCTTGGCTCGGAGGGCAAAGTACCGGCGCGCGGTGAACTCAAGGCCGACCGGCTTGATCTGAACTCTTTGTCACAAATCGCCAACCGCTTGCCGCTGGACCCCGTGGCCCGTGCCACTTTGCAGGCCCATGCGCCGCGCGGACTGGTGGACCGATTGCAGACAAGCTGGCAGGGTCCACTGGAGAATTTGAGCAAGTTCGAAGTGAAGGGCCTGGTCAGTCAACTGGAACTGAAGCCGGCAGCGGGCTTTCCCGGCGTCAAGGGTGCGAGCGTCGATTTTGACTTCAACCAAGCCGGCGGCCGCGCCGCGGTCACGGTGGTGGGCGGTGCGCTCGCTTTGCCGTCCATCTTCGATGACCCTGTGGTTGCGGTCAACCAGTTGTCAGCCGACGCGCGCTGGCAGATCAGTGGGGATCGGATCTCGGTTCAGTTGCCCAACCTGAAGTTCAGCAACGCCGATGCGCAAGGCGAGGCACAGATCAAGTGGGAAACCAGTGAGCCTGCCAAATCAGCGGGACGCTCCCGGTTTCCTGGCGTGCTCGACTTGCAGGGAACACTTGGCCGCGCCGATGGAACCCGGGTGCACCGCTACCTGCCTTCGGTCATCGAGCGAACGGTGCGCGACTATGTGCGCGATGCGGTCCAGGCGGGTACGGCCAGTGGTGTGAAGTTCAAGGTCAAGGGCGATTTGCGCGAACTGCCTTTCCGCGACCCCAAGCGCGGGGAATTCAGGATATCTGCGGATGTCCACAATGCGACTTACGCCTATGTGCCGCGCCGGCTGCAGCCGCGCGAAGCCTTGCCCTGGCCAGCGCTCACTCAACTCAACGGCGAACTGGTGTTTGAGCGCGCCCAGATGCAGGTCAAGGCGGCGAAGGCGAGAATTGGCGCCAACGCCGCGCTGCAGATCAGCAAGGTGGAGGCGGAAATCCCGGACCTGGAGCGGCCCGTGGTGATGGTTAACGCCGAGGCCCGTGGCGCTCTGGCCGAGGGTCTGGGGATTGTCAATGGCTCGCCGCTGGCGGCCATGACCTCCAATGGTTTGGGGCGAGCCGTGGCCAGTGGCGGCGCCGACTACAAACTCAAGCTGACCCTGCCCATCGCCGACCTTGACAAATCCAAAGTACAGGGCAGTGTCGCCTTGAGCGGCAACGACATTCAAATGACGCCCGACACACCGCGATTGACTCGCTCGCGCGGCACTGTCAATTTCTCGGAAAGCGATTTCTCCATCGTGGCTGGCCAGGCACAGATGCTGGGCGGCGACGTGCGGATCGAGGGCGGCTCTGTGCCAAACCCCACCGGTAGTGTTACCCGCACGACGCCTACCATGCTGATTCGGGCCAGCGGCAGGGTAACGGCGGAAGGCTTGCGCCAGGCCAGGGAACTGGGCTTTGTCGCGCGTCTGGCGCAACACACCAATGGCAGCGCCTCCTACGTCGCTGTCCTTGGTTTTCGGCGCGGCGAGCCCGAATTGCTGGTCACCAGCAACTTGCAGGGTTTGGGACTGAATTTGCCTGCACCCTTTAGCAAGAGTGCTGACGCGGCGCTGCCATTTCGACTTGAGACGGCTCTGCTGCGTGAGTCGCTGCTGAGCGCGCCGAATGCCCCGCTGCGCCTGCGCGACCAAATGACGCTCGATTTTGGAAGATTGGCTTCGATTGTCTATATCCGCGATTTGTCGGGAACCGAACCGCGTGTCTTGCGTGGCAGCATGGCGGCCGGTTTGTCGCCGCAGGAGAGCGTGTCCTTGCCCGATGAGGGGGTGGCGGCCAATATCAGTCTTGGCAGCTTTGATCTTGACGCGTGGGAGGCGGTGTTATCGGTCGCCGCAGGGACTTCCCTGACCGATAGCAGAGCCGTCAGCACGCCTTTGACTTATCTGCCAACGACCGTGGCGGTGCGAGCACGGGATTTGCGTTTCGGAGGACGCAAGTTCAGCAACGTGGTGGTAGGCGGTATGCGCGAGGGGCTTTTATGGCGAGCCAATCTGGACGCCAGCGAGCTCAATGGTTACGTGGAGTACCGCCAGGCGTCGGATGCGGGGGCCGGCCGTGTTTACGCCAGGCTTGGCAAGTTGATTGTGGCGCCCAGCGATGTCACTGAAGTTGAGGCGCTGCTTAATGAGCAGCCGGCCAGCATACCGGCCCTCGATATCGTGGTCGAAGATTTTGAATTGCGGGGCAAGCGGCTTGGTCGCCTCGAAGTCGAGGCCATCAACCGGGGTGCTGCCACGCCAGCGCGCACTGCTGGTGCGCGCGAGTGGCGACTGAACAAATTCAATATCAGCACGCCCGAGGCGTCACTGACTGCCAGCGGCAACTGGACCAGCGTCAACGCACTGGCCAGCGCGCCGGCAGCGCGCAGTGTGATGGAGCGGCGGCGTACCGTGATGAATTTCAAGCTCGATGTAGCAGACGGTGGTGCGCTGCTTGCGCGTTTGGGAATGAAAGACGTGGTGCGCAGGGGGCGTGGCAAGATGGAAGGACAGGTTGCGTGGCTGGGCTCGCCCTTCAGTCTGGATTACCCTTCCATGACGGGCGCCTTCACTGTCAACATCGAGAACGGGCAGTTCCTCAAGGCGAGCGATCCCGGCATTGCGAAACTGCTTGGCGTGCTCAGCTTGCAGGCCCTGCCGCGGCGCCTGACGCTGGACTTCAGGGACGTCTTCAGCGACGGCTTTGCCTTTGATTTCTTTCGGGGCGACATCGGCATTGAACAGGGCATTGCCAAGACCAACAATTTGCAGATGAAAGGGGTCAATGCTGCCGTACTGATGGAAGGTCGCGCCGATCTGTCACGCGAAACGCAAGACCTGAAAGTCGTCGTGGTTCCGGAAATCAACGCGGGAACCGCGTCCCTGATTGCATCGGTGATCAACCCGGCGATTGGCCTTTCCACGTTCCTGGCGCAGTTGTTGTTGCGCCGACCCCTGAACGAGGCTGCAACGCAGGAATTTCACATCGATGGTAGTTGGGCTGATCCGAAGATCACCAAGGTTGATCACAAAGCGGCCTCCGTTACGCCCGCTGCGCAAGCCGATGAAGCGGCGCGTTGACGGCGCGCGCCGGCTGCTGGCGTGGGCCGGACGGGGCCTGCTGATGAGCCTGCTCGCGGCCTGCGGTAGCACTGCGCTGGCGCCGCCGACGGTGCAGGGATGGGTGGGTGACGCGCCGGTGGCAACCATGGGGCTGGTTGGCTCCAGCAAGAGTGAGGAAGTGCAGAACTTGCCAGCGCCGATATTGCAGTCCAGGAGCCGCTGGATCGCCGTGCACTGGGCTGACTTGCCGGGATGGCAGGACGATGCTCTGCACGAGGCCTGGAACGCCTGGCTGAAGAGTTGCGAGCAGCCGGGACCGGTATTCGCACCCCTGTGTGCTCAGGTGCGGGCTCTGAGCATTGCCGACGCTGCCGGGCAGCGAGCTTGGCTGATGGCGAACTTGCAGCCCTACCAGGTGCAAGCCCTGGATGGGTCGCGCGAAGGTCTGCTGACGGCCTACTTTGAACCTGTGCTGGATGCATCGCGCAAGGCGAGTGCCCGGTTTTCTGTCCCCGTGTACCAACCGCCGGTCGGTCTGGCGCCGCGCAAGCCCTGGTACACGCGCCAGGAAATTGATACATCGGCGCAAGCCCAGGCAGCGCTGAAGGGGCGTGAAATTGCCTTTCTTGCCGATCCGGTCGATGCACTGATATTGCAGATTCAGGGCAGCGGGCGCCTGCGCATCAGCCAGCCCGACGGAACCCAGGTGATGTCCCGATTGTCTTATGCTGGTTCCAATGAGCAACCCTACAAGAGTGTCGGTCGCTGGCTGATCGAGCAGGGTGCGCTACGCGACGCATCCTGGCCAGCCATCAAGGCCTGGCTGCAGCGCAATCCTGAGCGCGTCAACGAACTGCTCTGGAGCAATCCACGCACGGTCTTTTTTCGCGAACAGCCCTTGTCTGAGCAGGAGGGCGTCTGGGGTCCCAAAGGCGCGCAGGGTGTGGCTCTGACTCCGGGACGCTCGATTGCGGTCGACCCGGCCAGCATTCCCTACGGCACACCTGTCTGGCTGGCATCGAACGGTCCGGCAGTCCACTTGCAAAGGCTGGTGTTGGCCCAAGATACCGGCAGCGCCATCGTGGGCGGCGTGCGGGCAGATTATTTTGCTGGCTGGGGTGGGGCAGCCGCCGAACTGGCGGGTCGGCTGAAGCAGCCGCTGCGACTTTGGGTGCTTTGGCCCAAGCGCAAGTGAGCAGGGACTAAAAAGCTCAGCCATGCCGGCGCAATGCGCTGCCGCATACAATAGCGGGCCGTCAGATTTGGAGTATTTTTGTGTTTATTTCTTCCGCTTTTGCTCAAACCGCCGCTGCTGGCGGCGATATGCAGTCTTCACTCATGAGCATGTTGCCCTTGGTGTTGATGTTTGTAGTGCTTTATTTTGTGATGATTCGTCCCCAGATGAAGAAGCAAAAGGAGCACAAGACCATGATCGATTCGCTGGCCAAAGGGGACGAGGTTGCTACCGCTGGTGGCGTGCTCGGCAAGGTCTCGAAACTCGGCGACAGCTACCTGAGCCTGGAAGTTGCCAGCGGGGTTGAACTGCAGGTGCAGCGCAGTGCCGTGGTGCAGGTTCTGCCCAAAGGCAGCATCAAGTAAGCAAGCAGCGCGATCATGAATCGTTATCCGATATGGAAGTACACGATCATCCTGATCGCGTTGGTGGTGGGGTTTTTGTATACCTTGCCGAATTTTTTTGGCGAAGCACCTGCGGTTCAGGTCTCGTCGGCCAAAGTCACGAACAAGGTTGACGGCGCGACCAAACTGCGGGTAGAAGAGATACTGAAGACTGCAGGGATTACCGCTGATTTTGTTACCCTGGACAATACCTCGGTCAAGGCGCGCTTTGGCAACACCGAGACGCAACTCAAGGCCAAGGATGCAATTCAAAAAGCCCTGATCCCGGATGCAGCCAATGCCGGCTACATCGTGGCGCTGAACTTGCTGTCGCGGTCACCGGTCTGGCTCACCTCCTTGCATGCCTTTCCCATGTACCTTGGGCTGGATTTGCGTGGTGGTGTGCATTTCATGCTGCAAGTGGATATGCAGGCAGCGCTGGCCAAGAAGGCCGAATCCCTCTCGGGTGACATCCGTACCAGCTTGCGTGAAAAGAATGTGCGCCACACCGGCATCAACCGCAGCGGCCAGACCATCGAAGTGCGCTTTCGGGATATGCCGACACTGACGGCGGCCAAGGTACTTATCCTCGATCAGTTTCCTGACCTGCAGACGCTGGAAGCGCCCGATGGCGCCGAGTTCAAGTTGACCGCCAGCATCAAGCCCGAGGCGGCACGTCGGGTGCAGGATCAGTCACTCAAGCAAAACATCACGACCTTGCACAACCGGATCAATGAACTTGGTGTAGCCGAGCCAGTGATTCAGCAGCAGGGGCTGGACCGGATCGTGGTGCAGTTGCCGGGTGTGCAGGATACTGCCAAGGCCAAGGACATATTGGGACGCACGGCGACGCTGGAAGTGCGCATGGTTGACGAGAGCAGCGAAGCACGCGCCGCCGAAAGCGGCGCTGCCGCCGTGCCCTTTGGATCGGAGCGCTATCTGGAGCGCAACAGCCAACCGGTGATCGTCAAGAAGCAGGTCATCCTGACCGGCGAAAACCTGACCGATGCGCAACCCGGTTTTGACAGCCAGACGCAGGAGGCTGTGGTCAACCTGACGCTGGATGCCAAGGGCGCGCGCATCTTCCGGGATGTCACGCGCGAGAGTGTGGGCAACCGCATGGCCATCCTGCTGTTTGAAAAGGGCAAAGGCGAAGTCGTCACGGCGCCGGTGATCCGCTCTGAAATCGGTGGTGGTCGGGTGCAGATCTCCGGTCGCATGACATCGATGGAAGCCAATGACACGGCCCTGTTGCTGCGTGCCGGCTCGCTCGCAGCACCGATGGAAATCATCGAAGAAACCACCATCGGCCCGAGTCTGGGTGCAGAAAATATTGCCAAGGGCTTTAACAGCGTGACTTACGGCTTCACGGCCGTGGCTGTCTTTATGTGCATTTACTATGTGCTATTTGGTGTGTTCTCGAGCATTTCGCTGGCCGTCAATCTGCTGCTGCTGGTGGCGGTGTTGTCGATGTTGCAGGCAACCCTGACGCTGCCCGGCATGGCGGCGATGGCCCTGGTGCTGGGCATGGCGATCGACTCGAACGTGCTGATCAATGAGCGGGTCCGGGAGGAACTGCGCAACGGTGCTTCGGCGCAGGCGGCGATCCATGCCGGCTATGACCGCGCCTGGGCCACAATTCTGGACTCCAATGTCACCACCCTGATAGCCGGGCTGGCTCTGCTGGCCTTCGGCTCCGGCCCGGTGCGTGGCTTTGCCGTGGTGCATTGTCTGGGCATCCTGACCAGCATGTTCTCCGGCGTGTTCTTCTCGCGAGGTCTTGTCAATCTCTGGTACGGTCGAAAGAACAAGCTCAAGAGCCTGTCCATTGGTACGGTCTGGCGTCCCGATTCCGGCAATCAACTCGCCCCGCAGTAGCAAGGAAATCGCATGGAATTTTTCAAAATCAAACGCGACATTCCGTTCATGCGGCATGCGCTGATCTTTAACCTGGTGTCCTTGGTGACATTCCTGGCAGCCGTGTTTTTTCTGTTCAGCCGCGGTCTGCATCTATCCGTGGAATTTACGGGTGGCACCTTGATGGAGGTCAGCTACTCGCAGTCGGCCGATCTCAATGGCGTGCGCAGCGCCGTGGCGGCGCTGGGCTTGAAGGACGTGCAGGTACAGAATTTCGGCACGGCACGCGACGTGCTGATTCGTCTGCCGGTGCAAAAAGGTGTCAGTTCGGCGCAGCAAAGCGAACAGGTGATGACAGCGCTGAAGGCGGCGGATGCCTCTGCTGTCATGCGCCGTACCGAGTTCGTCGGTCCGCAGGTGGGTGACGAGTTGGCCACTGACGGTCTGAAGGCACTGGCATCGGTTGTGATCGGCATCATGCTTTACCTTGCCATTCGTTTTGAATGGAAGTTTGCGGTCGCGGCCATCATCGCCAATTTGCACGATGTCATCATCATTCTGGGATTTTTTGCTTTCTTCCAGTGGGAGTTTTCGCTGCCGGTACTCGCTGCCGTGCTGGCCGTCTTGGGCTACTCGGTCAACGAGTCGGTCGTCATTTTCGACCGGATTCGCGAGAATTTCCGACGTTATCGCAAGATGAATACCGTCCAGATCATTGATAGCTCGATCACCTCGACCATCAGTCGAACCATCATCACGCACGGTTGCACTCAGTTGATGGTGTTGTCGATGCTGCTGTTTGGCGGCGCTACGCTGCATTACTTTGCCCTGGCGCTGACGATCGGCATCTGTTTTGGTATTTATTCCTCGGTCTTCGTTGCGGCAGCGATCGCCATGTGGCTGGGCATACAGCGCGAAGACCTGATCAAGGGGGGCACCAGGAAAGAGGGTGACCCGAACGACCCTAACGCTGGCGCTACTGTTTGAGGGAGATTGAAGGCGTGGCAGCATCTGCGACCGTGACACAGCGCGAACAATTGCCGCAGGAAACGCGACGGCGTTTTGTGCGGGATGCCGCGCGCGTGATGGAGCAGCTCAGCGGTGCGGCGTTGCAACGCTTCACCGAGTTGATGAGCGAGGCGGCGCCTTCGCGGGAAATGCAGAACCGGCGCGACGCCTGGACCGCCTACCAGAAGGACAAGACGGCGTGGGTCGAAGGCACACTCAAGGCCTGGACTGATGCGCTGCAGGCCGTGGTCCCGAAGGCAAAGACAGTCTCTGATGGCGCTTTTGAACTGGTCGCGACGGACGTTGCTGAAAACAAGATTATTGCTTCGCGGCTGGCCATTGGCGCGCTGGAGATGACTGGCTCCGAGTACACCGACTTGCTGTTTCGTATGAAGCACTTGATGGGTGCTCAGGAACTCGACAGCGATGACATTTTGCGCCCCGAAGTGCTTTTTCTGGCCTTGGTCGAGCGCTGGTTCGGCCTCGGTTTATCGCGCGAATCCTGGGGCATGATCAGTGACGTTGCCCAGAAAATACTGGCCGAGGGTGTCAAACACGCCTACGCCAACGCCAATGTTTTCCTGATCGAGCGCGGCGTCTTTCCAACCATCGAATTGTCCGATCGGATTGCGCGTTCGACTTCGACTTTGAGCTCGGCGGCCGGTCACGCAGCACCGACCGCTGCCAAGGCGTCGGTCCCGGCACAACCAGCAGGAGAGGCCACTCGGCATGATGAAGCCGCGCCGCGGCAGGGTGGGGATGCCGCGCAGCGGCCGACAGCTCCCTTTGCAGGACGCTTGGGTTGGGACAGCGAACCCGCTACGGTGGCCCCACCGGGCGGAGCCATTTTCGGCGCCGCGGCGGGTCGTCCTCCGAGCGGCTCGGGCGCGGTGGATCGCCCACGGAATCGTCCGTCCACCGGCGGCTATGGGTCTCACGGAGACAGTGCTGCCGAAGAAACGCGCATGATGACTGGCACCACGCCGTTGGCCCGGGCGCGCAGTCGTGCGGCCGGCGTAGTGGGTCAGCTCAAGCGCTTGCTCGGTAACTCGGGCGGCGTTGATTTTGAGGCGACGGTGCACAGGGCGCCGTCACCAGCGCTAGCCGCCGCCATGGCGGCGCCATCAGTTGCTTCGGTGGCAGTGACTGGGGGAAGTAGTGCCACGGTGCTGGAAGATTACAGTCCGGCTGGGGTCGCCAGGATCTCGGCTGACTTGCGGCGGCGCACCACCGACCTCAAGAACAAGGCGGAAACAAAGAGCGAGAAGGCCACCATCGAAATTGTGGCGCTGATGTTCCAGGCGATTTTGCAGGAAGACAGAATCCCTCCTGGCATCCGGGTCTGGTTTGCCAGACTGCAGATGCCGGTGCTGCGCGTGGCACTGGCGGAGCCGGATTTCTTTGGCACGATGGACCACCCGGCGCGTCAGCTCATCGACCGCATGGGTTCCTGTGTCATGGGGTTTGATGCCAGTGGCATCAATGGCGGGCCGCTGGAGAACGAAATCAAGCGGGTGGTTCAGGTGATCGAGCAGTACCCGGAAACCGGCAAGCGTGTCTACCAGTTGGTCTATGACGAGTTTCAGAAGTTCCTGGCGCAATTCCTGACCGGGCGCGAGTCAACGCAAAAAGTGGTGGGTGTGGCTCAGCAGGTGGAACAGAAGGAAACGCTGACGATCCAGTACACGATCGAGATGCGCAACCTGCTCAAGGACATACCGGTGCGCGAAGAAATTCGGCAGTTTCTGTTCAAGGTCTGGGCTGAGGTGCTGGCGCTGGCTGCAGTGCGAAAAGGTCCGCAGCATGAAGAAACCTTGAGCCTCAAGAAGCTGGCATCCGATCTGGTCTGGTCGGCCAGCGCCAAACCCAATCGCGCCGACCGCGCCCGCGTCATTCGCGACTTGCCGCAGTTGTTGCAGAAGTTGCGCGCGGGCATGACTCTGCTGGGTATCAAGCCGACCGAGCAGGATGCCTATATCAAGACCGTGAGTGATACCCTGGCCGACGCCTTTGTCTCCAAGACACAGGCGATTCCCAGTGAGCAAATTGCTGCCATGGCCGAGCGCCTGGCGAATCTCGAAGATTTTGTCACCGATGAGGGCACAGGTGATTTGCCACTCGATGCACAGGGCATTGAAATGATGCTCGGGATTGACGCATCGAATATTGATGTCGTCACTGACGGCGGTTCAAAGCCAACGCCAGCCATGATTGCATGGGCGCAGCAGTTGCAGGTGGGTGCCTGGTTTACGCTGGATCACAACGGCCGCGTAGCACAGGTGCAGTTTGCCTGGCGCAGCGAGCGCAAACACCTCAATCTGTTTGCTTCAAGCGACGGGCGCAGTTATCTGATCCAGGCCCGGCGCCTGGCGGCCTACTTGCAAGCTGGTTTGCTGGTGCCGCAGGAGCAGGAAGCGCTGACCGTGCGCGCCACGCGCGACGCGTTGGTCAAGTTGAGCGCCAACCCGGAGCGCTTGCTGGGTTAACCGGCCCTAGACGCGCTGAAACAGACCGCCAGGCAGGCGCGCCAGATGCTCGGCAAGTTCGAGCGTCATCAGTTGCGCCTGAAGTTCTGCAGTTTCCAGACCCGAGCGCGCTTGCAGTGCGTCCAGGCCGACCGGATCGAATCCTACAAACTCCAGTAGACGGCTGGCTGGGTCGAGCCCGTCCAACTCGTTGTTCCTGATGTTTGCGTGGCGCTGTGAGCCCTGCTGCGGCTCTAAATTGATTTTCAGCTCTTCCAGGATATCCTGCGCCGACTCGACCAGTTTGGCTCCCTGTTTGATCAGCGCGTGGCAGCCACGTGCCTGGGTCGAATGAATCGAGCCGGGGATGGCAAAAACCTCCTTGCCCTGCTCTGCGGTCAGTCGCGCTGTAATCAAAGAGCCCGAGCGCAATGCCGCTTCCACCACCAGTGTGCCCTGCGCGAGGCCGGCGATGAGCCGATTGCGCTTCGGAAAATTGGCGGTCAGTGGGGGAGTGCCCAGCGGGTATTCGCTCAGCAGCAAGCCATTGCGCGTGATCCGGTGTGCCAGTTCCAGATGCCGCTTGGGGTAAACGCGGTCCAGTCCGGTGCCAACCACAGCGACCGTGGCGAGCCGGTCCGAGCCTGTGGCAATGCTCTCCAGAGCGCCTTCATGGGCGGCACCGTCAATACCCAGGGCGAGGCCGGAGATGATGCTCAGGCCAGCCTGGCCGAGTGCTTTGGAAAAAAGGCGCGCATTGGCCGCCCCCTGGGGTGTCGGATTTCGACTTCCAACCACAGCCATGCTGTTGATCAGAGCGTCTGCCCGGCCAGTGCCGGCGAGTTTGCCTGCGCCGAGCAGGTAAAGCATCAGGGGCGGGTCGTCAATGGTCAGGAGAGAGGAGGGATACTCGGGGTCACCCAGCACCAGAATCTGTCGCAGAGCGCTGCCTTGACCCGACTCCTGCAGCCATTTCCAGCTAAGTTCCAGCAGATCCGCCAACCCGT
>CAIYMN010000180.1 GCA_903927295.1 uncultured beta proteobacterium | reverse complement strand
TCAGGTCGTCCCAGTCCTTGATGCCTTTGGGGTTGCCCTGGCGCACCACCAGCACGATGGTCGAGGTGTAAGGCGCCGAGTTGTGCGGCAAGCGCTTTTGCCAGTCTGGCACGAGCCAGCCGCCGTTTTTGTAGAGCGCATCCACGTCACCTGCAAGCGCCAGTGTGACCACATCGGCGTCCAGACCATCGATGACCGAGCGGGCCTGTTTGCCGGATCCGCCGTGCGACTGTTTGATGGTGACGTCCTGGCCGGCCTTGGCCTTCCAGTACTTGGCAAAAGCGGCGTTGAACTCGACGTAGAGCTCGCGCGTCGGATCGTAAGAAACGTTGAGCAGGGTGACCGCTTGCTGGGCGGCAGCGCCCAGTGTGGCAGTTGCCACCACGGCGGCAAGGGCGAGTTTGATCAAGCGACGGCGGCTGGCCATGTTCGACTCCAGAAATTCACTGCAAAATTGCGATGCAGCGAATTCTGGTAGTTATCGCTTAAAACTGGAACTACCGAGTTTTCACTTCTTAATTACTAACTCATCTTTGAAACGTTCATCCTCCGCTCATCCTCCCTACCAGGAAGGAGCGTGTTTGGCGAAATGGTCAGCCAGAAATTCGATCATGGCGCGCACTTTGGCCGAGACGTGTTTGCGTGTTGGGTAGATCGCATAGATCCCGAACTCAACGGACCGGTACATTGGCATCAACTCGATCAAGCTGCCATCCGCCAAATCCTTGCCCACCAGGAAAGTCGGCTGCAGGATAACCCCCTGATGTGCCAGGGCGGCGGCGCGGCAGGTGTCGCCGCTGTTGGTGTGCATGCAAGGCTTGGTTTTGACGTTCACTGCTCCCTCGGGTCCGGTGAAACGCCATTCGTCGCCGGTGGACAGGTAGCTGTAGGAAATCACCGCGTGGTCGGCCAGCTCCGCGGGATGCTGGGGGGTTCCGTACAACTTCAAGTACTGGGGTGAGGCGCACAGCACCGTGCGGGTGGTGGCGAGTTTGCGGCTGATCAGGCTTGAGTTTTCCAGCGTCGCGATGCGGATGGCCAGGTCGTAACCCTCCTCTACCAGATCCACCAGGCGATCGGCCAGGGTGATATCGAGCCTGACCTTCGGGTGCTGGGCCATGAACTCTCCCCAGAGCGGGGCCAAATGCAAAATGCCAAAGGTAAAGGGCGCGTTGATGCGCAACAGTCCGCTGGCGGCATCGCTGCGCGAGGTGATCTCATCCTCGGCTTCCTCCAGGTCGGCCAGCAGTTCCTTGCTGCGACCGTAAAAGACCTGGCCCTCATCGGTGAGCGACAAGCGCCGTGTCGTGCGGTGCAGCAAGCGCACACCCAGGCGCGTTTCCATGTCGACCACGTAGCGCGACACCGCCGCCTTGGACATGTTCAGCGCTTCCGCCGCTCTGACAAAGCTGCCAGCGTCGACGACGGCATTGAAGGTCTGCATCTCAAGAAATCGATCCACCATCCCTCCAAATGAAACAATTAATCTAAATTACAGCTATTTATCATTGTAATTGTTTCCAATACAGTTCAGCCCATGCACTGCAAGCCAGCGCATTCCAACCATTTTGTTCGTTTTATCAGCAAGGAATCCATCATGTCCAAGTCCATCCAAAACAGCCTGAATCTGGCTGCCCGCGTTCTTTTCGCTGTCCTGTTTCTGCCGGCTGGCATTAGCAAGCTCACGGGTTTCGCCGGTACCGTGGGCTACATAGCCTCCGTCGGGCTGCCGCTGCCTAGTCTGGGTGCGGTGCTGGCGCTCGCGGTTGAGATTCTGGGCAGCGCAGCGCTGCTGGCTGGCTACGGCACCCGTATTGCCGCGCTGGCGCTGGCCCTTTTCACGCTGGTGGCCAGCTTCTTCTTTCACGCTTTTTGGGCAGTGCCGGCGGAGCAGGCCTTTGTTGTGCAATTGCTGTTCTTCAAGAACATCGCCGTGGTTGGTGGCCTGCTGGCCCTGGCTGCCAATGGCGCCGGTGATTGGAGCCTGGACGCGCGCAGCAAAGCATAATTGAATCAACCGGAGATGCCTTGATGCCCGCCACTTCACTTTCGTCACCCCAGGGCTTCCCGAATCGGATGCCAACCTGGTTCGTCCCGCATGGCGGCGGGCCATGCTTCTTCATGGAGTGGAATCCGCCGCATGCCTGGAACCGCATGGGCGACTTCCTCAAAAGTCTGGCCGCCACCCTGCCGCAGCGCCCCAAAGCCATTCTGATGGTGTCGGCGCACTGGCTGGAGTCCTCTTTCGACCTGACCAGCGCCGCCAACCCAGAGCTGATTTACGACTACTACGGCTTTCCGCCGCACACTTACGAGCTGAAGTACCCGGCCCCGGGCGAGCCGCAGCTGGCGGCGCGTATGGCGGCATTGCTGGGTCGGGCCGGCCTGGCGTCCAAGGTGAACCCGAGTCGCGGCTTTGACCACGGCATGTTCATCCCGCTCATGCTGATGTTTCCGCAAGCCGACATTCCGGTAGTGCAACTCTCACTCAACAGCAATCTGGATCCGCAACTGCATCTGCAGTTAGGCGAGGCCCTGACCACCTTGCGCGACGAAGGTGTGCTGATCGTCGGCAGTGGCATGAGCTTTCACAACATGCGTGGCTATGGCGACCCGCGCTTCGGGCCGATATCCGACGAGTTCGACACCTGGTTGACGAGCGCCGTTCAGGCCGAACCCGAGCAGCGCCGTCAGGCATTGATCGACTGGGCGCAAGCGCCGTCAGCCAGCATGTCGCACCCGCCGCGCGCCGAGGAACACCTGTTGCCCCTGATGGTGGTGGCTGGCGCTGCGAGTGCGGACAAGGGCCAGCGTGTGTTTTCGGACCGGGTGATGGAAACCACACTGTCGGCTTTCAGTTTTGGCTGACAGTGGCCTTGCATCAGCGAGGGAGAATCATCCGGCACCAGAATCCAGAATGCCGCACACCGTGGCAGACATCGCAGCACTGGTCTGCGGAAGGAAATGGCCATGAGTTCAGAATCAACGGATCTGCCAGCGCAACGCTTTCTCGTCAATCATCTGAATGAATCGGATTTCAAGAGCGGGGGCTTGCGCAGTTATTCCGCCTATCGGGATCTTGGCATTGCCGCTGCGACCAGGGGCTTCGCGACGGGGCATGTGATTTGCATGACGGCACCGTTCACGGAAGAGCGGCGCCAGAAGCATCACCACAACGTGCTTGGCTGGTCGGATGATTGCGAGTTGCTTGAGATCATTCTGCCGGCAGTGCATGAAACGGCGAACGATGAGTGATCAATCCGGCACATGTCGATCGGACTAGATTCCTGGAGAGCAGATGCTGATTGAGGCGTTCCAATACAAACAGTGGGCTGACAGGCGCACGCTTGATGCAATCAGAAGTCTTGACGGCACCAGATTTCCTTCTGCCCTGAAGTTTGCACGGCAACAGCTCAATCACATGGTCAGGGTCGAAGAATTGTTCAGAGCACGTCTTCTCGGGCTTTCGGATCCTCATTCTTCGACCAATACGGAGGTGCTGCCCGAGCTTCCCGAACTTGCTGAAAGAGGAAGCGACTCAAACCAGTGGTTTGCGCAGTACGTAGAACAGTTGGCGTCAGACGACAAGCTTCAAGCCATTTCGTTTCAATTTGTGGATGGGCTGCGCGGAACCATGACACGCCTGGAAATTCTCTTTCACATCATCAACCACGGCACCTATCACCGGGGCGCCATCAGTCACGCTCTGGATATGGCTGAAGTGCCGCATCCGGCAGACACGTACACCGCATTTATCCACTCGGCTGAACCTGCCCGTCGCCAGCAGGAACTGGCCCGTGTTGGCAGCGCAGCCTCCCTGAGAAATCGATGATCGCTCGCGTCACCCCGGAATCTCGGGTTCGACGAGTGTGGCGAGCTGTGCCAGAGACTCCTGCCAGCCGAGGTAGCACATCTCTACCGGAATAACTTCAGGAAGCCCTTCCTGCACTATGCTGATTTCCGTGCCGCAGGACACTTTTCTCAAGCCAACCGTCACCTGTATTTCACCGGGCAAGTTCGGGTCATCGAATTTGTCCGTATAGCGAATTCGCTCAAAGGGAGTGAGTTCAAGATACTCGCCACCAAAGGCGTGCTCGCTGCCGGTCCCGAAATTGGTGAACGACATCCTGAAGCCGCCGCCGACCCTGGCGTCCATGTGATGAACCTTGCACGTGAAACCATAGGGCGGTATCCACTTGGCCATGGCGTTGGCAGTCAGAAACGCCCGATAAATGCGCTCTGGCGGTGCGCGCAGCACCCGATGCAGTCGCACGGTACCTGTAGTCATGGTCAACTCTCCTGTTGTTGCACCCACGTGCCAGCGCGCTCCAGCATCGCATGCAGCAGCACATTGGCGCCGGCGGTGATGTGTTCGGGCGTGGCGCTCTCTATCTCGTTGTGGCTGATGCCGTCCTTGCAGGGGATGAAAATCATGCCGCTGGGGGCCAGACGCGCCATGTAAACCGCGTCGTGGCCGGCGCCCGAGACGGCCGGCATGTTGGAGTAGCCGAGCTTTTGCGCCGCGCGCTGCACTGCGTCCATGCATTCCGCGTGGAAAGCCTGCGCCGGATAGCTCGATACCAGTTCGATCTTTATTTCCAGACCTGAGTCTTTGGCCAGTTGAGCTGCAAAGGCCTTCACCTCATCGGCCATCGTGTCAACCAGCGCATCCGTTGCGTTGCGCAGGTCGATGGAAAACTTGACGCGCCCTGGAATCACGTTGCGGCTGTTCGGGTGCACCTGGACCATGCCCACCGTGCCGCGCCCGTGCGGTGCGTGGCGCCAGGCCACTGCCACCACCTCCTGCATGATGCGCGTGGAAATTTGCATGGCGTCCCTGCGCAGCCCCATCGGCGTCGGCCCGGCATGGGCTTCCATACCGGTCACGATGCAGTCGAACCAGCGGATGCCGAGCACGCCCTGCACCACGCCAATGGTCTTGTTGTTGTCTTCCAGCACCGGACCCTGCTCGATGTGGGCTTCAAAATAGGTACCGATCGGATGGTCGCCCGGCTCCTGCGGACCGACGTAGCCAATGCGCGTGAGTTCGTCCTTCACGGTCTTGCCCTCGGTGTCGGTGGCGGCGTAGGCGTGCTCCAGCGTGAAGGCCTTGGCAAAGACGCCGGAGCCCATCATCACCGGCACAAAGCGCGAGCCCTCTTCGTTGGTCCAGAACGCGACTTCAATCGGCGCCTCGGTCTCGATGCCATGGTCGTTGAGTGTGCGAACTACTTCGAGTGCCGAGAGCACGCCGTAGTTGCCGTCGAACTTGCCACCGGTGGGCTGAGTGTCGATGTGGCTGCCCGCCACAATTGGCGGCAGCGCATTGTTGCGGCCAGCGCGGCGCATGAAGCC
>CAIYMN010000179.1 GCA_903927295.1 uncultured beta proteobacterium | reverse complement strand
TCGAGCCCCAGTGGCGCCCCCAGATCCACGTGATCTTTCACCGGGAAGTCAAACGCCTTGGCAGTACCCCAGCTGCGCACCACGACGTTGGCATGTTCATCCGCACCCACGGGCACGCTCTCATGTGGCAAATTCGGTACCGCCAGCAGCAGCACCTGCATGTCGGTCTGTATCTCATCCAGCCTGGCTGCAGAGGCCTCCAGTTCGGCTTTCAGGCCGGCCACTTCCGCCATCACTGCATCGCACTGGGCCTGCCCGGCTGCGCCCTTGGCCTTGAGTTGACCGATCTGCTTGCTCAGGCTGTTGCGCCGGCTCTGCAGTTCCTCGGTCCGGATCTGAATCGTCTTGCGCTCGGCCTCCAGCGTCGTAAAGGCATCTACATTGAGAAAACCCTGGGGATTCTTGCGCGTTTGCAGGCGCCCAACCACCCAGGCGAGGTCTTTTCGGAGAAGAGTAATGTCTAGCATGGTGAGATTGTAATTTTTGAATTGTTGGACATACAGTCACAGGACCCGTCATTGTCATCGCGACCCTTGGCTGTCATTGCGACCCTTGGCTGTCATTGCGGACTCGATCCGCAATCCAGTGGTGGCATGGCTCTGGATCCCGGATCAAGTCCGGGATGACAGCCTTGGGGTCCGGGATGACAGCCTTGGGGTCCCGGATGGGAATTTCCTGGATCGGGATGACCATACGCAGCCAAGCTGGCCGGGTCCAGATTGGCACCGCACAGTATCAGGCAAACCCGCTCGTCAGACTGCGTCCGGTAAGCGCCGCTTTGCAAGGCGGCCAGACCCAGCGCCGCAGCCGGTTCCACGGCCAGCTTGAGCTCGGTCCAGAGCCACCGCTGCGCGGCACGAATCGCTTCGTCACTGAGCAGCAGTGCATCCGTGACGTAGCGCTGGCTGACATTCCATGCTATCTCACCGATGCGCTTGGCGCCCAGTGAGTCGGCCGCAACGCCGCTAACGGACACGTCAACCGGATGCCCGGCCGCGCGCGCATTGAACAAAGTGGGAGCCAGGGCCGGCTCCAGCGCCACGACACGCACGCGATGCTCAAACCAGGCCGCCACACCGCCGATCAGACCGCCGCCACCGACACTGACCAGCACACTGTCGGGCAGGCCCGCAGCAGCCTCAATTTCGGCCGCCAGCGTGGCGGCACCGGCCACCACTTCAAGTTGGTCGTAGGCATGCAGCAACAGGGCACCGCTGACACGCTGGCGCATCAGGCAGGCCTCCAGCGCCTCGGAATAGGCAGCGCCTGTGACCACCACACTGGCACCGAGTTGACGCAGTCGGTCCCGCTTGGCCTGACTTGCCAGCAGTGGCACAAAAACCTCGCACGGCAGACCCAGCGCCTGCGCCGCAGCAGCCGCTGCGATCCCCGCATTGCCGCCTGACGCGATGATCACGCCGCTGCCAGGAATCTCGTTGGCCAGCATGCGATTGAGCATGCCGCGCGCCTTGAAACTGCCGCCGAGCTGCAGTTGTTCGAGTTTGAGCCAAACCTCCGCGCAGTCCAGTCCGAACTCCCTGCCAGACAGTTTCATCAATGGCGTCCTGCGCAGAAGCTGCCTCTGCTGGGCATCGAGCCGGCGCAATGCGCCCTCGATGTCGGCGCGCGCTATGTCGAGGCTGCTCATAATCAGGACTCGTCCAATTTCAAGCCTTTGGGCAAGGGAAACTTGACGGTCTCCTCGATGCCCTTCATCTTGCGCACGGACACTGCACCGAGCGCCTTGATGCGCTCCATCACCCGGTTCACCAGGATCTCGGGCGCCGAAGCGCCGGCAGTCAAACCGACGCGTTGACGCCCTTCAAACCACTGCGCCTGAATTTCCTCGGCGCTATCAACCATGTAGCTGACGGCCCCCAGTTTGCGCGCCAACTCTGCCAGTCGATTGCTGTTGGAACTGGTCGGGCTGCCGACCACAATCACAAGATCAACCTGTGGACTCATGATTTTGATGGCGTCCTGGCGGTTCTGCGTGGCGTAGCAGATGTCTTGCTGCTTGGGCTCGCGCACCGCTGGAAAACGCGCCTTGACAGCCGCAGCAATCTCGGCCGCATCGTCAACGCTGAGCGTCGTCTGCGTCACCAGCGCCAAGCGCTCGGTCTGACCAGGCCGCAATTGCGCCACGTCGGCCACGTCTTCGACCAGATGGATGCCGCCGTCAAGCTGCCCCATGGTCCCTTCGACCTCGGGATGCCCTTTGTGGCCAATCATGATGAACTCAAAACCTTCGCGGCGCAGCTTCGCTACCTCGACGTGTACCTTGGTCACGAGTGGACAGGTGGCGTCGAAAATCCGGAAACCCCGTGCCGACGCTTCCTCCTGCACAGCGCGACTGACACCGTGCGCCGAAAAGATCAGGGTTGCACCGGCAGGCACATCGTCGAGGTCCTCGATGAAGATGGCCCCTTTGACTTTCAGATCATTGACGACATAGGTGTTGTGAACAATCTCGTGGCGCACATAAATCGGCGCACCAAATTTTGCCAGTGCACGTTCGACGATTTCGATGGCCCGATCGACGCCGGCGCAAAACCCTCGGGGTTCGGCCAGCAAAATTTCGAGATTCCTGTTCACAAAACCCCAATCACATGCACTTCAAAGGTCACCGGTTGGCCAGCCAATGGATGATTGAAGTCAAACAGCACGGCCTCGCCCTGGGCATCGCGTCGCAGGCGCTGCACCGAACCGGCAAACCGGCCCTGACCGTCGGGCGTCGGAAACTGCACCACATCACCCACCGCGTACTGCTGATCGTCCTCACTCATGGCATCAAGCAGGGGTCGCGCCAGCCACTGGACTTTGTCGGGATGACGCTCGCCAAAAGCGGCGCCGGCCGGCAGTTCAAAGCTTGCATGAGAACCCTCAGGCAAACCCAGCAAGCGCGCCTCCAGCGCCGGCGACAGCTCGCCCGTGCCCAGCGTCAGCGTGGCCGGCTTGTCGGCAAACGTATTGATCAGGTCGCCAGAGGGACCGGACATGCGGTAATGCAGCGTGAGAAAAGAGTCTGGCTCGATGCAGGCCGTGGTGGTAGTCATGAAGAAGTCCCGGATAAACTGGGCTCATTGTAAAAGCCCGACCCATGCCCCTCAAAGACCTGCCCCTGGACGCACAACCGCGCGAAAAGCTGCTCGCACGCGGCGCCGGCGCCTTGAGTGACGCCGAACTGCTGGCGCTGCTGCTGCGCACCGGCATCAAGGGCAAAGGCGTATTGCAGATGGCGCACGAACTGCTGCAACTCAAGACTTCGGCTGGTGACAACATCGACGGCTTCGACGGCATTGCGGGCCTGCTGCATGCCAGCGCGGACGACCTCAAGCGCGTCAAGGGTCTGGGTCCGGCCAAACGAGCCGAACTGGTGGCGGTGCTCGAACTGGCGCGTCGCGCCCTGGCGCAGCAACTCAAGGCACGCACCGTTTTTGCCACGCCCGACGCTGTCAAACAGTATCTTCAGTTGCAACTGGCAGCAAAAGGGCATGAGGTGTTTGCCGTGCTGTTTCTGGATGTGCAAAACCGCCTGCTGGCCATGGAAGAATTGTTCCGGGGAACCCTGACGCAAACCAGCGTATACCCGCGCGAAGTCGTATTGCGCGCCCTGCACCATCAGGCCGCTGCGGTGGTACTGGGACACAATCACCCCAGCGGCACGGTGCAACCCTCGCGCGCCGATGAAGCCCTGACGCAAACCCTCAAGACGGCACTGGCGCTGATCGATGTGCGGGTGCTGGACCACGTGATTGTGGCCCCCGGCGAAGCCATGTCGATGGCCGAGCGGGGCCTGCTGTGAGCGCCAAACCGCTCAAGGTCGGCTCGCTGGCTGAACTCAAGCTGGTCAAACAGCAAATCGAGGCGCAGGCCCTGCAGCGCGAGCAGCAGGCGGCCGAGGCGCAGCGCCTGAAGCGACAGTCTGCCGTCCAGAGTAATCTGTTCCTGCAGGCGGCAGGCGTGGTTCAGCCACTGCCCGAGAAGAACCGGGCCCACTTCAAGAAGACCGCGCCAGCCATGCCCGTCATGCAATACCAGCGCGATGAAAAGGCGGTTCTGAAAGAGGCCATCAGCGACGAATTTGACAGCGCTACGCTGCTCGACAGCGACGACCAGCTGAGCTTTCGCCGCCCCGGCATCGGCGTTGACGTCACGCGCAAGCTGCGCCGCGGCGACTGGAGCATTCAGCGCCAGATCGACCTGCACGGCTTGCGCCGCGACGAGGCCAGAGAGCACTTGAGTTTCTTCATCCGCGAGGCGCACAAACAGGGCATTCGCTGCGTGCGCGTGGTGCACGGCAAGGGCCTTGGCTCACCGGGCAAGGCGCCCATCCTGAAAAGCCGGGTTCACAGCTGGCTGGTGCAAAAAAGCGAAGTGCTCGCATTTGTGCAAGCCAAACCTGCCGATGGCGGGGCCGGTGCACTGCTGGTGCTGCTGGTGCCGGTCAGGAGTTAAAGGCAGCGCGCCGCAGCGTGTCAACCACGGGACGGCGCAACACTTCATGCAAGCCCCACCAGCCAGCCAGCAAGGCCAGCGCAGCACCACTCAAGGCACCCCAGAGCAGAACCCAGAGCGAGGCGTTCCATTCAAATTCGAAGACAAAGCGCGCCAGGGCCCAGCCCACCAGCGTCGCCACAAGGGACGCGAGGAAGCCGGCCAGCAACCCCACTGCAAGCAGTTCGGCGCGCTGCACCTGACGCAACAGGCTGCTTTTCGCACCCAGGGCGCGCATGATGGCGAACTCCCGGGCGCGCTCCTCGCGCGTTGCACTGACCGCAGCAAACAGCACAACGAGACCAGCGGCGAGGGCAAAACCGAACAGGAACTCCACGGCTCCAATCACCTGATCAAGCACACGCTGCACCTGGGCAATCGTGCTGCTCATGTCAACGCTGGTGATGTTGGGAAAGCTGCGCACCAGCGCATTGTCAAAGTGCGCACCCGCAGGTGCCTTGAAGGCGGTCATGTAAGTGGCTGGCACGCCAGGCAGCCTGCTGACCGGATACATGGCAAAGAAATTGGCGCGCATGGAGCCCCAGTCCACCTTGCGCAGCGAGGTAATTTTCGAGACGGTCTGCACGCCACCCACATCGAAACCGAGCACATCCCCGAGCTTCAGACCCAGGGTGTTGGCCAGCCCCTCCTCCACGCTGATCGCGCCCTGCTCGTCTGGCGTCCAGCGTCCTGCCACGAGCTTGTTCTGCGCGGGCTGGATGGCACTGTGAGACAGGTTGAATTCGCGGTCCAGCAGACGCTTGGCGCGCTCGTCGGCATAGTCGTCGGGCGTGACCGGTTTGGCGTTGATTGCAACCAGGCGGCCCCGGATCATCGGATACCAGTCGAACTTGTTGACGCCGGCGTCGAGCAGGGCTTGTCTGAAAGCGTCTCCCTGCTCGGGCATGATGTTGATGACAAAGCGATTTGGCGCATCGGGCGGTGTGGCCTTGCGCCAGCTGCTGACCAGGTCCGTGCGAAGCAACACCAGCAGGATCAGCGCCAGCAAGCCGACCGCCAGCGCGCTGACCTGCAACACCGCAAAGGCGGGACGCGCCGCGAGCTGACGGGTCGCCAGTATCAGCCAGCGTGGGGCCCTGCTCTCGCTCACCGCGCGGCGTAGCAGATTGACGGCAAGCCAGCTCAGACCCGCAAAGATCAGGGCGGCCGCGGCAAAGCCGCCGACGGCAATCAGACCCAGTGTCAGGTCGCTGCTGGCGGCCAACAACAAGGTGGCGAATCCGCTGATACCCAGCAGCAGCACCGCAATCGATGCCGGCTTGAGGTTGCCCAGGTCACGGCGAATGACGCGCAGCGCCGGCACTTGAGCAAGTTGCAGCACGGGTGGCAAGCCAAAGGCCAGCAGCAAGGTCATGCCCACCCCCATGCCAAAAATCAGGGGCCAGCCGCCGGCCGATGGCAGTGATGTGTCCACCAGACCGGCCAGCAGCAAGACGAAAACATGGTGTAGCGCATAGCCCAGCAGCAAACCCAAAGCGCTGGCCATGAGACCAATCAGGCCAAATTCAAAAACATAGGCAGATGCAATTCGGCGCTGACTCAAACCCAGCACGCGCAGCATGGCGCAGTCGTCCAGGTGCGCCAGCGCAAAGCCGCGCGCCGCCAGCGCCACCGCCACCGCGCTCAGCAACGCGGCCAGCAGGGCAATCAGATTCAGAAACTTCTCGGCCCGGTCCAGCGTCTGACCCATTTCCGGGCGCCCGCTCTGAAACGAATCCACGCGCAAGCCACGCAAGCCTTGCGTCTTCATCCGGGCCTGCGCCCAAGCGACAAAAGTGGCCACCTGCTTGTCCTGCCCCGCCACGGCCAGCCGGTAACTGACGCGGCTGGCCGGCTGGATCAATCCGGTCGCAGCCACATCCTGTTGCTGGATCATCACGCGCGGCGCAAAGCTCATGAAGCCGGCCCCACGATCGGGCTCAAAGACAATGATTTCGGTGATGCGCAGACGACTATCACCCAACAACAATTCATCGCCCATCTGCAGACCCAGCGCGTCAAGCAGGGGTGCCTCAACCCAGGCCTGACCAGGAGCCGGAACGCTGTTGGTGAGGCGCTCCGCCGCGCCAAGCTGGCTTGCGATCTTCAGGCTGCCACGCAAGGGGTAGCCGGGCGCCACCACCTTGAGCGCCACCAGCTTTGCGGTACCACCTTTGGCATCAGCAGCGCGGCCCATGGTTGGAAAACCCAGCGTCTGCACCACATCGAGCCCAAGCTCGCGCGCCTTGGCAGTGAAGGCCGCTGGTGTCGGGTTGTCGCTGACAATGACGGCATCGCCACCCAGCAGTTGGCGTGCGTCTCGCTGCAAACCGGCTTTGAGCCGATCTGCAAAAAATCCAACCGCCGTCAGCGCTGCCACCGCCAGCGTGACCGCCACGATCAGCAAACGCAGATCGCCGGAACGCAAATCACGCCACAAAGAGCGCCAACCCAAGCGCCAAAAGGAAATAGACATCACCCGACCATAACGCATTTGCTTAGTCCCGCAAGGCTCCTGGTCATCGCGAGCCGCCCTTTTGTCATCGCGAGCGTAGCGTGGCGATCCATGCAGTCATGGATTGCCGCGTCGCTACGC
>CAIYMN010000178.1 GCA_903927295.1 uncultured beta proteobacterium | reverse complement strand
CAGCGGTGATGATCACCTACCCCAGCACGCACGGTGTGTTCGAGACCAGCGTCAAGGAGCTGTGCGCGCTGGTGCATTCGCACGGCGGCCGGGTTTACGTTGACGGCGCCAACATGAATGCCCTGGTGGGTCTGGCGGCGCCGGGTGAGTTTGGAGGCGATGTCAGCCACCTGAACCTGCACAAGACCTTCTGTATTCCGCACGGCGGCGGCGGGCCTGGCGTCGGTCCGGTCTGCGTGGTGGCTGATCTCGTTCCTTTCCTGCCCGGCCACGTGAGCGGTGGACTACCCGGCCAGGGTGCCATATCAGCAGCACCTCTGGGCAATGCTGCCGTGTTGCCGATCAGCTGGATGTACTGCCGCATGATGGGCCCGGATGGCTTGCAGGCCGCCACAGAAGTTGCCATTCTGGCTGCCAATTACGTCAGCGCCCGGCTGAAGGTTCATTACCCCACGCTTTATGCCAGCACTACCGGGCGTGTCGCGCATGAGTGCATTCGGGAGTTGCGCCCTCTGAAGGAGAGCAGTGGTGGCGTCCACGGTGTTTCTGCGGAAGACGTAGCCAAACGTCTGATGGACTACGGTTTTCATGCACCGACGCTGAGTTTCCCGGTACCTGGCACGCTGATGGTGGAGCCGACCGAGAGCGAGACGCTGAGCGAGCTGGAACGCTTCATTGACGCCATGATCGCCATCCGCCAGGAGATTGCGAAAGTCGAACGGGGCGAGTGGCCGCAGGACAACAACCCGCTCAAACACGCACCGCATACTGCTGCATCCCTATTGGGTGAGAAATGGGATCGCCCCTACTCGCGTGAAGTCGGTGCCTTCCCGCTGGCCACTTTGAAGCAGGTCAAATACTGGCCGCCCATCGGTCGGGTTGACAACGTCTATGGTGACCGCAATCTGTTTTGCTCCTGCATACCAATCAGTGATTGAATAAAAAAAACGGGGCCCAAGCCCCGCTTTTTTGATACTCGTGTTTTGATCAAACCGTCGCTGCAAGCCCCTTGCGACGCCGCGCGATCACACCGATCAAACCCAAACCGGACAGCAGCATGGCGTAGGTTTCGGGTTCCGGAACAGCAGTAACAGAGACAAGAAAGTCCTGTTGCGTTGGATGTGCATAAATCGTGAATGAATATTGCGTCGGGCCAGCAACGCCAGTCTTGGCGGTTGTCATCATGGAGTTTGCAAGGGTAACCACATCGGAGTCCGTGGAGCCTGTCTTCCGCACCAGACCACTGGTCAAGACGCCATCATCATTGGCCAGTTCCCATAAGGCGAGCTGAAAGGCGGCGCTGTTCAGATTGTTGCCCGAAGTGCCTGCGTAGAACTGTGAGTACAAGGTAGCCATATCGGTCGCTCTCTGACCTGCAAACTGCGTCCCCGCGAAGCCCGAATAGACGTTATAGGTTGCAGCATTCCCGGAAGAGTACTGGTAAGGATCGATACAGAATGCAAGAAATGAAGTGCCATCCACTCTAATATTTTGCGAACCAACAAAGTAGTTCCCGACGTTATTCACAGGCAACAGCAAATTGGTGGTTATGCCAGCCGCTGTGCCAGTTTCTGACACAGTGGCAGTCTGCGCAAATGCGCCATGACCAACCAGCACAAGCGAAGCCAATAGAGCCGGAGCGGCCAAGCCGCGCAGTGTGTGTTTCATAAGTGTGTGTCCAACGTCACATTTTTGAGCCAGCGGCGATTGTAACCACAGGTTACCGCTTGTCAATCCAGGCGCATTCACAGGTGAAATGGCGTAGGCGCCGCGGCTGCTTGATGAGTTTCACGCTTCGAATGCTGGTCGCTTTCTGCCTGACTTCGTCGGCGCATTCTGCCGGTATTCACAGTTCGACTGGACAAATCAGCGTGGTGTCGGGTATTGCCAACAGCTCGGAAATATTTCTGCAACGCCAACGATAATCAAACTGTTTAACTCCAGGAGCACAAAATGGCAAAAGGTCAGCAAGGCAACAAGATGGTCAAGAAGCCGAAAAAGGACACGGCGCCGCCGAAGCCGGTGTCACCTGATGCGGTGCGCCCCACCATCACCACGGTGGTACCGGTGCGCGGCAAACTGAAGAATGCACCGGGTAAAAACTGACGTTCAGAAATCGGCACTGCGAGTTGCGCGATGAACTCACAGTGCTCTACGCGGACGACGCGCTGCTGGTGTTGGACAAACCTTCCGGTTTGCTATCGGTGCCGGGACGCGGCGCTGACAAGCAGGACTGTTTGAGCCAGCGCGCACAGTGCCGCTATCCGGATGCGCTGGTAGTGCACCGTCTGGACATGGCCACGTCAGGTCTCATGGTCATGGCGCGCGGCACTATAGCGCAGAGAGTATTGAACGCCGCTTTTGCCAATCGAGAAGTCAATAAACGCTATGAGGCCATCGTCGATGGCGATGTGCAGCAGCCGGCAACCGAATGGGGTGTCATCGATCTGCCTGTCGCAGTGGACTGGCCGCGCCGACCGCTGCGCATCATTGACCATGAAAGCGGTCAGGCCAGCGTGACTCGCTGGCGGGTACTGACCCACAACCCGACTGAAGGCACAAGCCGGCTGGAACTTGAGCCCCTGACCGGCCGCTCACACCAGTTGCGTGTGCACCTGCAGGCTTTGGGTCACGCCATCCTGGGCGACGCCCTCTACGCCTGCCCCAGAATCCATGCCATGGCTGCGCGTTTGCTGCTGCATGCCAGTTCGATCGAGTTGGCGCATCCAGTAAGTGGAACCAGCATGCGCTTTGTCAGCTCGCCCTGTTTCTAGCGCGCAGTGGTTCAGCTACTCAACACGCGTCACCGAAGTCGGCTTGAAGCCAAAGTCGGCCACCTTGCCCTTGCGTGCCCGCGCCGCGCGCGCGTTGTTCAGGCTGCGAATCTCCAGTGTTTCTTCACGTGGTTTGCCGCCGCGCCCCATTCCTTCGATACGCACACTGCGGGTGTAGGCAGCCGCGCCGGCCAGGCTGTCCTTGTCCTGCAGGTCGATCAGCATCAGGCCGCGCCCACCATTGTTCATGAGCTTGAGCTCGCTGATCTCAAAGCACAGTATCCGTCCCCCCGTGGAGACACACGCCACATGGGTCGCCGGCAACAAGGGCGTCGCGCCGTCACTGGCCGCTACCACCGACGGTCGGCACAGTGTCTCTGGCGCATTGCAGCTGACAAATGCCTTGCCAGCCTTGAGTCTGGAAATCATGTCATCCACTGTCGCGATAAACCCATAGCCACCCGAACTGCTGAGCAGGAGACGGGCTTGTGCCGGACCGGCAAAGTAATACAACAATTGGGTACCGCTCTCCAGTTCCAGCAGACTGGTGATCGGCTGACCATCGCCACGCCCGCCGGGCAATTGGGCTATCGCTACCGAGTAGACGCGTCCGTTGCTGCCAAATGCCAGCAGCGTATCGACGGTTCGGCATTCAAAGGTGGCGTACAAAGCGTCACCTGCCTTGAAGACAAAGCTCGCGGCCTCATGCCCCTGCCCTTTTTGCACGCGCACCCAGCCCTTCTCGCTGACAACCACAGTCACCGGCTCGTCCACAACACGGACTTCAAGAACGGTTTTCTTCTCGGCCTGAATCAGCGTTCGACGCGGATCGGAAAAGGTCCTGGCGTCACTCTCGATTTCCTTGATCATGAGCCGGCGCAGCGCCGCCGGGCTGGCCAGAATTTCTTCCAGCTTTTCCTGGTCCTGGCGCAAAGTGGAAAGCTCCTGCTCTATCTTGATGGCCTCCAGCCTCGCCAACTGGCGCAGCCGAATTTCCAGAATATCCTCGGCCTGGCGTTCCGACAAGCCGAAGCGCGAAATCAGCGCGGGTTTGGGCTCATCTGACTGACGAATCACGGTGATGACTTCGTCAATGTTAAGCAGGACCGTCTGGCGCCCTTCGAGAATATGGATGCGATCAAGCACCTTGACCAGTCTGTGCTTCGAGCGGCGCTCTACTGTGATCTGACGGAACTCGGTCCACTCAAACAACATCTGTCGCAATGACTTCTGGGTCGGGCGGCCATCCAGCCCTACTGCCGTCAGGTTGACCGGCGACGATGTCTCCAGACTGGTGTGGGCCAGCAAGGTGGTGATGAGTTCCTGTTGTTCTATCCTGCTGGTCTTGGGCTCGCAGACCAGACGCACGGCAGCATCCTTGCTGGATTCATCGCGCACTCCGTCGAGCACGGCCAGCAGCGTCGCCTTCTGCTGGTTTTGTTCCTGCGAAACGGCCTTCTTGCCGGCCTTTACTTTGGGGTTCGTCAGTTCTTCAATTTCTTCCAGCACGCGCTGCGTACTGACACCCGGCGGGAGTTCGGTCACCACCAGTTGCCACTGACCACGCGCCAATTCTTCAATCTTCCAGCGCGCACGCACTTTGAGCGAACCGCGCCCGCTGCGATAGGCCTCTGCGATCTCCGACGCTGTGCTGGTAATCTGCCCGCCACCCGGATAGTCCGGAGCCGGAATCAGTTCCAGCAATTCTTCCTGCGTGAGCTTGGGGTTCTTGATCAAGGCAATGCAGGCATTGGCCACTTCGCGCAAGTTGTGACTCGGAATCTCGGTTGCCAGGCCCACCGCAATGCCGCTGGCACCGTTGAGCAGGTTAAACGGCAAGCGCGCCGGCAATTGACTGGGCTCTTCCGTAGAACCATCGTAATTGGGAGCGAAGTCAACCGTGCCCTCGTCGATTTCGTCCAGCAACAAACTCGTGATCTTTGCCAGCCTGGCCTCGGTATAACGCATCGCAGCGGCGCCGTCTCCGTCCCGCGATCCAAAGTTGCCCTGGCCGTCAATCAGCGGGTAACGCTGGCTGAAGTCCTGCGCCATGCGCACCAGCGCCTCATAGGCGGCCTGGTCCCCGTGCGGATGAAAGCGGCCCAGCACGTCCCCGACCACACGCGCGCACTTGACCGGCTTGGCGCCGCTGTTGCCGTTGGCACCACCAAAGCCCAGGCCCATGCGCGACATGGAATACAGGATGCGCCGCTGCACCGGTTTCTGGCCATCACAAACATCCGGCAAGGCGCGGCCTTTGACGACGCTCAGCGCATATTCGAGGTAAGCCCTCTGCGCGTAGGTGGCGAGATTGAGTTGGCTGTCGTCGTCAGCAGGAATCGGTGCGAGATCAAGAGTGGCTTGGTCTGTCATTGTTCGAATTGACTCTCTGTTCGTTGCTGCAGTTGTTTCGCTTCGTTGTTGCTACGGTGATAACCCATGGGGTCATCACCTTCAGGTGTGCGGGATCATTGTTAATACGCATACTCGAACCCGGCGCAGTGGTGAGATTTGGCGGCCGACGATTTCT
>CAIYMN010000177.1 GCA_903927295.1 uncultured beta proteobacterium | reverse complement strand
GGTGCCCGGAGCCGGACTCGAACCGGCACTTCTTTCGAAACCAGATTTTGAGTCTGGCGCGTCTACCAATTTCGCCACCCGGGCAGCGGGGTAAGGCGCGAATTATGGCACAGTGTGGGATATGAAATACCCAACGATTGAAGATTCCATCGGGAAAACCCCGCTCGTCAGGTTGCAGCGTATCGGGGCCGAAGAAAACGGCAAACGTGGCAATGTGATCCTGGGCAAGCTCGAAGGCAACAACCCGGCTGGTTCGGTGAAAGACAGGCCCGCTTTGTCCATGATCCATCGCGCCCAGGAGCGCGGTGACATCAAACCAGGGGACACCCTGATTGAAGCTACTTCCGGCAACACCGGCATCGCTCTGGCCATGGCCGCTGCCATCAAGGGTTACCGCATGATTCTGATCATGCCCGAAGACCTGTCGATTGAGCGAGCACAGACCATGAAGGCCTTTGGTGCCGAGTTGATCCTCACGCCCAAGAGCGGCGGCATCGAATACGCGCGCGACCTGGCCGAGCAGATGCGCCGTGACGGCAAGGGCTTTGTGCTGGACCAGTTCGCCAATGCAGACAATCCGCGCATCCATTTCGAGACCACCGGCCCCGAAATCTGGGCCGACACCAAAGGGCACGTCACGCACTTCGTCAGCGCCATGGGCACGACCGGAACCATCACTGGCGTGTCGCAATTCCTCAAGCAAAAGAATCGGGCCGTGCGGGTCGTCGGCGTGCAGCCGATGGAGGGTTCGCGCATTCCAGGTATTCGCAAGTGGCCGCAGGAATATCTGCCCAAAATCTACGACCCAAGTCACGTCGATGAGTTGATGTATGTGAGCCAGGAAACGGCGGAAGACATGTGCCGGCGCCTGGCGCGCGAGGAAGGCATCTTTGCCGGCATATCGGCGGCCGGTGCCTGCTGGGTGGCACAGCAGATCGCACAGCGTGAAAACAATGCGACCATTGTGTTTGTCGTTTGCGACCGTGGCGACCGCTATCTGTCCACCGGAGTCTTTCCCGCATGAGTCCCTCTTTTCGCTTCTGCCCGCAATGCGCCACTGCGCTTGAACTGCTCACACAGACTGAAGACGGCGGAGAGAAGGAGCGCTTGCGCTGTGTTGCATGCGGCTACACGCACTGGAACAATCCGACGCCCGTGCTGGCCGCCATCATTGAGTACCAGGGCAAGGTCTTGCTGGCGCAAAATGCGGCGTGGCCAGGCAAGATGTTTGCCCTGATCACCGGTTTCATGGAAGCAGGCGAGACACCGCAGGCGGGCATGGCGCGTGAGATCGAGGAAGAAACAGCCCTGACCACCAGTGAGTTGAATCTGATTGGTGTTTATGATTTTCAGCGCATGAATCAGATCATCATTGCCTACCACGCTGTTTGCCATGGCGAAGTGAAGCTTTCACCAGAGCTGGTTGACTACAGGCTGTTTGCTCTGGAGGATGTGAAATGCTGGCGTGCCGGCACGGGCCAGGCACTGGCGCAATGGCTGCGCTCGCGTGGCCATGAACCCCAGTTTGTGGACTTCCCAAAACGGAGCTGATCCAGGGTCTTTAGAATTCAGCCTATTCCAAGGAAATTTCATGCAAATTGACCGAGAACTTGACGCCCGCGGTCTGAACTGCCCGCTGCCCATTTTGAAGGCGAAAAAAGCGCTTGCCGATCTGCAGAGCGGCCAGACGCTGCGTGTCATGGCCACCGACCCCGGCTCCGTGCGTGACTTTCAGGCTTTTGCCAAGCAGACCGGCAATGAATTGCTCGAGCAACAGACCATTGGTCTGGAGTTCTATCATGTCTTGCGCCGGCGCTAGCGCCGCGCTTCAACCCAGGCGCGAGAGTTGATCGCTGAGTTTGGCGAGCGTCGCTTCAAAATCGGCAACGCGCTTGCGCTCCTGAGCGATCACGGCCGGCGGTGCTTTGGCGACAAACGCCTCGTTGCCCAGCTTGCCAAGCGCTTTCGCAATTTCCCCTTGCAATCGCGCAGTTTCCTTGCCGAGGCGAAGTCTTTCGGCGGCGACATCAATTTCCATGTGCAGGCAAATGCGCGCGCCGCCCACCACGGCAACGGGTGCGGCTTGCGCTGCGGCTGACCAGGACGCGTCGTCTTCAAAGACACGCACTTCACTGAGCTTGGCCAAGGCCTGCAGCAGCGGAGCTGACTGCTGCAAAAAAGCAGCCTCACTGGCCTGGCCGGCGATCACGAAAAGCGGCAGACGGGTCGCCGGTGAAACGCTCATCTCGCCGCGCAGATTGCGGCAGGCATCGACCAGCGCTTTGAGTTTGCCGATCTGCGCAACGGCGTCCTCGTCGATCCGTTCCGGCTGGCTGACCGGATAGGCAGCAATGGAGACTGACTCGCCAGCGCGTCCTGCCACGGGGGCCACCTTTTGCCACAGTTCCTCCGTCACAAAGGGAATCAGCGGATGCGCCAGGCGCAGCAAGGTTTCCAGCGTGCGAATCAGGGTGCGGCGCGTGGCCCGTTGCTGTGCGGCATTGCCTTGCTGCAACTGCACCTTGGCGATTTCCAGGTACCAGTCACAAAACTCGTTCCAGGCAAAGTCATAAATCGTGTTGGCCACGTTGTCCAGGCGGTACTCGGCAAAGCCGGTGGCAACGTCGGCTTCGGCGCGCTGCAACAGCGAGACGATCCAGCGATCCGCCGCGCTGAATTCAAGGTAGCCGTGCGCGCTACCACCCCGTGCACACTCCTCCTTGGTGTGCTCGCGCAGGCCGCAGTCCTGCCCTTCACAGTTCATCAGCACAAAGCGGCTGGCGTTCCACAGCTTGTTGCAGAAATTGCGGTAGCCCTCGCAGCGTTTGGCGTCGAAGTTGATGCTGCGCCCGAGCGATGCCAGCGAGGCAAAGGTAAAGCGCAGTGCGTCTGCACCAAAGGCCGGAATGCCGGTGGGGAATTCCTTCTCCGTGTTCTTGCGCACCTGTGGTGCGGTTTCGGGCTTGCGCAGACCTTCCGCGCGCTTGACCAGCAATTCGGGTAGCGCGATGCCATCAATCAGGTCCACCGGGTCAAGCACATTGCCCTCGGACTTGCTCATCTTGTGGCCCTGCGCGTCGCGCACCAGACCATGGATGTAGACGTGTCTGAAAGGCACCTGCCCGGTGAAGTGGGTGGTCATCATGATCATCCGCGCAACCCAGAAGAAGATGATGTCGTAGCCAGTGATCAGAACGCTTGACGGCAGGTACAGGTTGTAGTCGCTCAGGGAATTTTCCGACGCAAGCGTGGGGGCCATATCAGGCCAGCCCATGGTGCTGAAGGGGACGAGGGCGGAGGAGTACCAGGTGTCGAGCACGTCTTCGTCGCGCCGGAGTTTCTTGCCCGGCGCTTGCGCCTGGGCGCCGGCTTCATCGCGCGCCACGTAGACCTGGCCGTCTTCGTCGTACCAGGCCGGAATCTGATGGCCCCACCAGAGCTGGCGGCTGATGCACCAGTCCTGGATGTTGTTCATCCACTGGTTGTAAGTGTTGACCCAGTTCTCCGGCACAAATTTCACCGCGCCGGACTGCACGGCATCGATGGCTTTCTGCGCGATAGATCGGCTATCGAAGGCTGGGCAATTCTCCGACGGGCCGCCCCTGGGAGAATTAGCCCCCTCGGGGAGCGTGGGGGCCTTGTTCATCGCGACGAACCACTGGTCCGTCAGCATGGGTTCGATGATCTGACCGGTGCGGCCGCAGCGCGGCACCATCAATTTGTGCTTCTTGACTTCGACCAGCAAGCCCAGGGCTTCGAGGTCTGCCACCACCTTCCTGCGCGCCACAAAGCGGTCCAGACCCAGGTAGGCAACCGGCGCCTGATCGTTGATTTTTGCATCCAGCGTCAGCACACCGATGATGGGCAACTTGTGACGCTGACCAACGGCGTAATCGTTCTGGTCGTGCGCCGGCGTCACCTTGACCACACCCGTGCCGAAAGCCTTGTCCACATAGTCGTCGGCGATCACCGGAATGGTTCGATTGCACAGGGGCAGGGTAACGTGCTTGCCAAGCAGGTGCACGTAGCGCTCATCCTCTGGGTGCACCATGGCGGCCACGTCGCCGAGCATGGTTTCCGGCCGCGTTGTAGCCACCACCAGCCCCGCAGCCATCTCGCCGTTGACGAGTTGCGGTCCATCGGCAAAGGGGTACTGGATGTGCCAGAGGAATCCATCTTCCTCTTCACTTTCGACTTCCAGGTCGCTGACGGCGCTCATCAGCACCGGGTCCCAGTTGACCAGGCGCTTGCCGCGGTAGATCAGGCCCTGCTCATAAAGCTGCACAAAGGTCTCGGTGACGGTCTTCGACAGCTTGTCGTCCATCGTGAAGTACTCGCGGCTCCAGTCCACGCTGTCGCCCATGCGGCGCATCTGGGTCGTGATGGTGTTGCCACTCTTTTCCTTCCACTCCCAGACCTTGGCGACGAAGTTTTTGCGGCCCAGGTCGTGGCGGCTGATTTTTTGCTCCTGCAACTGGCGCTCCACCACGATTTGCGTGGCAATGCCGGCATGGTCGGTACCCGGAATCCAGGCCGTATTGGCGCCCAGCATGCGATGCATACGGGTCAGGGAGTCCATGATGGTCTGATTGAAGGCATGTCCCATGTGCAGCGTGCCCGTCACATTCGGCGGTGGCAACTGGATCGCAAACGAGGGAGCGCCGTCTTTGGGCATCTTGCTGCCGCGGTAGCCGGCCTGGGCGTAGCCTCTGCGTTCCCACTCGGGACCCCATTGGGCCTCGATGGCAGCGGGCTCGAACGATTTGGACAGGCTGTTCAAGCCGGGTTGTTGGGTTGCGTCATTCATGATGTGTTTGATTTTATCAACCGGGTGATAATCATTTGCCATGCTGATTCTTCTCTCCCCCGCCAAATCGCTGGACTATCAAAGTCCGCTGCCCGAAGTGCCGCACACGCAGCCGCTGTTCGTGAAGCAGTCTGCCGAATTGATTGCGCTCTTGCGGGCGAAGTCCCCGCAGCAGATTGCCAGCTTGATGGGCCTGAGTGACAAGCTGGCGCAACTCAATGTGGCTCGCTACCAGGCCTGGAGGCAACGCTTCAACGCCAGCAATTCCCGACCAGCGCTGCTGGCCTTCAATGGCAATGTGTATGGCGGGCTCGACGCAAGAAGCCTGGCCGCCAATGAACTGGCCTGGCTGCAGGAGCATCTGTGCATCCTGAGCGGCTTGTACGGCGTCTTGCGACCACTGGACTTGATGCAACCGTACCGGCTTG
Organism: uncultured beta proteobacterium; assembly: GCA_903927295.1. GTDB lineage: Bacteria > Pseudomonadota > Gammaproteobacteria > Burkholderiales > Burkholderiaceae_C > Rhodoferax. The sequence continues at coordinate 9,225 of CAIYMN010000177.1, read as the reverse complement.
AAATGGGTACAGCACTGGAAAACGCCCAGGGCAGCAACCTGTATCGGTTCTGGGCCTCGCACATTTCGAAATATCTGAACCAGCGTCTGCGCTCCGACCTTGCACCGGTCGTGCTCAACCTGGCTTCGCAAGAATATTTCAAGGCGCTGGACCTGAAGGCGCTCAAGGCGCGCGTGGTTGACTGTGTTTTTGAAGAATACCGCGCTGGCCGTTACAAGGTGATTGCCCTGCACGCGAAGCGCGCACGTGGGTTGATGGCACGTTATGCAGCACAGCAAAAGGCATTGACGCCGCAGCAGTTGCAGGGATTCAATCTGGAAGGCTACGCTTTTACCGCAGGGGCATCAGGCCCGCAGCGTCTGGTCTTTCGACGCGACGGGCCCGCATCGTGAACCGGCCAGAAGATTCCCAACTGGGCAAGTCTTCTGCCTATGTTGACCAGTACGATGCCTCGCTGCTGTTTCCGATAGCGCGGGCCGGCAAACGTGCGGAGTTGGGGCTGGTGGGAGCGTCGCCATTTCTGGGCGCCGATATGTGGACTGCCTACGAGCTCAGCTGGCTCAATTTGCGCGGCAAGCCGCAGGTGGCACTGGCACACTTCACGGTACCGTGTGAGAGCACCAACATCATCGAGAGCAAGTCGCTCAAGCTCTACCTCAACAGCTTCAACAACAGCCGGTTTGCCAGCCTCGACGGCGTCAAGGAGCGCTTGCGTGCTGACCTGAGCGAGGCGGTGTGGCGCAGTGCCGGGCGAGCGGCGACGATAGGCGTCAGGATCGTGCCGCCCGAACAGTTTGACCGCGAACCGATTTACGAGCTCGATGGTCTGAGTCTGGACCGGCTGGATGTCGAGTGCACGCGCTTCACGCCGGCGCCTGAATTGCTCAAGGTGCTGCCGGACGAAGCGCCGGTGACCGAGGTACTGGTCAGCAATCTTCTGAAAAGCAATTGTCTGGTCACAGGGCAGCCGGACTGGGGCAGCGTGCAGATCAGCTACAGCGGCGCGCCAATGGATCAGGAAGGACTGCTGCAATACCTGGTGAGTTTTCGCAATCACAACGAATTTCATGAGCAGTGCGTGGAGCGCATCTTCATGGATATCTGGAGGCGCTGCCGGCCCCTCAAGCTCGCGGTCTATGCGCGCTACACGCGCCGTGGTGGCCTGGACATCAATCCGTTTCGTACCAGCTCTGCGCAGGCGCTACCGCAAAACACCCGAACGGCCCGCCAATAGCGCTGCCGCTTCGCGCGCCGCCACCAGCCCTTCATCGGTCGGGATCAACCAGACCTCGACCCGACTCGCCGGGCTGTGAAGGGCCAGCACCTGGTCCCCGCCAGCCTGCTGGTTGAGCGCCGGATCGAGTTGCACGCCAAGCCATGCCAGACGCTCGCAAACCTGAGCGCGCAGCACGGCGTCGTGCTCACCAATGCCACCGCTGAAGCTCAGCACATCCAGGCCGCCCAGACAGGCCACCAGCGCGCCCGACTCGCGCACGATACGGTGCGTGAACTGGTCGATCGCCTGCTGCGCTGGCGCGCTGCCGTCCGCGCGCAGCGTGCGCATGTCGGCCGAAATACCCGAGACACCGAGCAGGCCGCTTTGTTTGTAGAGCAGGGTTTGCAGCCGCTCAAAGTCCCAGCCCTGTTGCAGCAGGTAGAGCACCACGCCGGCATCGAGCGAGCCGCAGCGCGTGCCCATCATCAGGCCGTCCAGCGCAGAAAAACCCATGGTGGTAGCACAGCTGTGGCTGTTCCGAGCCGCGCACAGACTTGCACCGTTTCCCAGATGGGCCATCAGCACGCGACCGGTAGCCAGCATGCTGCGCTGCTGCAGGACGCTCATCACGTACTGGTAGGACAGGCCATGAAAGCCGTAGCGCCGCACACCTTGCGCTGCCAGCCAGGGCGGCAGGGCGAAGTTGTAATCGACGGGGTCCAGTGTGGCGTGAAATGCGGTATCAAAACAGGCGATCTGAGGTATGGCCGGAAAAGCCTTTTGAAAAGCGCGAATGCCTTGCAGGTTTTGCGGCTGATGCAGCGGCGCCAGCGAATTGAGTTGCGCGAGTTGCACCATGATGTCGTCGGTGACCAGCACGCTGGCACTGAAGTGCTCCCCGCCATGGACGACGCGGTGCGCAACCGCCTGCAAAGCGGGCAGGGCGGCATTGGCTGCGAGCAACTCGTCCAGGCATCGCAGAGCCTGTGCAAAGTGGTCTTCCTGGGTAGCAGGCAAGGCCCGGCTTTGCCGCTGACCTTCAAAGCTCCATTCCAGCATGGGTGAGCCGCCCGGCTCCAGTCCCTCGATGCTGCCACTGAGCATGCTGCTCTGAACCGCACCGCCAAGCAGCGGGTAGAGCGAAAATTTCAGCGTCGAAGAGCCGGCATTGACGGCAAGGATGGCCATGCCAGTTCCCTACCAGACCTGGCGTGACTGGTCGCGCTGTGCGCTGTGCGCCGCCAACTGTGCCAGCAGTGCGGAGGCAACCCGGTTCATCGGACCATCGGCGCGGCTGGTCAGTGCAATCGGCACCCGGGCTCCCAGCACCAGACCGGCACCGCTGGCGCCAGCCAGGTACTCAAGTTGCTTGGCCAGCATATTGCCGGATTCCAGATCTGGCACCGCCAGAATATCGACGTCACCAGCGACCGACGACTTGATGCCCTTGATCTGTGCCGCGTGGGCCGAGATGGCGTTGTCAAAAGCCAGCGGACCGTCGAGCACGCCGCCCTTGATCTGACCGCGCTCGGCCATTTTGCACAGCGCCGCAGCATCCAGTGTCGAAGGGATATTGGGATTGACCGTTTCCACTGCGGACAGGATGGCGACCTTGGGCACCTTGACGCCCATGATGCGGGCGAAGTCGATCGCGTTCTGAATGATGTCAACCTTTTCCTCCAGTGTCGGGTGGATGTTGAGTGCGGCGTCGGTGATCAGCAAGGGCTTGCTGTACAGCGGAATGTCAAAGCGAAACACGTGTGACATGCGCCTGCCGGTGCGCAGGCTGCGCTGCGCCAGCACAGCGTGGACCAGTTCATCGGTATGCAGACTGCCCTTCATGATGACGCTGACCAGGCCTTTGACCGCCAGGTCAGCGGCCTTTTCTGCTGCCGCATGACTGTGTGGCATGGAAATGATCTCGATCCCCTGAAGGTCAATTCCGGCTGCGTCGGCCAGATGGCGGATGCGCTTTTCCGGGCCAATCAGCACCGGCTCAATCAGGCCGTAGCGTGCCGAGTCCATGGCGCCACTGAGCGAGCCGGCGTCGCAGGGATGCACTACGGCGCATCGTACCGGCGCCAGACCGGCACCCAGGGCGAGGAGTTCCTTGAAGCGCGCCTCCGGATCAAACAACTGGATTTGCGGTGCATTGATGTGTGCCAGACGGACCTTTTCGGTCGGGGCCAGTACACGGGCGGTGCCGTGCAATACGCGCTCGCCTTTCTGGTTGAGCACCTGGCAGTCGAGTTCAACGCTCTTCTTCGCTTCGTCTTTGCTGACCACGGTGGCAGTGACGGTCAGGGTGTCGCCAACACGCACCGGTTTGGTGAAGTGCAGCACCTGATCCAGGTAAATGGTACCGGGGCCCGGAAACTGCGTCCCGAGCAGGGCGGATATCAGGGCGCCGCCCCACATGCCGTGTGCAATCACGCCATGAAACAGGGTGTCATTGGCGTACTTGGCATCCAGATGCGCCGGGTTGGTGTCGCCGGATACGGCGGCAAAGGCCTGGATGTCTGCCAGCGTCAGCGTGCGCAGCAGGCGGGCACTTTGGCCCAGTTTGATTTCGTCGAAGGTGACGTTTTCGACCAGGTCGGTATTCAGCGGAAAATTCATAGTGCCTCAAGTATCTACGGGAAAACCCTGATGCCCGAGGCAGGCCGGAACTTTTTTTTGATGCGGATCACTAATTTTGCTTATGCCAGATCCCGAAAACCACGCAAAACCTGCAGCGGTGCAAATTCAGCGCTGCGCTTGCTCTTCAGAGCCACGACCGCTTCCATCACGTTCTTGTTGCTCCAGATGGCGCCCTGCAACCAGCCCATCTGCTTGAGTGACTCGTCCACGGAGTGGTCCCGAGCGTAATGCACGACCTGCTTGGTGCCCCAGATCGCCACCGGCGGCTTGGCGGCAATCTCGCTGGCGCATTGCATGACGGCGCGGAGCATGGCCTCTGGCGAGTCGAACACTTCGTTGACCAGACCGTAGGCCAGCGCCTTCTGTGCATTCAGGCGCCGCCCGGTGTAGGCCAGTTCTTTCACCACGGCCAGCGGGATCAGCTTGGGCAGGCGTTGCAGGGTGCCAACGTCGGCCACCATGCCGATGTTGATTTCCTGAATGCAGAAGAAGGCGTCGGTCGTGGCATAGCGCAGGCAGCAGGCCGTCACCATGTCCACGGCACCGCCAATGCAGCCGCCCTGGATGGCGGCAATCACCGGTATGCGCAATGTTTCGAGCTTGGTGAAGGTGGCCTGCATGTCGGTCAGCAGGTCAAACATGGCAGCGCGGCCCTGCGCAGTCTGGTCATCCATGGTGATGGCGCCGGCAAAGGTCTCCAGCGCCATGCCAGCGCTGAAGTGCTTGCCGCTGCTGCTGATCACGAGCACGCGGGCTTCGGCGTCCTTGTGCAGCGCTGACAGAACTTCGTCCAGCTCGCGCCAGAAGGTCGGCCCCATGGTGTTGAAGGTGGCGCCCTGGGTCAGTACCAGATGCGCTATATGGTTTTCAGTGCTGAGCGAAAAGCAGTTCATGATTTGATTCTCCTGACCGTACTGTAAGGCCACACGGTCAAAAAAGTTGACCCGTGCTGTCGTGCAATGCTGCGCCTGGGCGACCTTGTTCGATTGCGCTGACCTCGTCCGGTTTCAGCAGTGAGCCCACGCGCACGCCCAGCAGACGCATCGCCTGCGCCAGCGGTACGCGTTTCAGGCAAAGTCCGGCCGCGTGCCGGATGGTCCTGGCGTCAGCGGTGTAGTGGTCGAGTGTCTGGTCGCGCGTTACGCTGTGGAAATCGCTGTAGCGCAGCTTGATGCCAATGGTTTTTCCGAGGTAGCCCTTGCGCTGCAGGTCATCGGCCACCTGATCGCACAATCGGGTAAAGATGACGCCGAGTTCGGCTTTGTCGCGCAGCGCGTGCAGGTCGCGCTCGAAGGTGGTTTCGCGGCTGATCGAGACAGGCTCACTGTCCAGAACCACCGGTCGCTCGTCAAGGCCGCGCGCCGCCCTGTACATCCAGTCGCCGGTTTTTTGCCCAAAATGCTCGATTAGCCAGTCCAGTTCCTGTTGCGCCAGATCGCCAATGGTCTGAACGCCCAGACTGCGCAGCTTTTCATCGGCTTTGGGTCCAATGCCGTTGATCTTTCGACATGGCAGCGGCCAGATCCTGCTTTGCAGATCCTCTGCGTAAATGACGGCAATACCCTTGGGCTTGTTGAATTCGCTGGCCATCTTGGCCAGCAGCTTGTTGGGCGCAACGCCAACCGAGCAGGTCAGCCCTGTCTGCTCAAAGATGGTTTTCTGGATCAGGCGCGCCAGCACGCGGCCGCCCTCGCGCTGGCCGCCGGGAACATCGGTGAAGTCGATATAGACCTCATCCACACCCCGGTCTTCCATCATTGGCGCGATGTCGGTGATGATGGCCTTGAAGGCCTTGGAATACTTGCGGTATTGCGCAAAATCGACCGGCAGCAGCAAGGCCTGCGGGCAGAGTCTGGCGGCCTTCATCAGACCCATGGCAGAGCCCACACCAAACTGGCGGGCTGCGTAAGTGGCTGTCGTGATGACACCGCGCCCGCTGTAGTCCTTGAGGAGCGGAAACTCGCTGACGGGAATCCTGTGCAGTGGCCGCTCGGACAGCGTCGGGTCAATGGCCGCGTCAACGCTGCGCCGACCACCACCAATGACCACCGGCAAGCCCTGCAACTGTGGATAACGCAGCAACTCGACCGAGGCATAGAAGGCATCCATGTCAAGGTGTGCGATGCGCCGTATCTTTTCACTCATGGGCCGAGGATAAACCCATCACAAAACCGGCTGATCAGGATCAAGGCGGACGAGTGATAAAGGCGGTATGCTGCGGTGCAACAGTCCCCTAAATTGGAATCAGCATGGACAAGCACTTTCTGACGCCACTTTTTTCCCCCAGATCGATTGCGGTATTTGCGGGCCGAGCCGATGATCCGACCTCGCAGACGCCCCAGGCCAAGGTGCTCTTGCAGGCCTTGCGCGCGCAGCGCTTTGCCGGCACCCTGACTTTCGTGGACATTCATGCCACAGGCACGCTGGCCGATCTGGCTGAAGCCCAGGCCGATCTGGCCCTGATCGCTTTGCCAGCCGGTGAAGTGGCGACAGCGCTGGAACTGGCCGGTCGCATCAAATGCCGTGCGGCGTTGGTCATCTCCAGTGGCATGGGCGCTGCACAGGCACTTGAACTGCACAGGATCGCACGGCGCGATGGCATCTATCTGCTGGGACCCAACTGCATGGGATTCCAGCGACCAGAGATTCAACTCAACGCCAGCGTGGCCGGAGAACTGTGCACCAAGGGTCCGCTGGCACTGGTGTCGCAGTCAGGTGCGTTGACCTCGTCGATCCTGGACTGGGCGAAACAGAATGGCGTTGGATTTTCAACCGTCGTTTCACTCGGACCCAATACCGATGTGGACATGGCGCAGGTGCTCGATTTTCTGGCCGCCGATGCGCAGACACACAGCATCGTTGTCTACCTGGAAGGCATCAGCAATGCGCGCCGCTTCATGAGCGCCCTGCGCGCTGCGGCCAACGCCAAACCGGTCGTCGTACTCAAGTCTGGGCGCAAGCCCGCAGGCAACATGGCGGCGCTAACCCATTGCGGCGCCATTGTCGGCAGTGACGACGTTTTTGATGCAGCACTGCGGCGTGCCGGCGCAGTGCGTGTGCGCTCATTTGTGGCGCTGTTTTCGGCTGCCAAATGTCTGGCTTCACGCTACCGGGCAGTGGGGCGCCGGCTGGCGATTGTGACCAATGGCGGTGGCCCTGGCGTCCTGGCGGCCGACTGGATCAGTGAAATCAACCTGCAACTGGCCTGCCTGACCGACGAGCAGGCAAGAGGCTTGCAGACACAGTTGCCGCCCCTGGCATCCCTGTGCGATCTGATTGATGTGTCAGAGGAAGCGGGTCCGGAGCACTTCAAGGCCGCGCTGGAAGCAGCGGACAAGGCGCGTCAGGTGGACGGAGTGCTTGCCATCTATTCACCCAAAGCAGGTATCGACAGCGCCACCATCGCCACCGTGCTGGCAAGCAGCAACAAGACGCTGGGGAAACCGCTGCTGACCTGCCTGATGGGAGACGCATCGGTGGGGCAGGCGCGCCAGATTCTGAATGATGCTGCGATTCCGACCTTTCGCACGCCCGAGGCGGCGGTGGGCGCTTTTGGCAACATCGCTTCCTTCTATCAGAACCAGCAATTACTGCAGCAAACGCCGCCGCCCATGTCTGACCTTGCCAAGCCCGACGTCGAGGGCGCACGCATGCTGATCGAGAGCGTGCTTGCCGAGCGCCGCAAGGTGTTGACCGAGATGGAATCTAAGGCACTGCTCGCCGCCTTTCACATTCCCGTGACGCGGACCATCCTCGCGCGCAGCGCCAACGAGGCGATCATGATCGCCAGTCAGCTTGGCTTTCCGGTTGCACTCAAGATCGATTCGCCCGATATCAGTCACAAGTCGGACGTGCAGGGCGTGGCGCTGAATGTACTGAATGCGGTCGGTGTGCGCGACACCTACGCCGAGATGGTGCAGACCGTGGCGCGCCTGCAGCCCGAGGCGCGCATCAACGGTGTCACGGTGCAGAACATGTCGAGCCAGAAGCGTGGCCGCGAACTCTACATCGGCATGGTTACGGACGAGCCCTTCGGACCGGTGATCGTGTTCGGTTCCGGTGGCACGATGATCGAGCTGATCAACGACCGCGCCATGGAATTGCCACCGCTCAACCAGTTCCTGGCGCGCAGCCTGATCGCGCGTGCCCGCATTGCCGAGACACTGGGCGAATGGCGCGGCGCCTCGGCCATCAACATGGATGCGTTGGAGCAGGTACTGTTGCGAGTCTCCGAAATGGTGTGCGAGCTGCCGCAACTGCGTGAGATGGACATCAACCCGATCATTGTTGACGAAACCGGTGCGGTGGCGGTGGACGCGCGCATCGTGGTGGACAACGCGCCACCCGGCCTGCACAACTACAGTCACCTTGCGATATTGCCCTACCCGTCGCAACACGAGCAGGTCTGGCCGTTGCGTGGCGGTGGCGAATACACGGTGCGCCCGGTCCATCCGGACGACGCCACGATGCTGCAGGACTTTGTGCGCAACCTCTCTCCCGAGAGCCGGTACTTCCGCTTTATTTCAAGCATGCAGGAGCTCCCTGCCAGCATGCTGGCGCGCTTCACCTTGATCGACTACGACCGCGAAATGGCGCTGGTCGCCGTGGTGCGTGAGCAGCGTGTTGACCCGGATGGCGAGATCACCGAAATCTCGCGCATGCTGGGTGTTTCGCGCTACATCACCAACCCGGACCGCAGCAGCTGCGAGTTCTCGCTGGTGGTGGCAGACGACAGCAAAGGCAAAGGCCTGGGCTCACGCCTGATGCTCTCGATCATGAACTTTGCCCGCGAGAAAGGGCTGACTGAAATCGAGGGCCTGGTGCTGGCCAACAATCCGACCATGCTCAAGCTGATGCGCGGACTGGGTTTTGCGATCAAGCAATACCCGGACGATGCCGATTTCAAGCTCGTATCAATGACGCTGTAGATCGATACCCGACTCAGCGCAGGAAGACCGATACCAGGAACGCGGTCAGCAAGCCCGCTGCGACGGCGAAGACGATCAAGGCCGCAGGATCGGTGCCCTTGAAGCGCGCGCTGATCTGCGAAAAATCTTTCGGTAAATGCAGGGTTGTCATGTTGTCTCCTTCTTATAGCGGGTAGGTGGACCCATCCCACTGCGCAAGCTACGCCTTTTTGGAATGGGCCGCAATCCGCTATCTGAAAAAGTATTGCGCCAGATCAAAGAGACGCCGCGACTCATCCCCCATGGCGCAGACATCAAGGTGTTTTCTTCGAATCCGGAATGACAGCGTTGACAGCCGCACCGGCCGCCTTGACGCCAGTCGTGACAACAGTCGCCGCTACCGTCACGACGGTATCCGCAACGGCCACCACGGCACATCCGCTGCACAGCAGCACGGCGACG
>CAIYMN010000176.1 GCA_903927295.1 uncultured beta proteobacterium | reverse complement strand
GGATCTGAAGCAACGGCCTGCCTGTACGATTCGATCGCACCGTGCACGTCACCCCGATTGAGGCATTCGTTGCCACGACGCCTTTGCGCGACACTGTCCGTGATACGGTCGGAGGTGTCCGCAGGGCTTGCCACATCGACCTTCCTCCCCGCATCCTTGCCGGACAGCAGGCGGCTGAGCCAGTTACTCATGGTGTTGAAGCGGAAACTTATCTGCCTAGAGTTGCTTTACCAGCCATTCGGTCAAGTCGTCTACATAGTTGGTTTCGTAGCCCGCATCCTTGAGCGTCCACTTGAAGCTATTGGCAAGCTGTGCCTTGGTATAGAAATTCAGTTTGTTCGCAACCTTGAACTGATTCAGCCTGAGACTCAGCTTGCCCAATAGTTCGCTGGTTTTGGCAGCGAATTTCTTCTCGTTCTTCTGCGTGCCAACAGGCATTCTCTCCATAAAGAACCTTGCGAGTTCGGCACCAAATTGATTGGCGACGGTTGCGTCGAACCACTTGAAAAGCATACTTGTTCCGATCCATATCTTGACAAAATCACACACGGCCAAATGCCCAGATCCATTGCTTCAGTCCGCGCAGATACCGTATGCTATCTGCAATTGCATGGAAACCATGGAAAGGTGCAAGATGGCTCTGTTTGACCGATTTGCGGCTCGGCTATTTGGTGATCGTGGCAGGGATGACAAGGCGGAAAGAGACGCACTTGACTTGATCGGTCAAGGCAATTCCCTGGAGGGAGAAGGTCAGTATGAGCAGGCCCTTGCCTTTTACGAAAAAGCCTTGCTGTTGGCTCCGAATCTGGCGCGTGCGCACTTGAATCGCGGCAATGTTTTGCTCCAGTTGGGGGACGTCCAAGGGGCATTGGTGGCCTACGAAACCGCACTGGTTCACAACCCGACCTACGCGGCCGCGAACTACAACATGGGCAATGCCTATGTTCGCCTGGGTCGCCGCGAGGCCGCTCTCGGCGCATATCACAAGGCGATCGCCTTGAAGCCCGACTTTGTTGATGCCCAAGTGGCACTGGGCGCCGTGCTGGACGATCTGGGGAAATTCGAGGCTGCTGCGAAGAGCTACCGGCACGCTCTGGCACTGCAGCCCGACTACGCGCAGGTGCACAGCAATCTGGGAAATGCTTTGACCAAGCTCGGGCAATTTGGCGACGCGGCGGCGAGCTATCGGCGCGCCCTGGAAATTGATCCAGGCTACGCCGAAGCGCACAACAACCTCGGCAATGCCTTGAAGGATCTTGGGCGACTCAGCGAGGCCGAGACTTGCTACGGTCGCGCACTAAGGCTCAACCCCGTCTATACAGAGGCGCACAGCAACCTTTTGTTCGTGCTGAACTACAGCGACGACTGCGGCCCCTCACGGTCGCTCTCCGAAGCGCAGCTGTATGGCGCTACGGTGAAACGCCAAGCCCGCGCATCAGCGAACAGCGGCAACAATCGCGAGCCCGAGCGCTGCTTGCGTGTTGGATTTGTTTCTGGCGATTTCCGTACCCATCCGGTCAGCTATTTCTTCGAAGCTGTGCTGGATGCATTGGTCCTTCAGACATCGGGGCGAATGGAGTTTTTTTGCTACTCCAACCATCTTGACAATGACAGCGTTACGGAACGAATCAAGTCGCTGTGTAGCGGCTGGCGCTCTATCGTGGAACTCCCGGATGAGCTTGCGGCGATGCGCATCAAGGATGATGAAATCGACATCCTGATTGATCTTGCCGGACACACTGCGCACAACCGGCTGCCTCTGTTTGCCTGGAACCCAGCTCCGGTGCAAGTGAGCTGGCTCGGATATTTCGCAACCACAGGCGTAGCGGCCATGGACCACCTCATCGCCGACCCGTGGACGCTACCCGAAAGCGAAGAGGTCAATTTCACCGAGAAGATCTGGCGCCTTCCAGAGACCCGACTTTGCTTCACACCCCCCGATGTAAGTGTGGAAGTCAACCCGCTTCCGGCACTCAGCAATGGCTATCTGACCTTTGGCTGTTTCAACAACCTGACCAAGATGAACGACAAAGTCGTCGCGCTGTGGGCGCAGGTGCTGACCGCAGTCCCCGATAGTCGCCTGTTCCTCAAGTCTCCCCAATTCAAAGTGGTCTCCATCCAGCAGAGTGTCGCTGAGCGATTCGCGGTTTGCGGGATTGCTCCAGGGCGATTGATGATGGAAGGACTTTCGTCTCGCGCCGAGTACCTGAAGACCTATCAGCGCGTGGATATTGCACTCGACCCCTTTCCTTACACGGGTGGCACCACGACCTGCGAAGCCTTGTGGATGGGCGTGCCCGTAGTAACACTGGCAGGGGAGCGTTTTCTGTCGCGCCAGGGTGTCGGGTTGCTGACGAACGCGGGACTGCCTGATTGGATTGCAAACAATACCGATGAGTACCTGTCAAGCGCCGTTTCGCATGCCAGCAATCTCAAGAACCTGGAATTGCTTCGCGCCACTTTGCGACCGCAGGTGCTGGCATCGCCTTTGTTCGACGCTTCGCGTTTCGCCTTGCACTTTGAAGCAGCGCTACGCAATATGTGGCAGCGCTGGTGCACGCAGTGACAGCTTCATTCCAGAGGCAGGTTCAGCAGCATGCGCTGCGCCGATGTGGGCTGCTGCTTGAATGCCAATGCTCCAATGGCAAAGTCACTGGTCGACGCGTTGATCCATACCTCGGCAAAGCCCGCCGCGAGCAGCACTTCGCGCAAAGACTTCGGCGTGAATCCGGTCTTGTGGGCGTAAAAATCAACACCACTGTCAGCTATCTGTTTGCCCCATCCATACATGACGTCGTGGACAGATATGGGTCCTCCGGCAGACTCGTACAGAATGCCGTGGATGTCGCCCCCATTCTCAACACAATGCTGCATCACCAGTAGCATGTCGGGTACATGGATTTCGGCAAACCCGTCTGGCTTCAAGACATGCAGGAACCCTGCAAGCACCTTCAAGACGTCATGCTGATAATAGTGCTCAAGGTTGTGGGAACAATAAATTGCGTCAAACAGGTCGCTCGGCAGCGTCGCCAATTTGCGCGCGTCCAGCACGACATCGGCGCCGGTCAGAGGGTCTATGTCCAGCAGCAGATGGGACCAATCCTGGTACCACGATGAGATGGGAATTTCCTTGCTGCCACCGCCCACATTGAGAACGCGCGGCGTCTCGCCATCGCCAGAGACTTCAGATGCGCGCTGAGCTTCGTTGCGCCCCAGAATATTCTTCATGACGTTCAACAGAATCATAAGTCCGTTCCAACTTTGATCTGCACTGCTTTACGCGCGCATCAACGCCTCAATTTCCTGCACAGTCACCGGCACATCGCGGCTGATCAGTTCACAGGCGCTGGCGCTCACGATGGCATCGTCTTCAATGCGGATGCCTATGTTGTGAAACTGCTCTGGCACCCCTTCTGCGGCGCGCACATAGATACCGGGCTCAATAGTGAGCACCATGCCGCTTTGCAGAATGCGCGCGGGCCGGTCCTTGATCAGTTCACCGCTGAGCGGATCCTTGCGCTCGCTCACCGTGCCCACTTCCGAGGGTTCGATGTAATTGCCACAATCATGCACGTCCATACCGAGCCAGTGACCGGTACGGTGCATGTAGAACTGAAAGTAGGCACGCTTCTCAATCACATCCTCCAGACTGCCGACCTTGTTCCTGTCCAGCAGTCCCAAATCGAGCATGCCCTGCGCCAGCACTTTGACGGTGGCCTCATGCGGATCGGTGAAGCGCGCGCCAGGTCGTGTGGCCGCGATGGCCGCCTCCTGCGATGCCAGCACCAGTTCGTACAGGGCGCGCTGTGGCGCGCTGAATTTGCCATTGGCCGGAAAAGTGCGCGTAATGTCGCTGGCATAACCGTCAAGCTCGCAGCCGGCGTCTATCAGCACCAGTTCGCCGTCACGCACCTCGCCCGCATCAGCGCGGTAGTGCAGCACGCAGGCATTGGCGCCGGCCGCCACAATTGATCCATAGGCCGGGTATTGCGAACCATGGAGACGGAACTCGTGTAGCAGTTCGGCATCCAGATGGTATTCACGCACGGGCACGCCGTCGCGCAGCATGCGCCCACTCAGCTGCATGGCGCGGACGTGAGCGCCAGCGCTGATTTGCGCGGCGCGACGCATGATGTCCAGCTCATGGCTGTCCTTGAACAAGCGCATTTCATCAAGCAGCACGCACAGATCCCGCAACTGCTGAGGGCACAGGGCACCATAGCGCACCCGTGCGCGCAGACTGCCAAGCCAGCCGTCAATCCGTGTTTCCAGCGCCTTGTGGGTAGCAAATGGATAAAAGACGGTTTCGCGGCCATCAAGCAGGGCCGGCAGTTGCTGATCCAGTTCAGCAACGGAGAATGCAGCCTCGATGCCAAGTTGCGCCGGCGCTGCTTCGGGCCCAAGCCGGAAACCATCCCAGATCTCGCGCTCCAGGTCTTTCGGCTGGCAAAACAGCGTGCTCTTGCCGTCGCCAGTGATGACCAGCCAGGCCTTGGGCTCGGCAAAGCCGGTAAGGTAGTAATAGTAGCTGTCTTGCCGATACAAAAAGTCTGAATCCCGGTTGCGCTGCTGCTCAGGCGCACTCGGGATGATGGCAATGCCTTTGGGTCCAAGCAGGGCAGCCAGTCGGGCGCGGCGTTGGGCATAGGGTGCAGTGGAAGACTCGTTCATGGTTTGTCCCTTTCACTTGTTTGATTGAGCTCTTGCAGTCGCTCAGGTGTTCCGATATCAGTCCAGGCGCCGCGGTACAGTTCGGCACTGACCAGCGCATTGTCCATGGCGGCGCGCAGCAGTGGCGCCAAAGGGGCTTTGACCCCTTGCGGGTTACCGTTGGCTATATGGCACCAGGGCGGAGCAAACAACTTGCGACTGTACAGGCCAATGGTCGAATACGTATATTGGACCGGGGCCTGGCTCAAGGCCAATCCGCCGCTGCTGAGACCAAAGTCACCCCCCGGATGATGCTCGGGATTGGGCACCAACCAGATGTGCGCCAATTTGCCGCTGTCAGCAAAGCGTTCGACAGCCGTCTGCTCAAAGCAGAAGTCCGGCGCGAAGACGTCGCTGGCAAGCACCCAGAACAGTTCTGCACAGTGGCCACTGCCGTCAACCGGGCACAAACGCGGTAACGCGCGCACGATGCCACCGGCTGTTTCGAGCGCAGTGCCGAAATCAGCGCCCTCTCGTGAATAGCCAATCTGCAATGGTGCCAGATCCGGCAAAGGGGAACAAACCGTTCCAAATGCCGCTTCTATCTGCTCGCCAAGCCAGGCCGTATTGATCACCAAGCGACTAAAGCCACCTCGCGCCAGCGCCTCCATGGACCACTGCATCAAGGGCTTGCCGCGCAGCGGCAGCATCGGTTTGGGCATGGCATCGGTCAAGGGCCGCATGCGCTCCCCGCGCCCGGCAGCAAGCAACATCGCGGCAATGCGTCCTTCAGGCATCGAGAACGTCTTAGCGCATGCCGATCTTGACCGGACCAAAGACTGCTTGCGCCTCGCGTGGCAAGCAGCGCCAGTACACCGGATTGGCGCTGACCTCGGCGCCCAAGGCCGCTGCCGCCTCCCAGCCCCAGCGTGGCTTGTAAAGAAATGCCCGCGCCAGCGCAATCAAATCGGCGTCGCCGGCCTGCAGAATAGCTTCCGCCTGCTGCGCATCGGTGATCAGGCCGACGGCAGTCGTGAGCATGCCGCTGGCCTGGCGAATCTGGCGTGCAAACGGCACTTGATATCCAGCGCCCACGGCGATCTTCTGCGCCGCAGAAACACCGCCTGAGGAAACATGAATGAAATCACAGCCGGCCGCTTTCAAACGTTTGGAGAACTCCGCGCTTTGCGTCACATCCCATCCGCCTTCGACCCAGTCAGAGGCTGACAGGCGCAATCCCAGCACACCGTCAAATGCCTGGCGCACGGCTGCGAAGACCTCCAACGGATAACGGATCCGGTTCTCAAAGCTGCCGCCATAGTCGTCGCAGCGCTGATTGGCCAGCGGCGACAGGAACTCGTGCAGCAAGTAGCCGTGCGCATTGTGAATTTCAACGGCTTCCACGCCCATGCGCTCAGCGCGCCGTGCCGCTGCCACAAAAGCATCCCTGATCTGACCCATTTTTTCTACCGTCAAAGCAGTCGGCGCGGGTTCGCTGGGTAAATAGGCCAGGGCCGAGGGTGCAAAAGTTTCCCAGCCACCCTGCTCGGGCTTGAGCAACTGCCCGCCCTGCCATGGCAGGGCGCTGGAAGCCTTGCGGCCGGCATGGGCCAACTGGATGCAAGCCGCCACCGGCGGTGCCAGTTGTCGCGCGCGCTGAAGGGTGTCGGCCAGCGCCGCCGCCGTACGCTCATCCCACAGGCCGATGCAATTCGGTGTAATGCGCCCTTCCGGCAGGACGGCGGTCGCCTCAATCGTCAACATGGCGGCGCCGCTATTGAGCAGGTTACCCCAGTGCATCAGATGCCAGTCGCCCGCCACGCCGTCCTGCGCCGAGTAGGTGCACATGGGCGCCACCACGATGCGATTGGCCAACGTCAGTCCACCCCGTGGTGAAGGCAAAAGCAGGGGAGAAAATAGTTTGCTCATGAAATTGTTCCTGAATCGCGAGTCGGGAATCCCAAGCATAGCCCAAGACAGGCTGGCGCCCCGGTAAAATACCGCGTTTACCCTTACTCAAGTACTAATCCGGAGTTGGCACAGATGGCTGATACAGAACAACGAAGCGGCGCCACCCCTGCCGACATGGCCAACGCGATTCGCGCCCTGACCATGGATGCGGTGCAGGCTGCCAACTCTGGCCATCCGGGTGCGCCTATGGGCATGGCCGATATGGCCGTAGCGCTTTGGCAGCGACAGCTCAAACACAATCCGTCCAATCCTCACTGGTTTGACCGCGACCGCTTCGTACTCTCGAACGGCCACGGCTCGATGCTGCTGTACGCGGTGCTGCATCTGACGGGTTACAAGCTGCCGATCACGGAACTGAAGAAGTTCCGCCAGTTGCACAGCAAGACCCCTGGTCATCCAGAGGTCGGCGTCACACCCGGGGTCGAGACCACGACCGGCCCACTGGGCCAGGGCATCAGCAATGCCGTCGGCATGGCGCTGGCAGAAAAGCTGCTGGCCAAGGAATTCAACCGCGACGGCCATGAGGTCGTCAACCACCACACCTTTGCTTTCATGGGCGACGGCTGCCTGATGGAAGGCATCAGTCACGAGGCGGCTGCACTGGCTGGTGCCTGGCGGCTCAACAAGTTGATTGCCCTCTACGACGACAACGGAATTTCGATTGACGGCCCGGTGGCGCCTTGGTTCATCGACAACACGGCGCTACGCTTTGTGTCCTACGGCTGGAACGTTCTGGGCCCGATCGATGGCCACGACGTCGATCTTGTGGCCCGTACCATCGCCGATGCCAGGAAGTCGCTTGATATGCCGACGCTGATCATCTGCAAGACAAGCATCGGCAAGGGCAGCCCGAACCGCGCCAACACGGCCAAGGCACACGGCGAGCCCCTGGGCGCAGAAGAAATTGCACTCACCCGCGCCGAGCTCGGCTGGCCTCATCAGCCTTTTGTCATTCCGAAGGAGATCTACGCAGCCTGGGATGCAAAGGCCGCGGGCGCGGCGGCAGAAAAGTCCTGGAACGGGAAGTTCGCAGCCTACAAAGCCGCGCACCCGGGACTCGCCAGAGAGTTGGTGCGGCGCATGAAGGGGGAGTTGCCGAAAAACTTCAATCAGGTTGCAGTTGACACGGCAGTGGCGGCCCACAGCAAGGCCGAGACTGCCGCCTCACGCAAGGCTTCGCAACTGGCGCTGGAAGCGTTCACTGCAGCGCTACCCGAAATGCTGGGCGGCTCGGCCGATCTGACCGGCTCAAACCTGACGAACACCAAGAGTACGCCGAACCTGCGCTTTGACTTTACTGGCCACAGCAACGGCGGGCGTCATGTCAATTACGGCGTGCGCGAATTCGGCATGGCAGCCATCATGAATGGCGTTGCCTTGCACGGTGGCTTTATCCCTTATGGCGGTACCTTCCTCACTTTCAGCGACTACAGCCGCAACGCAATCCGCATGGCCGCCCTGATGAAACTGCGAGTCGTGCATGTGTTCACGCACGACTCGATCGGCCTGGGCGAAGACGGCCCGACACACCAGTCGATCGAACACGCTGCATCGCTGCGCTTGATCCCGAACGTGGACGTCTGGCGCCCGGGTGATACGGCAGAAACTGCCATCGCCTGGAGCGTGGCGCTGCAAAACAAGGACCGGCCCACCGCTCTGCTGCTCTCAAGGCAGAACATCTACTACGCACCCAAGTCCAGCCTGGGCGACATCAGCAAGGGCGCCTATGTGCTGGCTGAACCGAGCGAGGTCGGCCTGAAGAAGAAGACGCAAGCCGTCATCATTGCTACCGGCTCCGAAGTTCAGTTGGCCCTGAAGGCGCAAGAGCTCCTGGCAAGCCGAAAAATCGCCGTGCGCGTGGTCTCGATGCCAAGCAACACGACTTTTGACCGGCAAAGCGTCGCCTACAAGATGAACGTGCTGCCCGACGGCATGCCGCGCATCGCGGTTGAGATGGGAGTCACTGACGGCTGGTGGAAATACGGTTGCGCCGCCGTGGTTGGCATCGACAGCTTTGGCGAATCGGCGCCAGCACCGGTCCTGTTCAAGCACTTCGGCTTTACGCCAGAGAACGTGGCGGACGCTGTGGAAAAGGTATTGGTTTCAAGTTCTAACTCGCGGAGAAATTTCAAATGACAATCAAGATTGGTATCAACGGCTTTGGCCGTATCGGGCGCATCGTGTTTCGCGCTGCCGTGCAAAACTTCCACGACATCGAAGTCGTTGGCATCAATGACCTGCTGGAGCCCGAATACCTGGCTTACATGCTGCAGTTTGATTCCGTGCATGGCCGCTTCAAGGGTGACATTGCGGTCGAAGGCAGCAATCTGATCGTCAATGGCAAGAAGATTCGCCTGACCGCCGTCAAGGACCCGGCTGAGCTGAAGTGGTCTGACGTCGGCGCCGACATCGTGATCGATGCCACCGGTTTGTTCCTGACCAAGGAAGCAGCGCAAAAGCACATCACGGCCGGCGCCAGAAAGGTCATCATGTCGGCCCCCAGCAAGGACGACACGCCCATGTTCGTCTTTGGCGTCAACGACAGCACCTATGCCGGACAGACCATCATCTCCAACGCGTCATGCACCACCAATTGCCTGGCCCCGGTGGCCAAGGTGCTCAACGACAACTGGGGCATCAAGCGCGGCCTGATGTCCACCGTGCATGCTGCCACCGCCACGCAGAAGACAGTGGACAGCCCATCCAACAAGGACTGGCGCGGCGGCCGCGGTATTCTGGAAAACATCATTCCTTCCAGCACAGGTGCTGCCAAGGCCGTGGGTGTGGTGATTCCGGAACTGAACAAGAAGCTCACGGGCGTTTCCTTCCGCGTGCCAACCAGCGATGTCTCGGTGGTTGACTTGACTGTCGAACTGGAAAAGCCGGCGACTTATGCGGAAGTCTGCGCCGCCATGAAGGCCGCGAGCGAGGGCCCCATGAAGGGCGTGCTGGGCTACACCAACGCCAAAGTGGTCTCGACTGACTTCCGTGGTGAAAGTTGCACCTCGGTCTTCGACGCCGACGCCGGCATGGCGCTGGACAGCACGTTCATGAAGATCATCGCCTGGTACGACAACGAGTGGGGCTACTCCAGCAAGTGCCTGGAAATGGTGCGTCTGCTCAGCAAATAATCGTTCAACCAATTCAAGCAGGACGCGCCTTCGGGCGCGTTTGTTTTTGGCAATGGGTGGTTTGTTCTTCCCAAATAGGCGCACTTCGATTTCCAAAAATCAACGAAAATGTGGCTTTTGCGAACCACGCGATGAACAAAAAATCGTATTCTTGGCGGATGCTGGCGGGCTGCATGCTGTGGATGCACGCCTTGTATTCGCAAGCCCAGCCCACGCCCATTGGCTACGTCAAGACGGTCACCGGCGATGCCTGGGTCAGCAACGCGGAGGAACGCGTCAAGGCACAACGCGGCACGGCCATTCTGCTCGGCAGCCAACTCCAGACAGGCCCTGGCGCATCGATGGGCATCAGTTTCAAGGACAACACCTTGATGTCCTTTGGCCCCGACACCCAACTGACAGTTGACGAGTACCTTTATGCCCCAGCACAAAATGAGCTCAAGCTGAGCACACGACTGATTCGTGGCACCTTGAACTATATTTCAGGCGTGATTGAAAAGCTCAGCCCCGAGTCGGTGACCGTCAAGACGCCAAGCGGAATCATCGGCGTGCGTGGTACGCAGTTCGTTGTCAAAGTCGAGGACGAACAATGAAGTTTTCCGGCAAAACCATTTTTCTGGCTGCCACCTTGACGCTGCTTGCCATATTGGCCGGTTGTGCTGCCAAGGGTACAAGCTCCTACGTTGTACTGCTGCGCGATCCGGCAGGCAAAGTCGGCAGCGTCGCGGTGCGAAGCGCGCAGGGCGAGCAGGTGCTGACCGAGGAAATGAAAGGGGCTGCGCTGGACGGAAAGAGGGAGCCCTTCCTCGCCACGCAGGAACAACTGAAACGCGACTTTGGTGCCGCGATGGCTGCGCTGCCAGCCGCGCCAATCATCCTGCGGCCGCTCTATTTCCGCGGGGGAGTCAAGGTTTTGTCACCCGTGTTGAAGCAACAGGCGAAGGACATTGCCGCGCGGTTCCTGCGTCTCGCCGAATCAGGCAGGTCGGTGGACATTTCGGTCGTGGGTCATTCCGACTCCATCGGAACGCCCGAAGCCAAAGAAAAAGCCGGACGTGAGCGCGCCCAAAATGTTGCCGATGCGCTAGTCGAACTTGGTGTTCCCCGAGAAGCCATTTGGGTTGAGGCGCACGGTGACCGCCAAATGGTCGTTCCCGCGAAATCCGGCGGCGAACCGGAAAACCGCCGGGTCGTTGTCACGATCCGCTGACACCATTTATTTTTCGGTCATCACGATCTGGTCATCGACAGCACCGTCACGCAGCCGCTGCAGGTGCAGCACCACCAGCGGATCATGCGGATGCTCGCTTGCCATCCATTCGAAAGCGACCAAAGCAGCCGACGCATCACCTGATTGCAACGAGCCCATTGCGTTGGCGTAGTCCGCTGGTGCGGCGCACAAGGCCGCATCGGTGGCCGCCAACGGCTCGTAGGCCTGCAGGGCCTGTTGCTTGCCCTTGAGTACCAGGCGCCCGACGACGCGCACTGGAACATCCTGACAGCCGTCCATGACTGCCTGCGATACACAGACCCGTGTACCCAGATGCCGGTTGACGCTCTCCAGCCGCGCCGCCGTGTTGATCGGGTCCCCCAGCGCACGGTAGTCAAACAAGGCTTTACCACCAAAGTTGCCGACGATGACCTCACCGCAGTGCACACCAATGCGGGTGTGGCCCCAGGGAACGTCTTCGGACTGCACACGACGCGCGTAGGCTGAGGCAAACGAGTCCATTTCCAGGGCACAGTCAAGTGCCCGTTGGCGATAGTCGGCCTGTGGCACCGGAGCCGAAAACAGCACAGCCACGGCGTCACCCATGATGCGCTCGAGCGTGCCTTCATGCTTGAAGACAATCTCCAACATGCCTTCAAGGTACTCATTGAGCAGACTCACCACCTGGGACGGATCTCTGCTTTCGATCAAACTGGTAAAGCCCGCCACATCTGTGAAAACAAAGCTGCAGGCCTGGCGCCGACCACTCAGGCGCAGGTGTTCTGGATTCGCCATCAAATGCGCCACCCGGTTCGGCGAAACATAGCGTGAAAACGCCTGGCGCACCCAGCGCCGCTCGCGCTCCGTGACCAGGTGATGCGAGCCACTTGTCAAAACAAAACTGAGGAGCACCGCCAACGCCGGGTTGAATGCGTCCAACAACAGGTGTTCAACCGTGAAGGCATACCAGGCACCACCCAACAGTGCGAAAAGCAGCGTCGCCGTCACCACGGCGGAAACCCAAAACCGCGCCTTGAGAGCAACCAGACCAACCAGCAGCACGCCAAAGAGCAGCAGCAATGCCTCGTTATCGCGCGCCGAATATGGGCGTTCCAGGTAATGGCCCAACAGCATTTGCTCCAGCGCCATCGCATGCACTTGTACGCCGGGAATCAATTGTCCCATCGGGGTGTAGCGCGAATCGAACAAGCCGGCTACCGACGTACCGACCAGCACAATGCCGCCCTGGAACTGGCCGGCGCCAACCTGGCCGTTCAAGACCTGTACCGCTGAGATGGTCCTTCTGGTCTGATCAGCCGTGTGATGCAACCAGATTTCCGCCATGTCATTGGTGGGCACGATGAATTTGCCACTACGGATCTCTTTCACCCCCGCTTCGGTGCTGCGAACGACGTAATTGCGCTCGCCCTGTGACACACGCAAGGCGTCGATACATAAGCTCGGCACAATTTGGTCACGAAAGCTCATCAAGAGAGGTACACGCCGCACGACACTGTCACCGTCCGGAGCGAAATTGATGGCCCCCCAACCGCTGGCGGTCGCCAACAACATGGGCAACGGCAATACAGCGGTATCCACCTTGTACAGCCATGGAGCCAAGTCAACATTACCAACAGGAACAACGCGATAGCGTGTTTCGATCCCATTGTCGGAAGCCTTCATCGGTGGCGCCACCGGACCGCCGACCGAGAAGAAACTCCCCAGTACGACGCCAGCCCCGACCAACGTGCTTGCCAGAACTTCATCGTGGTCCGGCAGATCCTGCAACAGGGCACGAGTCTGCGGGCTTTGTCGAAGCTCGTCCATCGCCTTCGGTGAAGTCCGATCCGGCTCAGCCAGTAAAACATCGAAGGCAATCGCGCTGGCGCCCGCAGCATGCAGTCGCTGTACCAGTTCGGCAATACGAGTGCGTGGCCAGGGCCACTGACCATAGCTTTTCAGGCTCGCCTCATCTATGTCGACCACACGCACGGGCGTCGGCAGGTAAGGGCGCGGATGCCAGCGCTGCATCTGGTCGAATTGGGCGAGACGGAGGCCCTGCATCAAGACCGGATCGACCAGCCACAGGACCAGGCTGCCGATAGCGGCGCAGAGCACCAGCAGCAACGCAGAAATTTGCGTCCAGTTGCCCGAGCGCCTAGCGGCCCGACGATTTCGGGACATCGGCCATCCTTGCGCCAGCAGTTGATGAAGAGGTCGGCATCAGGTGATCAATTTCCTGCTGCATGGCTTTGGTCAGTTGCACGTACTTTTTCAATTTCTGGGTATTGTCGCGCAGCCTCCCGGCAATGCGCATCGCAATCGCCATCATCAGCTTGGCACCGAGGTTGGGCTCGTCCTTCAGCAATTGAAGCATGCCCTCGCGGGTCAGAACCACACAATGCAAATCCGAGCTGGCAGTGCACGATGCCGAACGTGGCAAGCCGTCAATCAGCCCTATTTCACCGTGCATGCTGCCGGCACCCAGAACGGTAACAGTAATTGGCGAGACCCGGCTCACCACAATGTTTTCTACAGTCACTTCACCGTCCAGAACCAGCACCATGAAACCGGTACCGTCAGCATCTCCTTCACGAATGAACACCGTGCCTTCGGCAATGAAGCGGGGTCGCATGTATCGTGCCACTACGCGTGCTTCAACCAGACTGAGCTGCAGCATGGCCGAGGG
>CAIYMN010000175.1 GCA_903927295.1 uncultured beta proteobacterium | reverse complement strand
GCAGAAAGTCTTGTGCAGGTTCAGGTGGCTGACATCGCCACCAAACTCACCCGGCGCCGCCAGACCCACCAGTGCATTCATGTTGGCGCCGTCAACGTAAACCCGGCCTCCATGTGAATGCACCAGCGCGCAGAGTTCCTTGACACTGGTCTCGAAGACGCCGTGCGTGCTCGGGTAGGTGATCATCACCGCAGCCAGATTCTGGCTGTGCTGTTCGCACTTGGCGCGCAGGTCAGCCAGGTCGACGTTGCCGCTGGCGTCACATTCTGTCACCACGACGGTTAGCCCGGCCATCTGGGCGCTGGCCGGGTTGGTGCCGTGGGCACTCGAGGGAATCAGACAGATATTGCGGTGACCCTGGCCGTGCGCTGCGTGGTAGGCCCGGATCGTCAGCAGACCCGCGTACTCGCCTTGTGATCCCGCATTGGGCTGCAGGCTGATGCCGGCGTAACCGGTAGCCTGACACAGCCACTCGCGCAGCTGTTCATCCAGTTCCTTGTAACCGAGGCGTTGCTCAGCCGGTGCAAACGGATGCATCGCCGCAAATTCGGGCCACGTGATGGGAATCATCTCGCTGGTGGCGTTGAGCTTCATGGTGCAACTGCCCAGCGGAATCATGCTGCGGTCCAGCGCCAAATCCTTGTCGCTCAGCACGCGGATGTAACGCAGCATGCCGGTTTCGGAGTGGTAGGTGTTGAACACCGGGTGCGTCAGAAAAGCACTGCTGCGTCGCAGGCTGGCCGGAATAAGTGCCGGTGCGCTGTCTTGCAGATCGGTCACCTTGGGCAGCGCTTGCTTGTCGATTGCGAAAAAAGCCCAGAGCAATTCGATGTCCGCACGCGTTGTGGTTTCGTCCAGCGAGATGCCGACGCAGGTCTTGCGCAGCAGGCGCAGGTTGGCGCCCGCGTCGCGGGCTTTTTGTGCAATCGCCTGCGCTGCAGCTTCCGTTCCGGCTTGCACCGTCAAGGTGTCAAAGGCCGTGGCATAAAGAAGATTGCAGCCAAGAGATTTCAGTCCGGCAGCGAGCACGGCTGTGTATCGCGCCACACGCTCGGCAATGCGCTTCAAGCCCTCCGGGCCATGGTAAATCGCGTACATGCTGGCAATGACTGCCGGCAAGACCTGCGCGGTACAGATGTTTGAAGTGGCTTTTTCGCGGCGGATGTGCTGTTCCCGAGTTTGTAGAGCCAGACGGTAACTGGGGTTGCCATGGACATCGATGCTGACGCCGACCAGGCGCCCCGGCATGGAACGCTTGAATTCGTCACGGCACGCAAGATAGGCTGCGTGCGGTCCCCCGTTGCCCATGGGCATGCCAAAGCGCTGCGTGGTGCCGACAGCAATGTCGACACCCATTTCGCCTGGGGGTTTGAGCAGGGTGATTGCCAACAGGTCGGCGGCGAGGATGAAGGCTGCCTGTTTGCTGTGGATGACGTCGGCTGAGACCGACCATTCAGCCAGCCAGCCCGTGCTGCCGGGATATTGGTTGAGTGCAGCGAAGTAGTCGTCTGCCGCAATCGCACTTTGCCATTCATCGGCGGAACGCACGATCTTGATGCTGATGCCCAAAGGCGCGGCACGGGTCTGGATGACCTCGATGGTTTGCGGGTGGCAGTCGCCCGAGACAATGAAAGTTTGGCCGCGGGCCTTCACCGAGCGCTTGGCCAGCGTCATGGCCTCCGCGGCGGCAGTGGCTTCATCCAGCATCGATGCATTGGCCATGGGCAGCGCCGTCAGGTCGGCGATCATGGTCTGAAAGTTCACCAGGGCTTCCATACGGCCCTGGCTGATTTCAGCCTGATACGGCGTGTAGGCGGTGTACCAGGCCGGATTTTCCAGGATGTTGCGCAGGATCACGCCGGGCGTGTGGGTGTCGTAATAACCCTGGCCGATATAACTCTTGAAGATCTTGTTCTTTGCCGCCATGGCCTGGAGTTCTGACAGCGCTGCGGCTTCAGTGACTGCGGCGGGAATCGCCATGGCCTGGCTTCGAGCGATCGAGCGCGGCACGATGTCGTCGATCAACTCGCGGCGCGAAGTGGCGCCGACGGCTTTAAGCATCAGTGCTTCATCGGCATCATTGACGCCGATGTGGCGCGCGATGAATTCGGACGCGTTTTCTAACTCGGTGAGTGGGGTACTGGACGAGATTGACATGAAAGTGACCTAAGAGCTGGGGTGAAAGTGGATCTGATTTCGTCATTGCGAGCGCAGCGAAGCAATCCATCTTTCACTGGAGATCCCAGGCAAGATGGATTGCCACGCCGGCTGGCGCCGGCTCGCAATGACGATTCCGCGAGTCAATGAGCAGCGTTTTATTTGG
>CAIYMN010000174.1 GCA_903927295.1 uncultured beta proteobacterium | reverse complement strand
TTGTGAAACGCAAGGCTCGCCCCAAGCTGTCGAAACACCTGCCATCCAAGCGATGGCAGCAACTTTTCAATCCTTCAGGAAACACGCATGTCTGATTTGCTCCAAAAGCTCCAATGGCGCTACGCTACCAAGAAAATGAACCCGGCCAAGGCCGTGCCGCAGGAAAAAGTGGACCGCATTCTGGAAGCTGCGCGTCTGGCACCCACATCGAGCGGCCTGCAGCCCTACGAGATCATTGTGGTGAGCAACAAGGAGACCCGGGAGCAGATTAAGCCCAAGGCCTGGGGCCAAGGACAGATTACCGACTGTTCGCACCTGCTGGTCTTTGCCGCCTGGGACACCTACACGGCCGAGCGCATCAACCACATGTTTGACCTGACCAATGCCGAGCGTGGCGGCACCAACGAAGGCTGGGAAAACTACCGCAAGATGCTGCTGGGCAGCTACCCGGCGCGCGACGCCCGGACCAACTTTGAGCACGCGGCCCGCCAGGCCTACATCGGTCTGGGCGCCGCCCTGATCGCTGCGGCTTACGAAGAAGTGGACGCCACGCCGATGGAAGGCTTTGATCCGAAGGCGCTGGACGAGATCCTGAACCTGTCCGCGCGCGGCCTGCGCAGTGTCGCGATCGTGCCGCTTGGCTACCGCGAAGAGGACAAGGATTGGCTGGTGAACCTGAAGAAGGTGCGCCGCCCGCGTGAACAGTTCATCACCGAACTGAAGTAGCGTCCAGCGCCGTGCGCGCTGGCGGGAGTTGGGTCACAATCAATTCATGAACGTACCCAACTCCACCCCCCAAACCCCTGACAATCCCCTGCTGGCCGACTGGCTCACCGCCTACGGCCTGCCGCCGTTCGATCTGGTTCGCCCCGAGCAGTTCGAGGACGCGTTCAAGGTCGCCATGGCAGCGCAGCGTGCCGAACTCGACGCCATTGCCGCCAACCCCGAGCCTGCCACCTTTGCCAACACTCTGGAGGCAATGGACCAGTGCGGTCGGCTCTACAACCGTATCGAGCTGTTGTTCAGCAACCTCACCGTCAGCGAAACCAGCCCGGCCTTGCAGGCGGTGCAGCGCACGATGGCGCCGCGCCTGGCGGCGCATGAAAACGCGATCTACATGCACGCTGCCCTGTTTGCGCGCGTTGACAGCTTGTACCGGCAACGCCAGCAGTTGGCGCGTGCAGCCCAGGACCTGCGACTGCTGGAGCGCGTGCACCTGGACTTTGTGCGTGCCGGTGCCCAGCTCAGTGGCGAAGCACGCCAGCGCTATGGCGCTGTGGTGCAGGAACTCGCAGCCCAGTGCACCACGTTTTCACAGAATGTGCTGGCTGACGAGAACAGCTTTTTGCTTGAGCTCAAGACCGAATCCGATCTGGCGGGCCTGCCCGAATTCATGCGCGAGGCCACACGCGCCGCTGCAGCACAGCGCGGCCTGGGCGAGAACAGCCATGCCGTCACCCTGTCGCCATCGCTGACGGAACCTTTCTTGAGCTTCTCGGCGCGACGCGATCTGCGCGAAGCCGTCTGGCGCGAACGCTCGCTGCGCGGCGCCCACGAAGGTGCGACCGACAACCGCCCGGTTGCCGCACGCATCATGGCCTTGCGCCAGGAGCAGGCTGAGTTACTCGGCTACGCCAACTATGCGGACTACGAACTGGTGGACCGCATGGCCGGCAAGCCCTCTACCGTGCTCAAGCTACTTCATCAGGCCTGGGAGCCGGCCAAGGCCAAGGCGCAGGAGGACCGGGCCAAGCTGACGGCGATGGCCAACAGCCTGGGCGAGCCAACGCCGATTGCGGCCTGGGACTGGCGCTACCTCGCGGAGAAGGTGCGTGCCCAGCAGTTCGATCTGGACGATGCCGAACTCAAGCCCTACTTCACTCTGGACAACATGATCGCGGCGATGTTTGATTGCGCGCAGCGACTCTTTGGACTGCGCTTTGTCGAGCAGCAGGGCCTGGCGCTGTACCACCCGGACGTGCGCGCCTGGGAGGTACAACGCGCCGATGGCACGGCGGTCGGACTCTTTCTGGGCGACAACTTCGCACGCCCAGCCAAACGCAGCGGCGCCTGGATGAGCATTTTTCGTAGCCAGTCTGGTCATCAGGGCGGCACGCTGCCCATCGTCATCAACAACAACAACTTTGCCAAGGCCAGCCCGACGCTGCTGAGCTTCGAGGACGTCAAAACCCTGTTCCACGAGTTTGGCCACGGCCTGCATGGCCTCTTGTCGCAGGTCAGACACGAGCGCCTGGCCGGCACCAGCGTGCTGCGCGACTATGTGGAACTGCCCTCGCAGCTGTTCGAGAACTGGGCGCTGGAGCGCGAGGTGCTGCAGCGCCACGCGCGCCATTTCCAGAGTGGCGAGACCTTGCCCGATGCGCTGCTCGACAAGCTGCACGCAGCGCGACGCTTCAATCAGGCCTGGGCCACGCTCATGTACACCGGACCCGCGCTGATCGACATGGCCCTGCACAGCCTGCCCAGCGGCACGGCGGTGGACATTGCCAAGTTCGAAGCCGAACAGTGCCGCGCACTGGGCGTGCCGGGCGACATCGGTTTGCGCCACCATCTGAGCCACTTTCAACACCTGTTTGCCAGCTCGGGCTACGCCGCCGGCTACTACGTCTACATGTGGGCCGAAGTGCTGGAAGCAGACGCTTTCCAGGCCTTCGTCGAGACCGGAAACGCATTCGATACTGCAACCGCACAGCGCCTGTTGCAGCAGATCTACAGCGCCGGCAACAGCCAGGAGCCGGCCCAGGCGTTTCGCAACTTCCGGGGCCGCGATCCGCAGGTCGATGCCATGCTGCGCAAGCGTGGTTTGTTAGGATGATCGAGCTTGCGCACAGCGCGCCGGCCGACCGCAACAAGCAGCCCATTCTTGAAGTGCTGCGCCAAGTGTTACCGGCGCAGGGCCGGGCGCTCGAGATCGCCTCGGGGACGGGCCAGCATGTGGTCTGGTTTGCTGCGGGTTTGCCGCAGTGGTCGTGGCTGCCTTCGGAGGCCGAAGCCACACAGGCACAAACCACCGCCCTGGCGACGATTTCGACACGCATTACGCAAGCGGGTCTTACCAATGTTTATGCTCCAATTCTGCTGGATGTGATGACGCCTCCATGGCTTGACCAAGGCACAGAATTCGACGCGATCTACTGCGCCAACATGCTGCACATATCGCCCTGGGCTACATGCTCTGCACTGATGCAAGGCAGTGTGCGGCATTTGGCGCCGGGTGGTGTACTCATCACCTATGGGCCGTATATAGAAGACGAGGTGTCCACCTCAAGCGGCAACCGCGACTTCGACCAGAGCCTGCGCGAACGAAATCCGGCCTGGGGCATTCGCCGCCGCGAAGACGTGGAGCACGAAGCACTGCACGCCGGATTGCGACTTTCGCAGCGCCACGCCATGCCGGCGAACAATCTGTTGCTGGTGTGGTCGCGGGCATGAAGTGGGCGGATAATTTCAAGCCATGAACCTTGCTCTATCCCTCTTCCCGTTGGGCTGGCAGCACTACCTTGTGGGTGGCGTGCTGATAGGCGCTGGTGCTGCGCTGCTGTTCGTGCTGACCGGCCGCATCGGCGGCATGAGCACGGTGTTTTCCAGCAGCTGGTCCTATCTGGTGCAGCGCCCCTTCTTTCAGCAGAAGCGCTTTGTCGATTCGCGCGGCTGGCGCCTGGTCTACGCGCTTGGGCTGATTCTGGGCGCACTGGTCTGGTGGCTGGGTATTGCTGGCGGTGCATCGCAGGCTACAGCCGTGCCGGTCTGGCAACTGCTGATCGGCGGATTCTTTGTTGGCTACGGTGCGCGCCTGGGCAACGGCTGCACTTCCGGCCACGGCATCTGCGGACTTGGCTCGCTGCAATGGCCTTCCCTGCTGGCGGTACTGACCTTCATGGCCACCGCCTTCCTCACCGCGAATTTGATGATGAGGGTAATGCCATGAGCGCCGCTCGTGTATTGGCGACGTTGCTGGCCGGCGCATTGTTCGGCTTTGGGCTTTCGTTCTCGACCATGATCCGGCCCGAGGTAGTTTTGAGCTTTCTGCGCTTTCAGGATTTCGGACTGATGCTGGTGATGGGTGGAGCGGTGGCAGTGGTACTGATAGCCTACAAGCTGGCGCCACGCCTGCTCAAACGCCCGCTGCTGGACGACCATTTCCATGAACACCCCAGTGTCTGGAACCGCGACACTGCCGTCGGCGCTGCGCTGTTCGGCGTCGGCTGGGGCATTTGCGGGGTCTGCCCGGGCCCTGCCATTGCCGGCCTGGGCACAGGCAACTGGAGCCTGCTGTGGGCACTGGCCGGCATTGCTCTGGGTGCGCTGGTACAGGGGATGAGAGCCAAGTGAGCACGCCTGCTGCGCCACAGCTGCTGGTCTTTGATGTGTTCGGCACGGTGGTGGATTGGCACGGCAGCATTGCGCGTGAAGTGCGTGCGCTGCGACCGGACGTTGACGCTGAAGCCTTCGCCCTGGCCTGGCGCGCTGGTTACCAGCCAGCTATGCAGCGGGTGCGTTCCGGCGAGCTGGGCTGGACCCTGATCGACGATCTGCACCGGCTCATTCTGGATCAGGTCTTGAAGCAATTCGGTCTGACCGATCTGAGCGAAGAACAGACGCGCCATCTGAACAAAGCCTGGCACCGCCTCGACCCCTGGCCGGACGTGATGGCGGGCCTGACTCGACTCAAATCAAGGCACACCATCTGCACCTTGTCCAACGGCAACATCGCCCTGCTGACCAACATGGCCAAACGCGCTGGATTGCCGTGGGACTGCATCCTGTCGGCCGAGGTCTTTCGGGCCTACAAGCCTGACCCGGCAGTCTATCTGGGCGCAGCCAAAGTGTTTGACCTGCCGCCCGAGGCGGTGCTGATGGTGGCGGCGCACCAGAGCGATCTGGCAGCGGCGCGTGCCTGTGGCCTGCAGACCGCCTACGTCGAGCGTCCTGCGGAATTCGGTGTGCACAAGCTCAAAGACGTGTCACCCGACCCCGCCAACACGCGCCATGCCAAAGACTTTCTGGATCTGGCCAGGCAACTCGGCTGCTGAGCTTCAGTCCTTGGGCAGCGGCCGTGACAGATAGACGGCCTCGCGCCCCACAATCGCTGCGCGTGCCGGCATCAAAATCGTGCAGTCGTCGCAGGGAGCGCGGATTTCGTCGGCACCGTCCGTTGCAATGAGTTCACCCTTGGCAAACACTTCAAAGCCGATGCACGGGCGCACAAACCTGAATTCGGTGGTCTTGATGACGCAGGTCTGCAGCAGCTGAAAGCGCCTCTGCGGTGCTGCGGGCAGTGCCGCAGTATCGCGTGCGATCAAACCAAAATGCGCCAGAAAGGCACGCGCCACACCGGTGGCCAGATCGCTGGTGGCCTGTCTGAAATGCTGGCCGCACTCGACCACCATCGCTGCACCCTTGCCACTGGCCTGGCCGAACTGCCCGTACTGGATGAGCGGCGTGCCTGAACCCAGGCCGTCAGGCATCACCAGATGCACGCTGGGGCGGCCTATGGCCAGCGCCACATCACCGTTGCGGGGAAAACCTGCATAGACCCAGAACGGCTCCACATCCTGACTGGTGGAGTGAATATCGAGCACATGATCGGCCTGCGCCACCACGGGCTGCAAGGCCCGTGCCCGACGCAGTTCCGGACTGTCCTCATTGCCATCGAGCCATTCAGACGACCAGATCCGGTTCAGGTTGTGCACCAGTTGCCGGCTCTCGAACGGCTTGGCCGCATCAAAGGTTTCATAGGCGGCCACGTTGGCAAAGCTCAGCGTCATTGTGCCAACGAGCGGCCGTACCTGGGCGTCGAGCAGAGCGCACACAGCCACCATGCCGCAAAACTCGTTGCCATGCGTCAGGGCATTGACCAGCACGTGCGGTCCGGGTTTGCCTGAATCGAAACGGTGAACATAGTCCACACCCACATTGCCCTGGCGGTAAGCGGACAGGTCACGCGGTAGCACTTCCAGTGCGGGAATATCAAGCTGCATTGCGACCCTTCTGGCTTTCAAAATAGACGACCTTGCGGGCCCGCTGCACATCACCCAGCGGCCGGTGTGCGGCCAGTGCCTGCCAGGGATCGAACACCTCTGCTTCAACTTGTGCCAGCAGGGCCAGCCCTTGACGCGAAGCGCTGTCCTGCAGCGGCAGCGTCAGGCGCGCGACCGTCGTGTAGGGGCTGCTCCAGTTGACACTGGCATCTTCAATCGGTGTCTCGGATTCGCTCACAAAAGGCTGCAGTTGCAGATCCCATTGCAGCGGCTGGCGCGCCAGCCGTGCAGCAAAATCGGCACCCCAATCGGCGCTGGCCCCGGGGGTGGCCACACCATTGGCAGCGCCAGGCAGCAGGCGCACTCGAACGGCATAGGGTCCGCAGGCCATCGGTGCCGCACTGTACAGGGCTTCGGTGGCAAAACCGCCGAATGGCTTGCCTACAGTCTTGAGCAGCCTGATCAATCGCGCTGGCCCGCCCAGCAGTCCATGGCGCCGAATCAAATACTTGAGCAAGGCGCCATTGCCATTGGCTGCCGCCAGTACAAAACTGACGAATTCTTCGCTGCTGGCAAAGCCGAATACTTCCTGATTGATCAGGGTGAAATCCTGGCTCCTGGCCGGACCGTTATTGAGCGCGGAATCACCCTTGACACCCAACACCTTGAAGGCAAAGCCGCGGATGTCGGGTGTACGGTCTGGCGCCCGGTCCATGCCACCGTTGGACAGTCGCACCCGGACCGCAAACGTGCCAGGTTCGGCGAAAAGACCGTGCCTTGCGAAGGCTGGCAAATCGGACAGCACTTCAAGTTCGCCCTGCGCAGCACTGAGCTGCTTTCGGTGCAGGGCACGGCCAGTACCAAATTTCTTCGACTTGCGCGTCTGCAGTTCAGCAAATTGCTGACCATAGCCGGCAAAGCGCTGCGCCTCGTCTGCTGTCGGGGCTTCTCGCCATTCTGTGCTTGCGATCATGTTCTTGGCTCCGCGTTGAAATTTCCGCTCAGCAGTTCGGGCAAGCGCTCCAGTCTCATCTTGAAACCGCAGGCCTGGGCATGCCCCCCACCGTGCATGCTTTCGGCCAGCGGGATGCAATCAAAGCCCGGCTCCGAGCGCAAACCGGCTTTGATGGCGCCGTTCTTGTCGACGTTCCAGAGCAGTGCGAAAGTGCCACTGCGCTTGCACAGGGTTTCGCCCACGACACTGTGAAACGGGCTTGGCGCGTTGACCATCAAACCATTGATCCCGTTGAAACGCAGGGGCTGCGCACCTTCAGCAATGTCGGTGGCGAGTTTGTGAAACTTTTCGTCCATGGCACGTCCGCGCTCAA
Source organism: uncultured beta proteobacterium (assembly GCA_903927295.1). GTDB lineage: Bacteria > Pseudomonadota > Gammaproteobacteria > Burkholderiales > Burkholderiaceae_C > Rhodoferax. The sequence goes on along the minus strand of CAIYMN010000174.1, from coordinate 3,153 downwards.
GGTACTTCTGCAACTGTGCATCGTCATAGTTGGCGATCTCCTTCCAGCGCTCAAAGTCCATGGGCTCCATGTCGAGCGCTGCGAGAAAGCCGGCGCTCTCGGTGTATTGCCAGACCCAGATGTCACGATCCTCGATGAATCGCAGCAGGTCAGGCAGTTCCCGCTCGCGCTGAAAGAACTCCCAGGCCAGTCTGGATCCCGACTTCTTCATGTCGAAATGCACCACACCACAGCGGCAGAAGAATCCACTGAGCTTGTCGGCGGCGCTCTTGTGATGGTCCAGCATCACAAGTTTTGCGGCACGCTCTTCAATGGCACGCATGATCGCCGGCGCAAACGAAAAGTCCAGAATGTAGACAGCGCGGCCGGCCAGTACCGGCAGGTCTTCGACGGTCTTGATGTCACCGTGGTCCAGCCCCAGAAATTCGGCCTTGCCCTGATAAAAAAGCCAGGCAGCAAGGGCTGCCGCAAAGCCATCGGGGCAACTGCGGCCGTGGTAGATCACGAGTGGATCGGGGTCGTTCAGGTCGGGCGCGACCAGCAGACTCAGGGGAAGAACAGTTTTCATTGGGCAGAATCATAGCTGGCTGCCTAGAATCACGTGATGAACGCCTCCAATAACCCTGCCTTTTTCACTGCCCGCACCGAGCCCGACGCCCAGCAGTTTGACGCCTGGCGCGAGCAGAGCTTGCTTCTTTCTCTGGAGCAAGGTGGTATTGACTGGCCGAGTTCCTGTCGCAATGGCACCTGCCGCACTTGCATTGCACAGGTGCTTGAGGGCCAGGTGCGTTACGAGATCGAATGGCCGGGCCTGAGCGCCGAAGAAAAATCAGCCGGCTACGCACTGCCCTGCGTCGCCTATCCGTGCTCGGACCTGACGCTGCAGCGCGGATCACTCTGACGCCGGCTTGGCAGGTCGCGGGATCTTCTTGAACCGGATCAGCCGGTCCAGTTCAATCGCATCCTTCTTCACCTGGCGTTTCGCGTCGAGCTTTTGCCCCTCGACGAGCCACTGCGCAAACTCCGCCGGCGTCTCCAGGGTGACGCGCCCAATTGCGGCCGCGCGAAAATCGTAAATCACGATTTCGGCTGCCTTTTGCAGATTCACACGCTTGCCGCCCTGCAGAGCGCCGCGCTGGCGGCCAATGGCATCAAGCAGTTCCTCGACACTCAAAGCAGAAACGCCGCTGAGTTTGTAGCGCATCTCCAATTGCGTCGCGTAATGCGCCTTCAGATAGTCGAGCAATTCAAGTGCTACTTCTTCTTCGTTGAAGGCGTTGCGGCCTATGGCACCACTGGCGGCGAGGTTGTAACCACTCCTCGCCACAATGATGCGTGGCCACAATACGCCGGGAGTGTCATAGAGGTAAAAATCGTCGGCGAGTGAGATGCGCTGCTCGAGTTTGGTGATGCCCGCTTCATCGCCGGTTTTGGCAGCGCGTTTGCCCGTCAATGTGTTGATGAGCGTGGACTTCCCTACATTCGGAATGCCGCAGATCAGCACGCGCATGGGCTTGACCATGCCGCCCCGATTCGGCGCCAGTTCGAAACAAGCCTTGAGCAGCGCCTTGGCCGGCGTGGCAACGCTGGCATCGAGCGCGAGCGCGCGTGTTCCTGGCAGAGCGTTGTAGTGCGCCAGCCAGACCGCCGTGCGCGCCGGATCGGCCAGATCCTGCTTGTTGAGCACCTTGAGCGCGGGCTTGCCGGCCGTGAGTTGGGCCAGCAGCGGGTTGGCGCTGGAACCCGGCAGACGCGCATCAAGCAGTTCGATCACCACGTCAATATTCTTGATGCGTTCGCCGATCGCCTTTTGGGTCAGATGCATATGTCCCGGAAACCACTGGATAGCCATGTACCCTCTTACTCCTGAAAATAAAGCGCCGGGCGCATGCTACTCGACAACCCGGCTGCGCAGTGTCTTGATCTGAGAGCGCTGGCTCTTGGCCACGCGCAGCCTTTGCTTCGAACCGAAGCTGGGCTTGGTGGCACGCCGACGTTTTGGCGGCAAGGCCACGCTGTTAACCAGTTCGTGCAGACGCAGCAGGGCATCAAGCCGGTTCATTTCCTGGGTGCGATGCTGCTGCGCCTTGATCACCAGCACACCGTCCCTGGTAATGCGGCTATCGGACAGCGCCAGCAGGCGTTGCTGGACGTCCTGCGGCAGCGAAGACGCCGCAATGTCGAAGCGCAGATGGATGGCGCTGGAGACCTTGTTGACATTCTGCCCACCGGCGCCCTGCGCGCGAATCGCCGTCAACTCGACTTCGGTCTCCCTGATCTCCAAAGGCGCTTGCGAAGCATCCGTCATCGCTTCAAGCGCCAAGGCTCTCCACTTCGGGGGCGGACAGATAGCGCGCCACAAAGGCTCCCACTGCACTTTCTGGCAGTGGCAACCAGACCGTGTGCCCACTTCCCGGCGCCACGGTCATGGGCTGTGCATCGCTGTTTTCCATCTGCGTCAGGTGCAAATCCTGATTGCCACCGGGCTGAATGATTTCCAGCCAGTCACCGACGGAAAACCGGTTCTTCACCGTGACTTCGGCCAGACCGCGTACTGCGTCAAAAGACAGCACATCACCCACATACAGGCTGCGACCCGACTCCGAATAGCCACGCAGGTAGTTCTGTGTTTCTTCCGGCACGTGGCGCTGAAAAAAGCCAGAGGTGTAGCCCCGGTTCGCCAGACCTTCAAGTTGTCCCAGCAGCGCCGGATCGAGTTCGCGACCGGCCACTGCATCGGCAATCGCACGGGCGTAACTTTGCACCGTGCGCGCCACGTAATACGGGCTCTTGGTGCGGCCTTCAATCTTGAGCGAATCGACACCAATTTCGACCAGACGCTGAACATGCTCGATGGCGCGCAGATCCTTCGAATTCATCACGTAGGTGCCATGTTCGTCTTCCTCGATGGGCATGTAGCTGCCTGGGCGCTGGCCTTCCTCGATCAGATAGACCTGATCGCGCACCAGCTCATGCACACGCTCGGCGGCCTCTTTGGGCGCCAGAATATCGCCCGACGCATCGACCACACCGGGCTGCGTCTTGTAGTCCCAGCGGCAGGAATTGGTGCAACTGCTGCACGGCGACGCCCGCGTCCCCTTTGTGCCCGCCTCGGGCGGTCGCCGGGTCACCTGGTACACGTGCGGGCCGACC
>CAIYMN010000173.1 GCA_903927295.1 uncultured beta proteobacterium | reverse complement strand
TTGGCAGGGATGTCGAAACTCACGCCGCGCACCGCTTCCACGGTTTCGGTCTTGCTCATGCGGAAGGAGACGTGCAGATCCTGCACACTGATCAATGGGTTCATGACTTGTTCTTTGGTAAATCCATACACGTCATTGCGGTCTTGATCCGCAATCCAGGGCTCGCCAAGACTGGATGCCGGATCGAGTCCGGCATGACAAGAGGGGCATTGCTTGCATCATCTCAACGCAACTTCGGGTCCAGCGCGTCGCGCAGCGCATCGGTCAGCAACGCGAAGGCCGTCACGAAGGCGGCCATGAAGGCAGTGGCCGCCACCAGTTGCCACCACTTGCCCTGCACCAGTTCGGTTTGCGCCTCCGATAGCATGGTGCCCCAACTCACCATGTCGATCGGCACGCCCAGCCCCAGAAACGACAGAATCACCTCGGCCTTGATGAAACCGACCACGTGCAGGCTCAGCTGCACCAAAACGACGTGGCTGATATTGGGCAGGATGTGGGTAAACATGCGCGAGGCATGCGAGGCGCCAATAGCCTCGGCGGCTCGCACATATTCGCGCGAGCGGTGCTTCATGTATTCAGAGCGTACCAGGCGGTAAATACCGGTCCAGCCGACCAGGCTCAGAATGATCACCACGGTCCAGGCGCCACTGCCCAAAGTGCCGGCAAGTGGGCCGGATTTCAGCACCGCTGCCAGTGCGAACACCAGCAAAATATACGGAATGGCGGTGAAGACGTTGTAAACCCACTCCAGAAAGTCTCCAGCGCGGCCGCCGAAATAACCGCCGATGGCGCCCAGGACGGTGCCGATCAGGGTGGCAAACAGGGCCGCAGTCAGTCCTACCGTAATCGATACCTGCGCGCCTTTGATGACCTTGCTGAGTACGTCGCGCCCCAGTTGATCGCCGCCCAGCGGCAAGGTGTCTGACTTCTGCGTGATGGTGGCCTTGAACTTCGTCGCACGCTCCTGCCACTCCTTATAGCGCGGCGCCAGCGGATCGACATCGCTGATATCCACGTTCGGTCCGGCGATCGCATCAATTACCGCGGTCTGCGAACCATCCGCGATCTTGCCGACGATGTGCGGTGGCGCAAAGGGTGTACCAACCTCCTTCTGCCAATCTTTTGCCACCAGCCCCATCTGAGCCAAAAGCACCAGAACAATAAAGAACAGCGTCACGCCCAGTGACACCATGCCAACGCGGTCGTTCTTCAGGCGCGTCCAGGCCTGCGCCCAGACGCCGGGTGAACGGGGCAAGGCTTGCAAGAGTTCGATACTCATTTCAGTGTCACCCTCGGGTCAACAAACTTGTACAACACATCGGTGATCAGGTTGATCACCATGGTCAGCGCCGCCAGGTAGACGGTCGCCGCCTGAATCACGGGATAGTCGCTGCGGTTCACTGCGGTGACGATCTCCCGGCCCAAGCCCGGGATGGAAAAGAATACCTCGATCAGGAAGGAACCGATGAACACCCCCGGCAAGCCGGTCGCAACGTTGGTCAGGATCGGGATCATGGCATTGCGCAGCACGTGCTTGAGCAGAATCGTGTTCTCGGAGACGCCCTTGGCGCGTGCCGTGCGCACATAGTCCTGTCCGATTTCATCGAGGAAGAAACTCCTGTAGAGCCTGGTCTGCGGCGCCAGACTGACCAGCACCGCCAGAAACACCGGCAAGGGCGCATAGGTCACCAGGTTTTTCCAGACGCTGTTGCTCCAGCCCTGAACTGGAAACCAGCCCAGGACAAAGCCGAACAGGAATTGCCCAACGATGATGTAGACCAGAAAGCTCACTGACAATGCCACCGTGGTCACGATCATGATGGCGCGATCGGTCAGACTGCCGCGCACATAAGCCACCGCCAACCCTGCAATGATGGCCAGCAGCACCTCGAGCAGGAGGATGGGAATCATGATAGTCAGCGTGGCTGGCAGTCGCGTGGAGAAGATGTCGGAGATCGCCTCGTTGGTGGTCCAGCTCTTGCCCCAGTTGAAACTGAAGATTTGCTGCACGAATACCCAGAGCTGTTCCCACACCGACTTGTCCAGGCCGAGCTGTGCGCGCAGCGAAGCGATTCGCTCCGGTGAGGCTTTCAGACCTGCCATGATCTCGACCGGGTCCCCACCAAAGAACTTGAACAGGAAGAAGATCAACAGAATCACCCCCAGCAGCGTGGGGATCATCTGCCAGATGCGTCGCAGGATGTAGGAAAACATATTGTGAGACTTTTCGTGCCAATGGCGTGAATATACTGACCGCTGCGATTATGCTTGCACTGGTATCAATTGGCACGGGTGTTTCTTGCTATGAAATTTCAATTTTCGCGATTTTTTTGCCTGATCTGTCTGCTTGTGCTGGGTATAGGCGGTGCGCCGGCCCAGACCAAGCCAGCGGAAAAGGTGCTGCGTTACGCCTTTGAAATCGCCGAGACCGGCTTCGATCCAGCCCAGCTCTCGGATGCCTATTCGCGCATCGCCACCGAAAACATCTTCGATGCGCT
>CAIYMN010000172.1 GCA_903927295.1 uncultured beta proteobacterium | reverse complement strand
GGAGTCGGCCACGTTTGTTATCGACTGCAGTCGTAGACTTGGCGTAAAAATCAGCAGCAGTCATTGAACGAGCGGAATCGAGACTTGCCGCTGTCAGGCTCTTTCGCAGCGTGTCCGGAAATGCAGAAGTTCAAATTGACCGCCAGATTGCGGTCATTGCTTCCAGTAGACCTGCGACTGCAGTGTGGTCGCGAATTCGATCAAAGGGATATCCGTAATCGACCATGAACCGACGGCCCAGCTTGATTTTGATAGCGGTCAGTGAACCTCTGTGAGTTCCAGATAGCAGCCATTGGGCGGCGCGAGTGTATTGTTCCGCATGAAAGTCAATCGGAGTTTGAGACATTGATGTCGTGTTTACTTCACGCCGAAATGACCTCCTATCCGTAACATTGGCATTACCGAAGCCGGATCTCATCAACTTGACGCAAATCAAAATGCTCATCTATTGATGTCACAATGACCCGTATGAATATTCATTCAGTCAAGGTCGCCTGCGCTAACTGCAGCATGCAGCAAATTTGTATGCCCAGTGGACTGAGTTCGCAAGAGTTGGTCAGTTGTGATGACATGGTTGCCACCAGGCGCAAAGTTAAGCGCCACTCGACGCTATTTCGCAGCGGCGAAAAATTCACCAGCTTGTATGCCATACGGACCGGTTTCTTTAAGACAAGTGTCGCTTCCGAGGAAGGTCGAGATCATGTCATCGGGTTTCAGATGGCAGGTGAAATGATCGGTTTGGACGGCATCGTGAACGACAACCACAGCTGCGAGGCGGTGGCACTGGAAGATGGCGAGGTCTGTGTCATGCCGTTTCACCGGGTTGAGGAACTGTCACGCAAAGTGAGGGCCTTGCAGCGTCATGTTCACAAACTCATGAGCCGCGAGATCGTGCGCGAACATGGCGTAATGCTTATGCTTGGCAGCATGCGAGCAGAGGAACGACTTGCCGCCTTCTTGCTGAACCTGGTGCACCGACTTCATGCCCGGGGCTTCTCGCATTCAGAACTGATACTGCGTATGACACGCGAAGAGATTGGCAGCTATCTCGGTTTAAAACTTGAAACCGTGAGTAGAACGTTTTCAAGATTTGTGGCCGACAGCATTGTCGCGGTGCAGCAGCGTCATATCCATATTCTCAACCAAGAGGCACTGCGTCACATCGTCATTCAGTCGGGCGGTCTGCATCCAAGCTTGCAATGAAAAGAGGCAGCAGTTGGCACCGCATGCTGTGCTGGCCTGATCCTTCACGTTACCCTATTGACGCGACGCTATCAGGCACGGTCTAACGGCGGCACCGGTTTATGCATCCCTCGTAACGTGATGATCGATCACTTAGCACCTTCAGCTCGGTCCTTTGGTGCCGCGATGAGGGTATTCTTCGGTACACCCGTGAACTCAGCGCGAACAGGTGAGGACGTTATCCAGCGAAATCTGTGCATCAGCCATCGGCCATGATTTGCAATCAGGAGTCTCGGGCCTGCATTGAGCGCAGTTGCTCCTCCAGCGTTTCAAAACGGTGCAGATACGACCGGCAGACATACGGTCGCTTAGTATGGATCAATGTCTGTACGTGAAGTCTCGGGCAGACAGTTTGGTCATCTTGCTGGCTAGAATCGACCATTAGGAGGGGCTCCCGGGTGGCTGTTTTCGAGCAGCAGAAAATCTTTCGCCGTCGAGGTTCCGTGAAGCTGTCGCCTTGCCCGCAACGTACTCTTCACTTCGCTACTCCGTCAAGAGCCCGTCAATGACCTGAATTGTCTTGTCGCACAAATTGGCCAAGCTTGGGTTATGGGTTACAAACAGAATGGTTGTTCCATGTTCCTGATTTACTTGGCGCAACAAAGCGAAGACTGCATCAGCGCTTTTTGTATCGAGGTTTCCCGTGGGTTCATCTGCTAACAGCACGGCAGGACTCATGGCCAACGCTCGGGCAATGGCCACACGCTGTTGCTGCCCACCGCTCATGTTCCCGGCAAGGTTGTCCTTCCACGTCGTCAATCCAACGCTCTCGATCAACTGTTCTGCACGCTCGCGCATTTGCGCATTGGGAAACCCCGCCGCTCCTAACATGGGGATCATGACGTTTTCTAAAGCCGTAAATGCAGTGATGAGGTGGTGGTACTGAAACACAAAGCCAATGGTGTGCCCGCGCAGACGCGTTAACTCCCTGTCATTGAGAGTCGTGGTTTCCTCGGAACAAATCAGCAAGGTGCCCGCCGTGGGACGATCAAGCAATCCGACAATATTCAACAAAGTGCTCTTGCCGGAGCCCGAGGGTCCCATGACCGCGCAAAAGTCGCCACGGTGCAAAGTCAGGTCTATCCCGTGCAAAACTTCCGTCTCAAAGGGCGTGCCGATGTTGAATGCTTTACGCACCCCGCGCAACCGAACAACGACATTGTTATCCACGGATAGCCACCACGGGGTCAAGGCGGGCAGCGCGCATGGCGGGAGCCAATGCGGCGAGCAGGCCGGTGATGGTCGCAAGCACGAGTGCGATTGCAAACATGGTGGAGTCAAATTCCAAGGGAAACAGTGGCGTTCCATCTGCGTTGCGTGCCAATCGTTGCCAAAGGAATAATGCGAACGCGCCAATTCCGCACCCCACCAGGGATCCGCCAAAGCCGAGCAATCCACCCTGCAGCAGAAAAAGTCGCAGTATTTGCCCCCTAGAGATGCCCATGGCACGCAGGATGCCAATTTCGCGCGATTTCTGAACAACGGAGACAACGAGCACACTGGCAATGCCGAAAGCGACGGACAAACCGACAAAGAAGCGGATGGCGGTGTTGGCAGTTGTTTGCGCGCTCACCGCAGCAAAGAATTGCGCACTATTCTTGATCCAACTGTCTGCCTCCACACCAGTAGCGGCGGCGACGCGTTGTGCAATAGTTTCAGCCGCGTAGATGTCCTGCACGGTCACTTCGATACTGGTAACTCCACCTGGGAGATCAAGAAGACTTTGCGCCGTGTGCAAGACGGTGAAGGTATTGCGCTGATTGGCGCCCTTGTTGCCCAAGTCAAACACACCAACGATTGACAGCACGCTGGTGGCGCCGTTGGCTGCGGTGACGTGAAGCTTGTCGCCCACATCGACCCCAAAATCGTTGCTGAGTTCGCTGCCGATCAGGATGTCTGATCCAGCTAGGCGCGAAGTTCCACGTAGGATCTTGTCGCTAAAGTCAACAATGCGAAAGTAGGTTTCTGGTTCGATTCCTGAGACCGTTACAGCACGCGTAGCGCTCCCGCGCAGCACCAATACCGGGCCGCTGGTCACTGGCGACACTACTTTGATTGCGGGCATGGCACGCACTTGCTCAACGATGGCCTGCCACTGGTCAATGGACTTGGTTTGCTGCAGAGGAGGTTGGACAATGGCTCCCTCGACCTGTCCTTTGGGAGCATCCGCGCCGCTGCGCAATTGGCGCGTAATCTGCTGGGGTTGCAGCAACTGGATATGCGCCTGTGTCGATAGTACACGGCGTATGAAATTAGATTGCAATCCCGCCAATAGGGCAGACATGAAGACGATCACTCCGACACCAATAGCTACACCGGAAATGATGAATAGCGTTTGCAATCGACCTTCACGCAGAAACCGGATTGAAACGATCCATTCAAATGGTAACCACGTTGTAAACATACGACGAGCTTCAGTTGGAAGGTGCCTTGGGTCGCACGCGTGAACCGATTGGAATCGAGGACGCTCCCGATACGACCGTGTCACCCTCACTGAGACCCTGCAGTACCTCCACGAAACCACCGCTGCGCAAACCCACCTTGACCGGAACCTTTACGATGTGTCCGCTCTCAACCCGCAACGCCCACGGGGAAGACCCGTCAACATCATGCACCGCAGTTGCCGGCAGCAACAGCGTCTGCGGTCGTCTCGCGACTTCAAGGTCGACCGATACTGTCATGTCCTGCCGCAGAAAAGCGGGTGGCTTGTCAATATCAAGCTTGACCTCAACTGCGCCGGTCTGCGCATTTACGCCTGGATTGATGTAGACAAGCGTTGCATCAAATTTCTGCAGTGCATAGGCATCAGCGGAAACGATAGCCTTTTGTCCCAATGCGATGAGGCGCAGGTTCTTTTCGTCAATCGCAAGGACCAGCTGCGTCTTGCCTTTGGGTGAAAGGGTCATAAGCACCTTGCCGGGCTGGACCACATCGCCAACCTCGACATTGCGCCCAATCAGAACGCCCTGCATGGGCGCTTTGATAACGGCGTATTTGGCACGGGCGCGTGCGGCATCGGCAGCAGCCTTGGCCTCGCTCACAGCGCTTTGTGCCATCGCGTAGTCGCTGCCGGTTGACCGGGTCGTTTCAAGCTGTTTCTGCGCAGATTTGACTTGAGCATCCGCGAGTTCAACGGCTTTGCGAGAATCTTCTAATGCGGCTTCGCCAATAAAGCCTTGGTTGAACAGACTCTGGTTGCGCGTCAAAGCTGATTGGGCGTTTTGCAAATTGGTCTTTGCCTGGCGCAGCATCTGCTCAGCTATGGGTGCTTGCAATTCTTTGAGTTGGCGGAGTCTGGCCTGGGCTTGCGTGACGGCAATGTCGGCCTGTCTTTCAGTGGCTTGCAACTCCGTGGCAGCAAGTTCAATGAGTACATCCTGCCCCTTAACTTCGTCGCCCTCACTTACAGGGATCTTCTTGACGGTGGAGGTTATTTGTGCACCGATATCGACGCGATGAGGACTCTCGACGTGGCCGCTGGCAACCACCGTTTGAACAAAGTCACGCTTTGCCACTGACTCGACCGGAACCTGAGGTCCCAACCACCAGTTCACTCCGGTATAGGCGCTGACGATTGCCACAATTGCTACTGCGACGTGCGTCCATCGCAACTTGGACAGATAGGCGAATTTAGCCATGAGACCCCACGTTAATTGGCCGCACCTCAACTTCCGCAGCACTTCCGACTGGTGCGTGTTGGATACTGGGTGAAATATTTGATACTAGCAATGACTTGGAACAATGAGTTGATGATCACACATTGTTTCGCTGAAATCGTTCCGAAAGAAGCACGATGTATTGGCGATCCCCACAAGCAGTTTGCTGGAACACCTCATGCGGCCATTAAGCGTGCTTGCCCTTGTCTCCATAGCCAACGGCATCTTTGCAAAGATTCGCTTTCGCAGCAGTTGGCCAGACTTGCGTGTGCAAATGGCAGACGCTCAAAATGTACAGGTGAACGATGTGATCGCGCTCGTTGACCGTGTTCAGCAGGTCAGGAGCAGGTAACGGATCATGCGTCTGTGTGGTTGCGTGCCCAATAGATGGCCACAACCATTTGGCAAAGCAGCGCCAGCAGACCATTGAACAACAAGGCGTAACGTACACCCAGCAGACTGATGGATAGGCCGGTAAACAGGCCACCCAGCGCCATGCCGCCGCGCATCGCCAGCATGAATAGGCTGACGGTTTGCCCGCGCACAGCGGTGGAAGACGCTGACTGAAGCAGCGTGTTGGCGGATGTATTGCTCATGGTCATGGCGTAACCACCACAGGCAAACAGCAGCGTCAAGCTCCAGATCGAAGCGGATTGCGACGCTAGCATGACGACAACGCCAAAGCCAACGGCAAACGCCGAGGTGATGGGTCGGCGGTCGCGCTTCGTGTCGAGCCCTAGCAGGCTGATGGCCCCCAGTAAACCGCCCACGCCAAAGGCACCCACGGCCAGGCTGAAATGACCCACGTCCCCATGCATGGCCTGCCGCACCAACACCGGGCAAAAAACCACCAGCGGTGCGCACAACAGGCCAGAGATAAACACAGTGGCCAGCGCACCGCGCAGCACCGGTTGAGCCAATATGTCGCGCACATTGGCCTGCAAGTGAGCCCACCTGAAGCCGGGTGCGACAGGGTGCGGGGGGCTGCCGCTGGTACTGCCATGCGGTAGCACCCACAGCGCCACCAGAATGAATGGAACATAAGATAAAGCACTGACACCAAAGGCGCCCGCGGCGCCGATACTGCCCATTAGCGCACCTGCAATGGCCGGCCCCAAAATCCGCGAGAGGTTAAATTGAGTCGAGTTCAGCGCAATACCGGTTGGAATCTGTGCCTTGTCCACGATTGACGGAACGATGGACTGGAATGAAGGCATGGACAGTCCGTCGGTAATGCCGACGATCAGCGAGAGCGCAATGACCATCCAGGGCTGAGCCGCATGGAACCACAGCAGCAACACGATCACGATGGGACACAGCATCTGCAGGCTCTGAAACCTCAGAATGGTGTTGCGCCGGTCGCTGGAATCCGCCAACGCACCGCCCACCAGGGTGAGCAAGAACACCGGTGCAGCCAACGCAAACGCATCCACACCCAGTAAGAAAGGCGATGCGCCCATGCTCAGCAGCAACCAAGGCTGCGCCAGCTGTTGTGCCCAAGTTCCGATATTGGAAAGCAGGCTGGCAAACCAGAACGTGCCGAAGCGCCGGGTACGTAGCAATTGAAGCGAGGCATGGAAGGCGGTTGCAGACATGACTGATTATTCACCCACCTGCCAGGGTCTGCGCAACTTCAAGGCGTTTTCGCACTGGCTGAGTCTGAAGCCGGTAATCGCTTGGAAAACTGTAAGTGTCCACTGTGACAGTCAGGCACAGACTGGCATCCCAATGCTTGCGTTCTGAGCGCGCGACTGTGGATGAACTGAAATAGTCCGAACACCGATCCGCATCTTTTTAGCCTAGCACGCTGCCCAAGGTGGTAGTCGCCAACCTGAAAACCGCAAATATGACCTTCAGGGTGCGGGACCGGTATTGCTGGCTGGGGCCCGCCATGTCGAGAAAGAAGTCCCCACAATCTGTGTGACCGCTTCGGGCACTTTGCCGCTCGCCACTGACAGCTTTCAGGTGGCTCAGTCTTCGAATTTGGGTGACCTTTCTGCGGTCATCGGCTTGAACATCGCGATTTGCTGCTTCGCGCTGCTGCTTTGCCCGAACGACACGAAAGCACCATCGAACAAGATCAATGTGTAATGCGTCTCCTGAACCACCGACGTAGGCCACAAAACAGTCTGATTGACCAAAAAAAAGCCCGGCACTGTGGCCGGGGAAACCACGTTGAACAAGCATGACGTGGGGTTACGGGAAAATTCCCAATTGAACGATACCCACCATATGTAACGCCAGGGTGTCGACATAGTAAAGGTCGAGTAGGTAGAAACCCTCACCGGTCGCGGCTTGCTTGGGACGGGGAAGTCCCTTTCATTCGGTTCGGAGCATAGAATCGACCGAAACGATCTGCGGGGTTTGTCGGAGTGTTTGTACCTAGAAAAAATCCCACAAGAATGGCCAGAACCAAGGCGATAAGCCACTTGCAGGAGGATTCGATGTCCGGTGCAAGAGCAAGTCTTGCTCGCTACACTACGCCGGCGTTTGGACAGTCTTGAGGAAGCGTCGATGAAAGTCCCTGCTCTTGCGTCTTGTATCACGATCAGTCAGGAGCGGTGGCTCAAAGTGAATAGGTCTGCGTGTTGGATGATCCTTGCCATGCTCCTGTCTTCGTGCGCCGCGCCTGCGCTGGGGCCATTTCACGTAGGCACGATGTATGGCGCCGCAGTCTCATACGGCTTCCACCCGGGAATTGACATCAATACAGCTGTCGGTTCGCCCATCATCGCGGCCGCAGATGGGATCGTCGTTGCGGAGAGGAAAGGAAGCGCTGAAGGCGAAGAGGTTTACATCTTGCATGGGGAACATTTCAAATCGCTGTACGCTCACTTGACCAAGGTGCTGGTCAGGAAGGACCAGCTTGTCAAGAGGGGGCAATTGATCGGGCTCTCCGGTGCAACTCAAAGCGTGAAAAGACTCCACTTCGAGCATTTGCACTTTGCCCTCTGCAAGATCTCGCAGGGTCATTGCAGTCTTCGATCCGATACGTTTGATCCCAATCTGTTCTGGTTGGGGGGGCAGCCGCAATGCTTCGATCCGGGGAAGGATTATTCCGCCTACGCACCGATTGACTTGACACTCCCTGTTGCTTGCGGGGAATACGCCAAGTCAAAATTGGAAAAATGAGAAAGTCACCGTTTTCAATATAACCATCCGGATTGCCTGGTACTGATTCACTACTCTTGCCCTTCATGAACCTATGCAGACACAAACTCGACCTTCGCTGGAACCTTGTTAATACCAGCGAAAAGTCGTAAGCGGACTTTCGACTTGGCAGCAGCCAGTCACTCGCAGCCGAGGCCAGAATCGCGGAACCAGAGATTCCATGGCCAGTTGCACTTATGAGCGCGAGGAGCCCTGGTAATTCCGGCTAGGCGAAGTCTTTGGGTTTCACTAGCAATACGGTGGCCTCTGCGACAAAACGTTCTGCAAGCTGCTCCACGTCGGGGCGTGCTGGTCCACAAACCATCACACAGCCAATGCGGTCAGCGTTCTCGAAAGGAGGTCTGACGCTATCGCCAGAAGCTTTCAATAGTTCGACACTCCGTATTTGAGGATCCGTCCAGCTAGGCAGTTCCACCTTGTCAATCACACCAGATTCTGACGCGGTGATCCAGCGCGTCACTGCCACCTGAAATGGTGGCTCCTCGGGCAGATCGCGCGGCCAGCGTCCGAGGTGGACCTCAATCAAATCTTCATGCACCGATCGACCCAATGCGTAACCGACCAACCTGGCAATCTTTGCGCCAACCAAACGCGGATTGATCTCAATGATCCGTGGTCCATCGTCTGTGAGCATCAGTTCGATGTGAGCGGCCCCCCAATTAAAGCCAACAGCATCCAGAGCTTCAAACACGTAACGCTCAATTACAGAGAATTCTGGGCAATTTGGCGTAAAGCAACCACCTTTGATCGCGAATGAGGGGGGGGCAAACATCAACTTCTCGTTGACTCCCAGCATTCGATGCTGGCCATTTACGGTCAGTGTGTCGCACCCGATGAAGGATCCATCCATATACCGCTCAACCAGCAGGCGATCATTGGCAAGTACGCCTAAGCCGTAATCAGCGCGGCTTGGCAACATGTTTTCCAATGGGCTGATCCAGGGCTCCAGGTCTTCGGGGTGGCGCAATACAACAATATTCTGTGACCCATAACCGTCGGCGGGCTTGATCAAGACGGGCAGGCCCAGGCGCGCCACGGCCTGTTTCAGTTCTTCATTGGTTTGTGCCAACTCGAACTCTGGCTGAACGAGTCCTCGGTCAGAGAGCCGACGCCGCACGCTGAACTTGTCGCGCAGCAATTTGGCGCTATCGTGATTGAGATAGCGAACGCCAAGGCATCTGGCCAGTAGAGACGCTTCAGTCAAGCGGATATCGATGAGGCACAGCACGGCATCAATAGGATTACGTTGATGAAGAGCTAGGACGCTGCGCTCCACCTGCGCGTATTCAAATCCAGGCACTTCAAGTTGCTCGAAAGCGGCAGAAATTGCCGTTTGAACAGCAGCTTGACTGCGGTACAGGTCGAGCTGCGAAGTCAGGAAGCTGAACGTGTGCCCTGCGTTGACAGCGGCTTCAATGATGTCGGTGTCATTCCCACCGGGAAGATCGATGATCAAGACATGTGCCATGGTGTTCTAAAGTTAGTGGATTCATTGCCGTAAATCAATAAGTAGAGTGTTTTCTTGGTCAATCTCTGGTCTGAGGCTTCTACACAAAGGAGACAAATCATGGGAATGCGAATCAGTAGTGGCGGCGCGCCCCCTGCACAAGCCGTGAGTCAGAGTTCGGTTGCGCAGTGGCAGCAACGTATTCAACAGGCTCAACCTAAACCGGCAGCGCCGGAACCGCAGGTTGTGCCGAAGCCGACTGCGACTTTGGGCAACCGCATCGACACGCACGCCTGACAGGGGTTTCCGGGTCGCTGTCAAATGCGACCCGTTTGAGGCTGCTTCGCAATGATCGCGCTTCACAAAATCTCGATATGGGCATCATCAATAATCCGCCCGTAATAGTCATACTGCTGAGAGATATGCGCCGCAAAATCAGTTGATCCGAGGTAGGCAGGCTGCAATCCAAAAATCGCCAGCTGATGGCAGATGTCTGCATCATTCATAGCCGATTTCACTCCATCATCCAATAGTCGGACGACTTCACGGGGCGTGCCGGTAGGGGCCGCGATGCCAAACCATGCCATTGCTTCATAACCGGGGTAGCCAGACTCAGCGATGGTCGGTACCAGCGGCAACGCGTTCAAGCGGGCCCGAGTGGTGACCGCCAGCGGGTGCAGTCGGCCGGCTTCGATATGAGACGACATTTCCGCCAGATTTCCCAGCACAGTATCGACATGGCCGCCAAGCACTGCATTGACTGCGAGGGATCCGCCAGAGAATGGCGCATAGATCAGTTGGATTGCCGTCGTGTGCTGAAGCATTTCTGCGGCCATGTGCTGCGTGGTATCCGGCCCCAAGGACGATAGCGACAGTGCTCCAGGTCGGGCGCGTGCAGCGTTCAGCCAGTCCCGGAAAGTGTGAAACGGACTTGCGGCATTGACAGCAAGTACTTGCGGTGAACTCACCATCATGGCTACCGGCTCAAAAGCCTTCATGCCGTCGTAAGACAGTTTGCTGCGCAACTTGGCATTGATCACCAGGCTATTAGCCACGAATAGCAGCGTGTAGCCATCGGCTGGCGCTCTTGCAACAAGGCTGGTGCCTATTACCGTGCCACCGCCTGGCCTCATCTCCACAATCACAGACTGTCCCAAACGTTGACTCAAATGTTGTCCAACCAGGCGGGCCAACAAATCCGCCGCCCCCCCCGGCGCCAGAGGAACAATGAAATGAATCGGCTTGTCAGGAAAGGTCTGCGCTCGTGTAGTTGAAGACAGCGTTGCGCATAGCAAGGCCGCACTTGTACAAGTTAGAAAGGTACGTCGGTTTGTCATGACTGCGTCGTCCCGTCACACCAGCTGGCTGGTGCGTCTACGCAGAAACGTTCAGCGTTGAACCAACGCTGATCGCCGCCGCGGTGCTCGGTGTGATGGTTGCTGTCTGAACATCGGGCGCGTGATGATGATGGTGGCCATGACGGCTCGCGAGTAGTTGCTGGGCCGCCTGCTGGGCAGCTCCAATGTCGCCACTTTGCAGCGCCTGACCGATCTGAGCCAGTGGGCTGCTGCCCTTGACAGTGCCGGTGTTGCCTGTCAGCGCGGCAAAAGCCGTCTGCGCAGCCCCCAGATCGCCCGACTGCACTGCCGACATCAGACCCTTGAAATCTTGTTGCTGCTTCTGCCATTGCGTAGCGCTTGCACTTTGACTCGCGCCGGCGGCACCAGAACCTTGAATGCGCATACCCATGATGATCTCCAAGAAAAGGATGAGGGGAAAATCGCGCGAACCAAATTCCATGGTCTACGTGAGCTCAATGGTGCTCTGGATAGGAAACATTGATCGTTGGATTAGCGACCCATTTACCACCCAATTCATGCGGACAGCATGTAAAGACACGTTCGCCATGAAGCTCTTTACACGCCTTTACCGCCGTGGAGGTCTAGTCATCTGCAACCACGATTGATTCAAGGTCGCTTCCTCAAACTCCCAACGGGGTATCGGGCACCCGACCTCATAGTGACGATATGAAGTCGACTGTGTCGATTTAAGATGACCATTGTTAAGACTCGAGAGATCCTTGGCATGCATCGTTCGTCATTGGTAATCAATACTGGTTCAGCAACTTCAGCTGAAGAATATTTCAATGAGGGAGTCCGATTTCTGGGACTCGGCGAGTCATCCGCAGCGGAGATCGCATTCAAGCAGGCTTTGGAAATCGCGCCATATCTGTCTGAAGCTCATATCAATCTTGGCATCTTGCTGACAAACGAGCATCGTTGGCAGGAGGCAGAGAAGCACTATCGACAGGCGTTGGATATTCACCCGGTTCAGATGGAGGCCTATCTGAACTTTGGGGGAATGTTGCTAGCAAAAAAGGCATTTATTGAGGCCGAGGCAGCTTATCGACAGGCGCTACTTATTGATCCTGTGTCACCCGGTACTTGGTCGAGTCTAGGTGTCCTGATGGCCTGCATGAAACGAGAAGACGAGGCAGAGAAGTGTTACCGCCACGCTATGGCTATTGCGCCGGAATACCGAAAAGCACCGTTCAATCTGGCTTACCTATTGCTGCGCCAAGGTCGTTACGAAGAGGGTTGGGCCTGCCTTGAAGCCAGGGATTGGTACACCCAGATAGCGCAACTCCTGAAGTGTTCGCGTTGGCACGGGGAATCAATCACCGGAAAAAATCTGCTGATCAGCATAGAAGCCGGTCATGGCGACATGATTCAATTTTGCCGTTATGCATCCATGGCCAAACAGCGCGGTTGCGCTCGAGTGACAGTTCTTTGCCATCCTGGACTGAAAAGGTTGTTTGCCAGCGTTCGTGGGGTCGATGACGTCATCGCCGTAGATGAGCCATTGCCGGCTACTGCGTGGGATTACTGGGTCCCTCCACTCAGTTTGCCGTTCATATTTGGTACTCAACTGGATACTATTCCGGCGGATATTCCATATCTGTTCGCGCAAGCAGAACAAACAATGCACTGGTCTCACATTATCTTTTCTGAAGACTCAGAGCTTCGGGTTGGCTTGGTGTGGAAAGGTAACCCCCGCTTCGAGAATGACGCCGACCGTTCATTGGCTTCTCTATGCGAGCTTGCTCCCCTGGGCGATGTGACGGGCATTCGGTATTTCAGCCTGCAAAAGGGCGCTGGCGAGGACGAGGTAAAGTCTGCGCCATTTCCCCTCATCGATCTCTCAGAGCAGATACAAGATTTTGCAGATACCGCCGCAATCATGATGAATCTTGATTTGATCATTTCGGTGGACACTGCTGTTGCTCACCTGGCAGGGGCGCTTGGCAAAGATTGTTGGTTGTTGCTGCCGTCCTATAAAACTGATTGGCGATGGATGACCGATCAAAATGATTCTCCCTGGTACCCGAAAGTAATGCGTATCTTCCGACAGAGTGATGCTGGCGATTGGACATCTGTTGTTGCAGAATTAAGGTCTGCGTTACTTGCACACTTGCATAGGCGTCTTGGCTGATTGTTGGCATGATTTCCATCGTGGCCTACGCAACTCTCGAACCCTGAAGTGCTTTTGTGGACTACCAGTAACGAGCCCTTCGTGATCGGCTGCAACCCACAATGATTCGCTCCGCTAAGTGTTATCACTGAGGCAAATGTCAAGTTAAGGATATATCGAGTCAATCCCCCTTTTGGGGGATACCAAACCCTTCGCCAGAATGGATAATCCGACGGCAGACCTCATCGATTGGCTCATCACAAAAGGCGTATGTCTCACTCAATGGACGTTTTCGTTAAAGGCATGCCGCGAATTATTCTGGGGTGTTATGGGTTGTTGGCTTTGACCCGAACTTTCACTGGACCACGCAGGCGGTTGCTGTAGCCCAACTCGCTGTCGTTATCGGCGTGATTGCGATCGCCACAGTTGGGCTGGAGGGGTACTATTACCGCAAAGTTCCCAGCCCGATAACACCAAATGGCGACGATACCGAAGATGCAAATGAAACAACCCCTTCGATTTTAGGTGAGCGATAGCCAGCAAAGCCACACTTGCCGCTTCTGACTGAGTCGAACTGAGCAACCGGTAAGCAGCCTGTCGTGAACGACTCGACCCGCTGCACACCCGAAATCCGGCGAAGAAACGTTGGCGGCGCTGTCGAATGACAGCTTTGTGGAAATCATGGAAGTCGGCTGTCTGCTATAGGCGTGCCACCTCGACCGACGGCACCTGGTCGAAACGCGAAATTCAGAAATGAAAATTGCCTTCCACAGACCTGATGGTGGAATAACCAAGCTCGTTGATATACCAGTACCCGCTATCGGGCAAGCAGATTGAAAAGTTGGCTGTCGGGACCCGACCAAATCCGGAAGTAGAGCATTAGTCCGGATTGCAGTCGCAGAACCGGCGCAATTTAGTGACTTGTAGTTTGAGGCGCTACACACTACAATGCGACCAATGATCAAGAGTTTTCGCCACAGAGGTCTGCAACGCTTTTTTGAAACAGGCAGCAAGTCAGGGATACAGGCTGCGCATGCTGCCAAGTTGCGCCTGCAACTGGCGGCTTTGGATCAAGCGGCCAAACCTGAAGACCTCTCGGCACCTTCCTGGGCGCTGCACCCCTTGAAGGGTGAACTCAAAGGGCATTGGGCCCTGACCGTCAATGGCAACTGGCGCATGGTGTTCGCCTTTCAAGGTGCAGATGCCGTGCTTGTCGATTACAGAGATTACCACTGAGGTTCAATATGACTCGAATGCATAACCCGCCGCATCCCGGCGAAATTC
>CAIYMN010000171.1 GCA_903927295.1 uncultured beta proteobacterium | reverse complement strand
GTCCACCTGAATACCCAGTGGCGATTTGCCCGCGTAGTGACAGGTTTGGTGAAACGCCTCGGCGGCGTGGATCAGCGCCTTGGACGGAATACAGCCAATGTTCAGACAGGTGCCGCCAAGTTGATCGCCCTCGATGAGCGTAGTGGCGATGCCGAGTTGCCCGGCACGAATGGCGGCCACGTAGCCGCCCGGCCCGCCGCCAATGATGAGCAGTGTGGTTTGCAGTGTCTCCATCTCCTACTCCACGAACAGGGTGGCCGGGCATTCGAGATAGCCGCGCAGCAACTGGACAAACTCTGCGCCGTGCATGCCGTCAACCACGCGGTGATCGAAGGACGACGACAGGTTCATCATCTGCCGCGCCACCACCGCGCCATTGCGGATCATGGGCCGCTCGACCATGCGATTCACGCCCACAATGGCAACCTCGGGGTGGTTGATGACGGGGGTGCTGACGATTCCGCCCAGCGCACCCAGGCTGGTAATGGTAATGGTGGAGCCGCTCAGCTCATCGCGCGTTGCTTTGCCGGCGCGTGCCGCCTCGCTTAGACGCAAAACCTCGGCGGCACAGTTCCACAGGTCGCGCGTCTCGGCGTGGCGCAGTACCGGCACCATGAGTCCGCCTTCGGTCTGTGTCGCCACACCCAGATGCACCGCCTCGTAACGCGTGACAACGGAGGCGTCGTCGTCGTAGCGCGCATTGACCTGCGGAAACTCGCGCACTGCCAGCACCACGGCTCGCACCAGAAAGGGCAGCAGGGTCAGCCGAGCGCGCTGCGTGCCATGCTTGACATTCAGGCGGGTGCGCAGGGCTTCAAGTTCAGTCACATCAATTTCTTCAACGTAAGTGAAGTGCGGGATGCGCCGCTTGGCCTCCTGCATCTTCTGTGCAATCTTGCGGCGCAGGCCGATCACTGGAATCGCCTCCTCGGCGCTGCGCTCTGAGTAGCGCTGATCGGATTGCGCCGCGTTGCCAGCCTGCCCGGCCCGGGCAGCGTATACGTCCAGATCCTGATGCGTGATTCGACCGGCTGTTCCCGTGCCCGGCACGAACTGCAATTCAACGCCGAGGTCCCAGGCGCGGCGTCGCACCGCCGGTGAGGCAATAGGCCGGTCATCGCTGGTGCGTGCATGCACGGTGGCCGGTGCGGCGGCCGCTTCCCGCTGTGCAGGCGGTAGTGCCGCGACCGTCGCTATCGGTTCGACGACAGTCGCCGGTGCCGACGATCGATCCGTCGCCGGGCCGCCCCAAGCCGGATCAGCCCCCTCGGGGGGCAGCGACGACGCGATGCGCGGAGCGTGGTGGCTTGATTTTCCACTGCCTTCGACTTCGATCTGAATCAGGTCGGAGCCGACTGCCATTACCTGGCCAACGGTGCCGCCCAGAGCCAGCACCCTGCCCGCCACGGGTGACGGAATCTCCACCGTCGCCTTGTCCGTCATGACGTCGGCCAGGTTCTCGTCTTCCGCGACGCTATCACCGACCTTCACATGCCATGCAACCAGTTCGACTTCGGCAATGCCCTCGCCAATGTCAGGCATCTTGATTGTGTGAATACCCATCATGCCTCCATCGTGCGTTTGAACGCAGCGCCAACGCGCGCCGGTCCCGGAAAGTAGGCCCACTCCTGGGCGTGCGGGTACGGTGTGTCCCAGCCCGTTACGCGCTCAATCGGCGCTTCCAGGTGATAGAAGCAATGCTCCTGGATCAGCGACACGAGTTCCGCGCCGAAGCCGCTGGTGCGTGTGGCCTCATGCAGCACCACGCAGCGTCCGGTCTTCTTCACGGAATTGACGATGGTTTCCAGATCGAGTGGCCAGATCGAGCGCAGGTCGATGATCTCGGCGTCGATGCCGGTCTCGCGGGCCGCGGCCTCGGCCACAAAAACCATGGTGCCGTAGGTAATCACTGTCAATGCTTCGCCCGGTCTGAACACGGCTGCCGTGTCCAGTGGAACCGTGTAATAGCCCTCGGGCACATTGCCCATAGTGTGCTTGGACCAGGGCACCACCGGCTTGTCGTGGTGGCCATCAAACGGTCCGTTGTAGAGCCTTTTGGGTTCGAGGAAGATGACCGGGTCGTCGTTCTCGATGGAGGCAATCAGCAGACCCTTGGCGTCGTAGGGATTCGATGGCATCACGGTGCGCAGACCGCAGACCTGCGTGAACACGGACTCCGGGCTCTGGCTGTGCGTCTGCCCGCCATAGATGCCACCGCCGCAGGGCATGCGGATAGTGATCGGTGCCGTGAAATCGCCGACCGAGCGGTAGCGCAGGCGCGCCGCTTCCGAGACGATCTGATCGGTTGCCGGGTAAACGTAATCGGCAAACTGGATCTCGATCACCGGGCGCAGGCCGTAGGCACCCATGCCCACCGCCGTGCCGACAATGCCACCTTCGGAAATCGGCGCGTCGAACACGCGCGAGGTGCCGTATTTTTTCTGCAGACCTTCGGTGCAGCGAAAGACGCCACCAAAATAGCCAACATCCTGGCCGTACACGACGACGTTGTCGTCACGCTCCAGCATCACATCCATGGCCGAGCGTAAGGCCTGGATCATCGTCATAGGGGTGGTTTCCATCATCAGATTCCCAGTTCCTGACGCTGCCGGCGCAAATGAGCCGGCATGTCTTTGTAGACGTCTTCAAACATGGCGGCTGGGCTCTGCATGTGGCCATCGGCCAGCGTGCCATAGCTCTCGGCCTCTTTCTGCGCGGCGGCAACCTCTGCCTGCACCTGCTCCTGCGCAGCCTGGTGCTCGGCTTCTGACCATGCGCCCAGAGCAATCAGATGCTGCTTGAGCCGCGCAATCGGATCGCCCAGAGGAAAGCGCGAGACATCGCTGGCCGGCCGGTATTTGGTCGGGTCGTCCGACGTGGAGTGCGGCCCGGCCCGGTAAGTGACCCATTCAATCAGCGTTGGCCCGAGGTTGGAGCGTGCCCGCACAAGCGCCCATTGGGAGGCCGCGTAGACTGCCAGAAAGTCGTTGCCATCGACGCGCAGCGAAGCAATGCCGCAGCCGACGCCGCGTGCTGCAAAAGTGGTTCCTTCACCCCCGGCGATGGCCTGAAAAGTGGAGATGGCCCACTGGTTGTTGACCACGTTCAGAATCACCGGCGCGCGGTAAACGTGGGCGAAGGTCAGGCCGGTATGAAAGTCGGCTTCTGCCGTGGCGCCGTCGCCAATCCAGCTCGATGCAACCTTGGTGTCGCCCTTGATGGCCGAGGCCATGGCCCAGCCGACCGCCTGAATGACTTGCGTTGCCAGGTTGCCCGAGATCGAGAAGAAACCCTGCTTCTTGCTCGAATACATGACCGGCAACTGGCGCCCTTTGAGAGGGTCTCGCTCGTTGGAAAAGAGCTGGCAGATCATGTCGACCATGGAGACGTCTTCGCGCGCCAGCAGCAGGCCCTGCTGACGGTAGGTCGGGAAGCACATATCGCCTTCGCTCAGGGCGAAAGCGTGCGCCACTGCAATGGCCTCTTCACCCAGGCACTGCATGTAGAACGACATCTTCTTCTGCCGCTGCGCGATCACCATGCGGGCATCGAAGGCTCGCGTTTTCATCATGGCGCGCAGGCCACGGCGCATCAGTTCTGCATCCAGCTTGGGTGCCCAGGGACCGACCGCCTGTCCGTCGACGTCGAGTACCCGTATCAGTGTGAAAGCCAGGTCACTGGTCTGCGCGGGCGTGGCATCCACCGGCGGTCGTCGCACGCTGCCGGCGCTTGAGATGGGGAGGTAAGCAAAGTCTGTGTCATGACCTGGTCGCCCGGTGGGCTCTGGAACATGCAGACGAAGGGCTTCGTGCTGTGGCATCGGCATTTCTCCTTGCAGGGTCGTGTCCTGCGGCAGATTATCGGAACTCGGCGCTGCGCTTGGCGGATAGCCGGCGTTGCCCGAACAATGCGGCAATGCTGGCGGGATCACCGCGCGCCTTGCTTGCAGTCTCGAGCATAACGGATTTTGCGACGACCGCATCCGGTGCGAGAATACCAATATGAGCCTGAGCATGCCCACACTGATGGTGGCGATTATTGTGACCAGCATGGTCTTGGCTTTATCCATTGCCGCCGTCGCGTTTCGCCGGAGCCACGCTTTGTGGATCTGGGCCTGGGCACTAAGTACCCACACGCTTGCCTTCGTCCTGATTGCCCTGCGCGCGCAGCTTGGTGATTTTTGGGCGATCACCGTTGGCAACCCCCTGTTGGCGGCGACTTTTACGCTGTTTTCTGTAGGCCTGTTTGAATTTCAGCAGCGCAGACTTCCGCTCTGGCTGATCTGGGTGCCAGCCATTGTTGTCTTGATGGCTTCTGTTTCTTGGCTCGACAATTCAGCTGCACGCACGATCCTTACCAGCATGGTCTATATTTCGCAGTGTTTGTTCATTCTGGTCGCGCTGGTTGGACAGCATCAAAAGACGGCCGGGCGCGGTCAGTATTTGCTGATGGTCGGGTTTTTCCTGCTCGTCATTGTCATAGGCTACAGGGTTGCCGAGGCCATCGGCGGACGCATTGAAGTTTTGAGCCCACTGGTAACCGGCACCATCCAGGCGGCCACCTTGTTGGCATCCATCGTTACGCTGATGCTGCTCGCTTCGGGCATGACACTCATGAACCAGGAGCGGGCCGAGCATGAACTGGCACTCAATCGCGAAGTTTTGAAGCACCAGAACGTCGCTTTGCAAGATTATTCCGCTGATCTGGAAGCGGCCAACCAAAAATTGGCGGAGTTGTCGATCACCGATGGTTTGACCGGACTGGCCAATCGGCGCCGTTTTGACGAGGTGCTGCCAGCCGAAAGCGCGCGCGCCCAGCGCACGGGGCAACTGCTGGCGATTTTGATGATCGATATAGACTGGTTCAAGAAGTACAACGACCTGTATGGACATCAGGCTGAGGATGCGTGTCTTGCCCGGGTTGCCAGCGTGCTCAAAGGCAGTGCCAGGCGACCGAGCGACCTGGTGGCTCGGTATGGCGGTGAGGAGTTCATCGTGATCAGTGCCGATACCGATACGGACCAGGCGGGCAAGCTTGCAGATGCGCTGCGCGGTGCCGTGGCGGAGTTGGGGATACCGCACGCCGAGTCGCTGCATGGAAAGATCACCATCAGCATCGGCTTTGCGGCAGATGTGCCCGATCAGGAAAACGGTGGTGACGCTCTATTGAAAAGGGCCGATATGGCTCTCTACCGAGCGAAGGATGCCGGACGCAACCGGGTAGCAGCCGGATAGTGCGTGCGCGGCCCGTGGCAAATGCTCAGGCAGAATCTCGGTATTGCAAGAATGGTTTGTTGGCATCAACTTTGCATGTGAAAGTCACCGCTTCAATACTCCGACTCCTGAATTGAAATCATCAACTGCATGACGACAGCCCGCCTCCAGCTTACCGACATCAGCAAGAGCTACCCTGGCGTGCGGGCCAATGACGCCGTGTCGATGAGCGTCATGCCGGGAGAAATCCATGCGGTTCTGGGTGAAAACGGTGCTGGTAAATCGACCCTGATGAAGATCATCTACGGTGCGGTCAAGCCGGATGCGGGCAGCATCCTGTTCAACGGCCAGACAGTGCAGATCCGCAACCCGCAGGAGGCGCGCGCGCTGGGCATAGCCATGGTGTTTCAGCATTTCAGCCTGTTTGGCACCATCACCGTGGCCGAGAACGTCTGGCTCGGCCTGGACCGACGCCTGACTCTGGCCGAGGTGACGCAGAGCATTCGCGACAAGGCATCCGAGTACGGACTCGATATTGACCCGATGCGCCCGGTCCACACGCTGAGCGTGGGTGAAATGCAGCGGGTCGAAATCATCCGCGCTTTGCTGACCGGTCCGCAGCTGCTGATTCTGGACGAGCCGACCTCGGTTCTGGTGCCGCAAGCAGTGGAGAAGCTGTTCGTCGTCTTGAAAAAGGTGGCCAGTGCCGGTTGCAGCATTCTGTATATCAGTCACAAGCTGCATGAAATCCGTGAACTGTGCGACGTTTGTACGGTGTTGCGCAGCGGCAGGGTGACCGGTGTTTGCCAGCCCGCCCAGGAGTCCAACGCCTCCTTGTCGCGCCTGATGATTGGCGCCGAGCCACCCAAACTCACGCGGCGACAGCCCCAGCTTGGTGCGACAGTGTTGCGCCTTCGCGCCCTGTCGCTGGCGCGGGACGGCCAGTTCGGTGTCGATCTCCATGACGTTACGCTCAAAGTTCATGCCGGTGAGGTGGTCGGTGTCGCGGGCGTCTCCGGCAACGGACAGAAGGAATTGCTGTACGCCATGTCAGGCGAGGATGTTCGTTCTCCAGCGGGAACGATTCAGATCGGCGAGGTCGACGCGTCTGGTTTGCGTCCCAGGGCGCGACGCCGGTTAGGACTTCATTTTGTCCCTGAGGAGCGGCTTGGGCGCGGCGCAGTACCAACCCTGGCGCTGTCGCACAACCTGTTGCTGACACGCAGTGAGGCGATCTCGCATCCGCGTTTTGCGGGTGGCTGGATTGGCGTCAAGCAGTTGGAAAACCATGCCAGGCGCATTATCGAACGCTTCCATGTCAAGGCCTCCGGCACGGCCGCCGTCGCGCGTTCGCTCTCGGGCGGCAATTTGCAGAAGTACATCGTCGGTCGGGAGATTGACGCCAATCCGAAATTGTTCATTGTGTCGCAGCCGACCTGGGGTGTGGATGTTGGGGCGGCGGCGCAGATTCGGGGTGAAATTCTGGCCCTGCGCGACGCCGGTTGCGCCGTACTGCTGGTCAGCGAAGAACTCGATGAGTTGTTTGAACTTAGCGACCGTTTGCACGTGATGGCGCGTGGTCGCCTCTCGCCGTCCTTGCCGATTGCTCAGGCCACCGTAGAAAAAGTTGGTGAGTGGATGAGCGGTCTTTGGGATCTTGCGGGACAGACCGCAGCTACGCGAAGCGAGCCAGCTCTGTCCCCAACTGGAAGCGGGATGTCGGATGTCCATCTTGCGGGACAGACCGGTGAGCAGCATGCTTAAGCTCGAAGCCCGGCCAGCGCCGTCGAACATTTGGAGCTATGCCTCGCCGTTGCTGGCCCTCGTGCTGACGGTGGTCATCGGTGTAGCCCTCTTTGCGGCGCTGGGGAAGGATCCGGTGAGCGGCTTGAGGGTATTTTTCTGGGAGCCGATTCGCAGCCCCTATGCGTTGGGTGAGCTGACCGTCAAGGCGACGCCCTTGCTACTGATTGCGTTGGGTCTTGCGGTCTGCTTTCGCTCGAATGTATGGAATATTGGAGCAGAGGGGCAATATGTGTTGGGCGCGATTGCGGCCAGCGGTGTAGCGCTGTTGGCCGACAGGAACAGCAGTGGCTGGATTGTTGTCCCCATCATGCTCGCGGGCGTTGCCGGCGGCATGATCTGGGCCGGTATCACAGCCTGGTTGCGCGACCGCTTCAACGCCAACGAGATTCTCGTCAGTTTGATGCTGGTCTATGTCTCAGTGCAGTTGCTGAGCTACCTCGTGTCGGGACCCTGGAAAGACCCGCAGGGCTACAACTTTCCGCAGACTCAAACCTTTGCCCTGGTGACACGCATCCCGCGCCTCGTTGAGGGTTCACGCATCAGCATTGGTGTCTTTCTTGCACTGCTGGGTGTGCTGGCTTCCTGGATATTCCTCTTTCGCACCCGTGCCGGCTTCTCGCTGCAGGTCGGTGGTCTGGCACCAGCAGCTGCCCGTTATGCCGGTTTTTCATCGCGCAGCGCCCTCTGGGTAGCCCTGTTGATCTCAGGTGCCACTGCGGGGCTGGCCGGTGCCCTGGAGGTTGCTGGTCCGATCGGGCAACTCACGCCCTACGTGCCGGCGGGCTACGGCTTTGCTGCCATCATCGTCGCCTTTGTCGGGCGCTTGCACCCGGTGGGCATGGTATTTTCAGCCTTGCTGATGAGCATGTTCTACATTGGTGGTGAACTCGCGCAGTCGCGTCTTGGGCTGCCCAAGTCCCTGACAGGCGTCTTTCAAGGCCTCCTGCTGTTTAGTCTGCTGGCCTGCGACACGCTGGTCAATTACCGCCTGAAGTGGGGCAAGTGATGGAGTCCTACGCACTGCTGATTGCAGCCACGCTGAACGCTGGTACCGTGCTGGCGCTTGCTTCGCTCGGGTTGTTGATCAATGAGAAGGCGGGTATCGTCAATCTTGGTGCCGAGGGCATGATGCTGTGCGCTGCGATTGCCGGATTTGCCGCCGTGGTGCATTCCGGCAGTGACACCTTGGGCTTTGTTGCCGGCATGACTGCGGGCGCCGTGCTGGCGCTGGTTTTTGGCGGCCTGGTAATCTGGCTCAATACCAACCAGTACGCGACGGGTCTGGCCGTCAGTCTCTTTGGTGCCGGTTTCTCCGCCTTTGCCGGCATCAGCTATGTGCAGGAAAGAATTCCGCAACGCCCCAGCTTCTCAGTGCCCTGGTTGTCGGATATTGCGCTTCTGGGTCCGGCGCTGTTTCAGCATCATCCGCTGGTCTATCTGACGGTGCTGCTGGCGCTGGGCATGATCTGGTTCCTGTACCGCACACGTGCTGGTCTGGTGCTGCGCTGCGTTGGCGAAAGCCCGGAAGCAGCCCATGCGCTGGGTTATCCGGTGCGTCGCATTCGCCTGCTGGCGGTGCTTTGCGGCGGTGCGCTGTGCGGCTTGGCCGGGGCCTATGTTGCCATCGTCTATACGCCTCTGTGGGTCGAGGGCATGGTCGCCGGCAAGGGCTGGATTGCCTTGGCTCTGACGACGTTTGCCACCTGGCGCCCGGCTCGCGTCCTGCTGGGTGCCTATCTGTTTGGCGGTGTGACCATGCTGCAGTTTCATTTGCAGGGACTCGGCGTGGAGATTCCAAGCCAGTTCCTGACCATGCTTCCCTACCTTGCAACCATCGTCGTGCTGGCCCTGATTTCGCGCAACCCGCTGTGGATTCGCATCAATATGCCGGCGTCCATGGGCAAGCCCTTTCACCCAGGAAATTGAGTTTTCCGGTTCATAATCCTGCTTTTCTCCGCACCCTCCCGCAACCTCTCCAACAAAGGAAATTCCATGACCGATCTGCAAAAACGTTCCCTCCTGAGAATCGCTGCACTGACCGCAGTCGCCTCAGCCGCCCTGGTGGGCTGTGGCAAGAAGGAGGAGGCGCCCGCTGCACCCGCCGCGCCGGCAGCCGCCGCTTCTGCACCGAAAGCGGAGCCGCTGAAGATTGCATTTGCCTATGTCGGACCGGTGGGCGACGGTGGTTGGACTTTTGCACACGACAACGGTCGCAAGGCGCTGGAAAAGGAATTTGGTGACAAGATCAAGACCTCGTTTGTCGAAAGCGTGCCCGAGTCAGCTGATGCCGAGCGTGTGATCCGCGACATGGTGGGCCAGGGCAACAAACTGGTATTTGGCACCACCTTCGGTTACATGGAGACCATGCTCAAGGTGGCCGCCGACAGCAAGGACGTCAAGTTCGAGCATGCTACCGGCTACAAGCAGGCCGAGAACATGCGCACCTACGACAGCCGCACCTACGAGGGTGCCTACATGGCCGGCGTGATTGCTGGCAAGATGACCAAGACCAACACCCTGGGCGTGGTGGCCTCGGTGCCAATTCCGGAAGTCGTGCGCAACATCAACAGCTTTACGCTGGGCGCGCAATCCAGCAACCCCAAGATCAAGACGAAGGTAGTCTGGGTGAATGAATGGTTCAACCCGCCCAAGGAAACCGAAGCCGCTACGTCGTTGATCAACGGCGGCGCCGATGTGCTGTTCCAGAACACCGATTCACCCGCCGTCTTGAAAACCGCCGAGGCCAAGGGCAAGCGCGCCTTCGGCTGGGATTCGGACATGACCGCCTATGGCCCGAAAGCCCATCTGGCATCAAGCGTCATCAACTGGGGCCCGTATTACATCAAGGCTACCAAGGAAGCGCTGGATGGAACGTGGAAGGGTGGCACAGGCGCCTGGTGGGGCGTGAAGGAAGGCGCGATCGACATCGTCTCGATCGCCGAAGACGTGCCGGCCGAGACCAAAGCCAAAGTGGCTGAAGTCAAGAAGGGGCTGGCTGACGGCAGCTTCGTCATCTGGAAAGGCCCGATCACCGACAACACCGGCAAGGTGCAGGTGGCCAAAGATGCGGTTGCTGATGACAAGTTCCTGGGGGGCCTCAGTTTCTTCGTCAAGGGCGTTGAAGGCAAGGTGCCGGGCGCCAAGTAATCCGCTGCGACGCGAATAAAGAGAAGCCGCCTTCGAGCGGCTTCTCCGCTTCAGTCGTCCTGGTCTTCAACGTCGATGTCAGAGCCTGGTGGAAGTGCCTGGATCGCTTCCTTCACCATCCGGACGTGCTCTGTTTCCTCGTCGCGAAGTTCGGTAAACAGTGCACGTACACCCGCGTCCTTCACGTGCTTGATGGCCTCATCGTAGAACCAGTAAGCCTTTTCCTCTGATGCAAGTGACAACTGCAAGGCCTTGAATGCCGACATGTTCCAGCGTGGAGCGCCAAACTCTGGTGCCTCAACGTCGAAGATGGCGGTCTTGTTGACCCGGACCGGCTTGTCGGCAAAGAGTTCCTTTCTGCGCGCGGCGAGTTGCTGACCATGCTTTTCTTCGTTAATGGCCATCGATTCAAAGATCGACCCCGCGTCCACTGCATCGCGCCGACCAATTTGCTCGGCGAAGAAGTTATATCGATCCCGAGCTTCGGCTTCGATCAGAACCGCCAGATCCAGGGCATCCATGAGATCGAGGGTCGAAAAGTTGATTTTGACGGACATGAGGTCTCCTATAGTTGATAGCCAATTGCTGTCGTAAACGCTGTTTCCGGATAAACGGACTTTAGCAATGGATCAGTTCAAGCTGGATGATATGGATCAGAAAGAATGGAAAAATCACCTTCCGGTCAAACGGCGGTCGCCAGGCACGCCGCCGCCGCCGCAATGTCCAGCGAGCGCAGTCGCAGAACCGGATCAAAGATGTCACATACCAGCATGAGTTCGTCGGCGGCCGTATCTCGCGCCAGCGCCGCCAGACCCGCGCGCACTTTAGGAGGTCCGCCAATCACGGCGGCGGCCAGGAAGTCGGCGATGGCCGCGCGTTCCTGTGGGTGCAAGCTGTTCGCGAAATTTTGCACGGGCGGCTGCAGACGCTTTCGCGCCCCGGTCAGGATGCCCAACACGCGCTGATAGGTACTGCTGGCAAGAAATTCGGCTTCGTCGTCGCTCGGCGCTGCGATCAGTGGCACGCCGATCACGACGTGCGGCTTGCTGAGTGTGACCGATGGACGGAACAGGTGGCGGTAGAGGTCAATGGCCTGGTGCATCAGGCGTGGCGCGAAGTGCGCGGCAAATGCGTACGGCAGGCCGCGTTCGGCTGCCAGCTGAGCCGAGAACAGACTGGAGCCCAACAGCCAGATTGGTACTTCGGTACCCGCGCCCGGCATGGCGATCAGCCTCTGGTTTGGCTGGGCAGGAGCCAACAGTTGCTGCAACTCGGCGACATCGCGCGGAAAGTCGTTTTCAGTTTCAATCCGATCACGGCGCAGTGCACGCATGGTGAACGCGTCTGTGCCTGGCGCGCGCCCCAAGCCGAGATCTATGCGCCCTGGGTACAACTCGGCCAGCGTGCCAAAGGCCTCGGCCACGACCAGAGGCGCGTGGTTGGGCAGCATGACGCCGCCCGAGCCAACGCGGATGTGCCTGGTTCCGCCAGCGATATATCCAACCAGAACTGCTGTGGCAGAGCTCGCAATACCCGCCATGTTGTGGTGTTCGGCTAGCCAGTAGCGCTTGAAGCCAAGTGACTCTGCATGCTGCGCCGTGCGCAGTGAAATGGCCAGCGCATCTGCGACCGTGCCGCCTTCGCGCACGGCAACGAGGTCCAGCATGGACAAGGCAATGGTTGGTTCGGATTTCATCGCTTTGATTGTCGTGTATTTCAGCCGCAAGGGGGCTTGACCCGAACTTGCCGGCAGTGCGGGCAAAAAGGCTTCCTATACTCGCGGCATGCAGTTGCAGGAAATTCTTTATTCCCAGGGCTTTGGTACCCGGCGTGTCTGTGCCGGGATGATTCAACAGGGGCTGGTTCAGGTCTATCCATCACAGGACGCATGGATGCCGCTCGGCTGCACCGACGCGAGCGAAGAATTTGTCGCAGAGGGCTTGCGGTTTCGGGTGCAGGGCGTTGACTGGCCGTACCATGAAAAAGCCTATCTGATGCTGCACAAGCCATTGGCTACCGAGTGTTCGCAAAAGCCGTCAACCTACCCAAGCATTTATACCCTGTTGCCTTCGCCTCTGCGAATGCGTCCGCAGAAGGCGGCGGTGCAGGGGGTGCAGGCCGTCGGTCGGCTGGACCAGGACACAAGCGGCATGCTGTTGCTCACAGATGATGGTCAGTTCATCCATCGGATGAGTTCACCGCGGCACCATGTGCCCAAGGTGTACGAGGTGAACGTGAAGCACGCACTGGACGAAAAGCAACTGCAGAAACTGCTTGCCGGTGTGGTTCTGGATGATGATCCCAAACCAGTGAAGGCGGCAGCGGCTGAAGTGGTGACCGAACATCAACTGCGGCTGACTCTGACCGAAGGAAAGTACCATCAGGTCAAGCGCATGGTGGCCGCTGTCAGCAACCGGGTGGAGGCACTGCATCGCTCGCAGATCGGTGGCCTTCGCCTGCCCGACGATCTGGCGCCGGGGCAGTGGCGCTGGCTGAGCCAGCTTGATCTGGACAGTATCAAAGCATGAATCTGTTTCTTGATTCCTTCTGGCGGGCGGTCGTTTACTGCCTTCGTCCGCGTGTCATTGCCCTGTCGTTTTTGCCCTTGCTCCTGACGGTCGGCCTCGCGCTGGGACTGGGCTACCTTTACTGGGACGCCGCGCTCGACGCCGTGCGTCAGGCACTGGAGACTTCGATGCTGGTCAACAGTGTCTGGGCCTGGCTGAAAAACGCTGGTGTTGGCGGCCTGAAGATGGTGCTGGCACCGCTTGTCGTGGTTTTTGCCGTGACGCCGGTGATTGTCGTGCTGTCATTGCTGGCGGTGGCACTCTTGATGACGCCAGCGCTGACCTCCCTGGTCGCACAGCGGCGTTTCCCAGGACTTGAGCGCAAGCGCGGCGGATCACTGGTGTTGAGTTTGCTGCGGTCTCTTGGTTCAACGCTGATGGCCCTGTTGGCGTTGCTGATTTCATTGCCCTTGTGGCTGTTGCCACCGCTGATCCTGCTGCTGCCGCCGCTGATATGGGGTTGGCTCGCTTACCGGGTCATGGCGTTTGACGCGCTGGCCGAGCATGCCAGCAAAGAAGAACGCAGGGAGATATTCCAGCGCCACCGTGGCTGGTTGTTGGCCATTGGCGTACTGACGGGTTACCTGGGAGCAGCGCCCAGCGTGATCTGGGCGTCGGGCGCCTGGCTGGCAGCAGCATTTGTCATTCTGGTACCACTGGCCATCTGGATTTACATGCTGGTCTTCGCTTTTTCCTCCCTCTGGTTTGCGCATTACTGCCTGGCTGCCTTGCAGGCCTTGCGCGTCGAACAAGCCCTCGCCCAGAGTCAGGTCGTGTCGACGGCAATGATGCTGTCCGGCGTGGACCGGCTAACATTGCCCCATGACCCATCGAACGACACCTGAAACGCCTTCCATTTCTGTGCCTTCTCCTTCTATTGGCCTGATCATCATTGGCGATGAAATTCTCTCTGGCAAGCGCGCCGACAAGCACTTGCCCAGGGTCGTCGAACTGCTCAAGGCACGCGGTCTGCAACTGGCCTATGCCGACTATGTTGGCGATTCGCCGGACCGGATCACTGCCACCTTGCAACGTGCCTTTGCATCGGGCGACATCGTGTTCTCTTGCGGTGGCATCGGGGCGACGCCCGACGATCATACGCGTCAGTGCGCGGCGCGTGCTTTAGGCGTTGAACTGGCGCTGCATCCGCAGGCACAAGCCCTGATTCGCGAGCGTATGCAGGACATGGCCCGGGAGCAGGGCGTTCCTTACGAACCTGACCGCAGCGACAACATCCATCGACTGAACATGGGCATGTTCCCGGTCGGTGCAAGCATCATTCCCAATCCCTTCAACAAAATCGCCGGCTTCACTTGCGGCTCGGTGCACTTCGTCCCAGGGTTTCCGGTCATGGCCTGGCCGATGATCGAGTGGGTGCTTGACCAGCACTATTCCCATCTGCACAGGGTCGCTGCCTGGATCGAAAGATCGGTCATTGTCTACGGAGCCATGGAGGCTACGTTGACGCCGCTGATGGAGCGAATCGAACAGTCCTATGCGGGGGTCAAGGTCTTCAGCTTGCCCAGTGTGGATCACCCGCAACATGGCCGGCATATCGAACTGGGGGTCAAGGGTGAACCGGGCCTGGTCGAACTCGCCTACAAGGCTTTGTTGACCGGCTTGAACCTCTTCGAAGCCAAATTAGGCCCTGAATTGGTGCAAAATTAGACCATCCATTTTTGGTGCAAAAACACAATGCACCTAAGGAGTGCATTGGTTGCCCGCAGGCGGTGGATTGTTCGGCCGCGATGACCAAAAGTTTGGCAAACTCAGGGCAAAATACGTGGTTGAGCAGATTTGTTCTGTCGCCAGTCTTGGCACAAAAACTGCATCCGCTTAGATGTAAGCTTTTCAACAACGATTCAACCAGGAGTATTTGATGGCAAAGACCGTCGCAGACGTCATGAAGATGGTGAAAGAAAACGAAGTCAAATTCGTTGACTTCCGTTTCACCGATACCCGGGGCAAGGAGCAGCACGTGACCGTGCCGGTTTCCCATTTTGACGAAGACAAATTCACCGCGGGCCACGCGTTTGACGGCTCATCAGTCGCTGGCTGGAAGGGCATTGAAGCTTCTGACATGCAGTTGATGCCTGACCCCAACACGGCCAACATTGACCCATTTTTTGAGGAAACGACGCTGTTCCTGAGCTGCGACGTTGTTGAACCCAGCGATGGCAAGGCCTATGACCGCGACCCACGCTCGATTGCCAAGCGCGCTGAAGCCTACCTCAAGGCTTCCGGCATGGGGGACACCGCCTTCTTCGGTCCGGAACCCGAGTTCTTCATTTTTGATGATGTGCGCTGGAATACCGATATGTCGGGCACCTTCTACAAGGTCGACGAAGGCGAAGCACCCTGGAATTCGGGCAAGAAGATGGAAGGTGGCAACAAGGGTCACCGTCCGACCGTCAAGGGTGGTTACTTTCCGGTGCCGCCAGTCGACAGCACGCAGGATATGCGCGCTGAAATGTCGCTGATCCTGGAGTCTCTTGGCATCCCGGTTGAAGTCTTCCATCACGAGGTGGCAGGCGCTGGACAGAACGAAATTGGTACCAAGTTCAGTACGCTGGTGCAGCGCGCCGACTGGACGCAAATCCTTAAGTATGTAGTCCAGAACGTGGCCCATGCCTATGGCAAGACTGCCACTTTCATGCCCAAGCCCATCGTTGGCGACAACGGTTCTGGCATGCATGTGCACCAGTCGATCTGGAAAGATGGCAAGAACCTGTTTGCTGGCGACGGCTATGCCGGCCTGTCCGACTTTGCCCTGTACTATGTCGGCGGCATCATCAAGCACGCACGTGCCCTGAACGCCATCACCAACCCCGGCACGAACAGCTACAAGCGTCTGGTTCCGGGCTACGAAGCGCCGGTCAAACTGGCGTACTCTGCCAAGAACCGCTCTGCCTCGATCCGGATTCCTTATGTCGCCAACCCGAAGGCACGCCGCATCGAAGCGCGTTTCCCGGATCCGCTGATGAACCCCTATCTCGGCTTTGCGGCTCTGATGATGGCCGGTCTGGACGGCGTGGAAAACAAGATTCATCCCGGCGAAGCAGCGACCAAGGATCTGTACCATTTGCCGCCCGAGGAAAATGCCAAGATCCCGACGGTCTGCCACAGCCTCGACCAGGCGCTCGAATGCCTGGACGCTGGCCGCGGTTTCCTGACCAAGGGTGGTGTCTTCACTGACAGCATGCTCGACGCCTATATCGAACTCAAGATGACGGAAGTGACTCGTCTGCGCATGGCGACGCACCCGATTGAATTCGAGATGTACTACTCGCTGTAACTTTTTTGCAGTCTGTGACAAGCAAGGACGGCCTGTGCCGTCCTTTTTCATTTATGCGGCACTTGGCGCATACTGGCAGGCATGCACCGACCTCTAGAATGTCCTTTATGAATCATGCCTTGATCGTGCCGCTTCTTGCTTGTGTGCTGTCGTCGAGCAGTTATTGCCAGGACCGCATCTACCGCTGTGGCAACGAGTACACCAACGTTGTGCCGAGCGCGCAGAACAAGACTTGCAAACTGCTTGAAGGCGGCAACGTCACAGTGGTACAGGGAACGCGCACGGCAGCCCTGGCACCGGTGCGAACACCGGCAGCATCGGCCGGGCAGCGTGTAGACGCGGCCGACCAGAAGGCGCGTGATGCAGATGCCGTGCAAATTCTCGAAGCAGAACTCAGGAAGGCACAAGAGCGTCAGCTTGAGCTGCAAAAAGAATACAGCAATGGCGAGCCGGAAAAACGCGCCGATGAACTACGCAATGCTCAAAAGTACCTGGACCGGGTCGCGGCGCTGAAGGCCAGTCTGGCGCGCAATGAAAGCGATATCGCCGGCATCCGGCGCGAACTCGGGCGCGCTTCCTCAATCTCTGCGACAAAATAATCAGTTTGAATCTGCCACTACTTCTCGTTGATCCGTCATCTGTCCTTGCGTCGGCAGAGCGTTTCGAGTCGTTCGACTTGCTGGCGACGCTGGTTGCTGTCGTGCACAGTAATGGCGCAGTGTTGTTTGCCAACGCGGCTCTGGAAGATGCTCGGGGACTGTCGCGGCGAGCGATCGTAGGTTCGGTTTTCAGTGACAGTTTTGCTGACCCGATGGCGCTGAACAACGCCTTGCAGGGGATCCGTGGCAACGATTTTGCCGCCTTGCGTTACGACGCCTGGCTCAAGCGGCTGAGCCGGGAAGCATTGCCAGTGCACGTGATCGTGACGCAAACCGAGAGAGTTGATGAAATCATTGTCGAGTTGTTGCCGCTCGAAATGCAGGCACGTCAGGACCGGGAAGAGCGCCTGGCCGAGCAGGCCCAGGCCAACAAGGAACTGATCCGCAATCTGGCGCATGAGATCAAGAATCCACTGGGTGGCATCCGTGGCGCTGCGCAACTGCTCGAGATGGAGATCGAGTCAGCGGAACTCACCGAGTACACGCAGGTCATCATTCATGAGGCGGATCGCCTGCAGTCGCTGGTGGACCGATTGTTGGCGCCGCACCGGCGCCCGCATCTGGTGGGAGACGTCAACATCCATGAAGTCTGCGAGAGGGTGCGCCTGCTGATTCTGGCCGAGTTTCCAAAGGGACTGCAGGTCATACGCGACTTTGATACGTCGATACCGGAATTTCGGGGTGACCGCGAACAATTGATACAGACCGTGCTCAATATCGCGCACAACGCCTGTCAGGCGCTGACCGAGCAGATTGCACAAGGCACGGCGACTCTAACATTTCATACGCGAATAGCGCGCCAGACGACGTTTGGCAAGCAGCGCTACCGGTTGGCACTGGAATTGCATGTGATTGACAACGGGCCTGGTGTACCAGACTCGATCAAGGATCGCATCTTCTATCCGCTGGTTTCCGGGCGTGAAGGGGGTTCTGGTTTGGGGTTGACGCTGGCGCAGACTTTTGTCCAGCAACACCACGGCCTGATCGAGTGCGACAGTGTGCCTGGCCATACGGATTTCAAGATATTGATCCCGTTGCCCTAGTCAGTTCGGGACAAAGCTGGCTCGCTGCGCATAGCCGCGGGCTGTTCCGCAAAATGAGGAATATATGAAGCCGATTTGGATAGTAGATGATGACCAGTCCATCCGCTTCGTGCTGGAAAAAGCCTTGCTGCGCGAGAACCTGCCAACCCGCAGCTTCAACAACCCGCGCGACGTTCTGGCAGCTCTGGAGTCTTCCAATGAGGAAAACGGCCCGCAAGTGCTGGTGAGCGACATCCGGATGCCAGGCGGTTCAGGTCTGGATCTGCTGGGCAAGGTCAAGGAGATGTTTCCGGCGCTGCCGGTCATCATCATGACAGCCTATTCGGATCTGGATAGTGCCGTCTCGGCTTTTCAGGGTGGTGCCTTCGAGTATCTGCCCAAGCCCTTTGATTTGCCGAAGGCAGTTGAACTGATTCGGCGCGCCGTCGAGGAAAGCCAGCGCGAGGAGGTGAGCGAGGAGGGTATGGCCGGTACGCCTGAAATGCTGGGCCAGGCGCCAGCGATGCAGGATGTCTTTCGTGCCATTGGGCGTTTGAGCCAAAGCAATGTGACGGTCATGATCACCGGTGAATCGGGTTCCGGCAAGGAGTTGGTGGCGCGGGCACTGCACAAGCACTCAACGCGTGCGAGTGGTCCGTTTGTGGCGATCAACACGGCAGCCATTCCGAAAGATCTGCTCGAATCCGAGTTGTTCGGCCATGAGCGCGGTGCTTTCACCGGTGCACAGACGATGCGTCGTGGCCGCTTTGAGCAGGCCGACAGCGGCACGCTGTTTCTCGACGAGATTGGCGATATGCCGTTTGACCTGCAGACCCGGTTGTTGCGTGTTCTCAGTGATGGCCACTTTTATCGCGTTGGCGGACACAGCGCGGTCAAGACGAATGTGCGCATCATTGCCGCGACGCACCAGAATCTGGAACAGCGTGTCAAGGATGGTGCCTTTCGCGAGGACCTGTTTCACCGCCTCAATGTGATACGGTTGCGTCTGCCTGCCTTGCGCGAACGCAGGGAAGATGTACCCATGCTGACGCGTCACTTTTTGCAGCAAAGTGCGCTGCAGCTCGGTGTTGAGCCGAAGCGGATTTCTGATGCAGCCCTGGTATGGCTTGGCCAATTCGCCTTCCCGGGCAACGTGCGCCAGTTGGAGAACATTTGCCATTGGCTGACCGTGATGACGCCGGCCCAGCTGATTGAATCCAAGGACCTGCCGCCCGAAGTTGGCGTCATGCAGGCGGACTCCCAGGCTCAGGTTTCCGAGCCAGCGCTTTCGGAACGGACGCCAGTGACTGCAACTGCTCTTTCAAGTCAGCCAACGGTTGCGCCGGCGATGTCCGTGCCGCAACCAGATGCCGATAACTGGGAACGGGACCTTGCGGTCGATGCGGCTTCTTTGCTGGCCAGCGGACGCAACGATGTCTGGGACACCTTGACGCGTCGCTTTGAATCCCGCCTAATACTGGCGGCGCTGGCGGCGACACGCGGGCGACGCATCGAGGCAGCGCAAAGGCTGGGCATTGGCCGCAACACCATCACGCGCAAGATTGCCGAGCTAGGGCTGGAGTAGTTCGAGCACCACCGGTGCGTGATCGCTGGGGCGTTCGTTGCCGCGTGGGTTCTTGTCGATGACGCAGGAACTGACCAGCGGTTTGAGCGCATTGCTGACAAGAATGTGGTCAATGCGCAGTCCACGATTGCGCTGAAAACCAAAATCACGGTAGTCCCACCATGAATAACTCTTTGGCATTTGCGGGAACAGCCGGTGCGCGTCATGCAGGCCCAGTGCAATCAGTGCGCGCAAGTGGTAGCGCTCTTCTTCGGTGCAATGGATGGCGTCCTTCAGGCCCACCGGATCCCAGACGTCAGCATCGTCAAAAGTAATGTTGTAGTCGCCCATCAGAACCAGTCGGGGGTTCATTGCAAGTTCTTCGCGCACCCACATGCGCAAGCCCTTCAGCCAGTTCATCTTGTATTCGAATTTCTCGCTGCCTGGCTCCTGTCCATTCGGGAAATAGGCGCCAATGACACGCACGCCGTTGACGTAAGCACTGATGACGCGCGCCATATCGTCAGCAAAACCCGGGATGTTGCGGGTTACTCCGGTGGCTGGAGAACGTGACAACAAGGCCACGCCGTTGTAGGTCTTCTGACCGAAGCAATGGGCCTCATAGCCGATCTGCTGGAAAGCGTGAAACGGAAACTTGTCGTCCGTCATCTTGAGTTCCTGCAGTGCCAGCACGTCGACCGGATTGATCATCAGCCAGTCCAGAACCTGCGGCAGGCGCACGGTGAGCGAGTTGACGTTCCAGGTGGCAAGTTTCATGGCTCGGTCAATTCTGCAAGCGCTTTTCAATCTCGACACGGCCAGTCGGTGTCGCCATCAGTACCAGGGTTGCACCGCCCTTGAGCAGGTGCTCGTCGGCTGGATTGAAAACCCACTTGCCCTGCTCATGGGTTGCCAGCAGGATGTAGTCTCTTGACCTTGCCAGCAGTTCCTTGATGGGGGTGTCGGGATAGTTCGCCGGTACTTGCACTTCCTCAACCCGCAGTTGATCGTCCGTGCGCAGCATCTGGTCCATGAAATTCACCACATGCGGTCGCACCATGGCCGACGCTATGCGCATACCGCCAGTGAAGTCAGGCGAGACGATTTCATCGGCACCCGCGCGCCGGGCCTTGTCCGCATTGCGGATGTCGTGCAGGCGCGCGACCACGCGCGCCTTCGAGTTCAACAATTTCACTGAGAGTGAAACCATCAGGTTGTGACTGTCATCTCCTGTCACCGCAAAGACACCAGCAGCTGCCATCACGCCGGCCGCGCGCAGCGCTTCATCGTCAGCTGCGTCGGCGTGCAGATGCGGCGTGCCAGGGTGGTCTTCGAGCCAACGGTCCAATGCTTCCCGGTCATTTTCGACCACCACCAGCGTGCGCTGGGTCTGAATCAATTCATTGGCGACGTTGCTGCCAACGCGCCCAATGCCGCAGACGATGTAATGACCGGATAGTCTGGCGATTTCCTTTTTCATGCGTTTCTTCCTTAGCGTGGCATTCAGGTCGGATTCGAGCAGCAAGGCAACAAATGTGGAAAACAGGTAGCTCATCGTTCCAATGCCGATCACCGCGATAAAGACGGTAAACAGCCGACCCATGGGATGACGGCTCAAGTCCACGATCTCGCCGTAGCCGATCGTTGCCACGGTGATGAAGGTCATGTAGAAACTGTCGATCCAGGTCGCTTCGGGTGCACCGATGTGACGGTAGCCCAAGGTGCCGACCAGCAGTATCAGCAGCAGCAGCGTCGCCCCGCGTCGCAACCCGGAAAAGTGTGCGCTCGGTGGCGAGGGTTTCACGCGGCGCTGCGTCAGCGGGCCAGAGGACTAGATATGCAGCGCAGCCAGTGCGCCGACCAGGACACCCAGGCCACCTGCGCCAAACATGGCGTACTCCAGCCACTTCTTCCTGGTCAGCAGGGCAATGGCGGCCAGTGCGATGCAAACCTGCAGCACGGTGGTGGACTGCGCCCAACGGTGATGTTGGTGCATCTGCTCATCACTTTGCTTGTCCCACTGCGTCGCCTGGGCTTCCAGTTTTTCGGCCGCCAACTTGATCTCGCCCTTTTCCTTTTCGTAGCGGTCGGCCTTTTCCTGGTATTTGACTTTCTTGTCGTCGGATGACAAATCACGTGCCAGCTCTGCCAGTGACTGTTTGGTGCTCTTGGATTGGTAGTAGTTCCACTGATCGGACGCTTCTGTCTTCTTGATCGCGGCGTTGTTCTTGTAGAGGCCCGCATTGGCTTGTGTAGCACCACCCATATAGCCAAAAATTGCACCGATCGTAGCGATGATGGCGGTGAACATGGCGATCTGATTGATCATGCCGCCATGTTCGCCTTGCTGGGCATGTTCCAGCTCGTGATCGTGCGGGCCATGCACGTGAAATTCATCTCCTGACATATCAAACTCCTGTATCTTTGCGATAGGTGACAAAACTGAATCTCAAACCACTGTCCGAGCTCTTGCGATCACGGAACGTTTCAGTCCATTGTGGCCCGAATTGTGGCGCAAAAGCGTCCCCATCAAAAGTCGCGTCAATTTCCGTGACGACCGCCGTGCTAGCCAGCGGCAAAGCCTGCGTATAAATTTCAGCGCCACCGATAACCCAGGCATCACTCGTCTCAGGGCACAGTGCGCAGGCATCTTGAATTGAATGGGCCGTGAGTGCACCCTGCGCCTGCCAATCCATCTGGCGTGTAAGCACTACATTGAGCCGTCCGGGCAGGGGACGAAACCGCTTTGGCAGCGAGTCCCAGGTCTTGCGTCCCATGATCACGGGGCATCCCAGGGTGGTGCGTTTGAAGTGCGCCATGTCTTCGGGCAGATGCCAGGGCAGGGCGTTGCCCTTGCCAATGACACCGTTGGCGGCGCGGGCAAAGATCAGATGCAGTTTCATTCAGATCGCCACCGGCGCTTTGATCGCCGGGTGGCATTGGTAGTTGAGGAACTCGAAGTCATCGAACTCGTAGTCAAACAGCGTTGCCGGGCGGCGCTTGATGGTGAGCATTGGATAGGCATAGGGCGAGCGGCTGAGTTGCAGCGCCACCTGATCGGCGTGGTTGCTGTAAATATGGCAGTCACCGCCGGTCCAGATGAAGTCTCCCACATCCAGATCGCACTGCTGCGCCAGCATGTGCGTGAGCAGCGCGTAGCTGGCAATGTTGAAAGGCACGCCCAGAAAGATGTCGGCACTGCGCTGGTAGAGCTGGCAGCTGAGCTTTCCTTTTTCCCCTGCGGCAGCAGCGGGTGCGACGTAGAACTGAAAGAATGCGTGGCAGGGCATCAAGGCCATTTTGCTGAGCTCGGCAACGTTCCACGCGCTGACGATGATGCGACGCGAATCGGGGTTGCTCCTGAGCGTTTCAACCACCTGGGCAATCTGGTCAATATGGCCGCCGTCCGGTGTGGGCCAGCTACGCCACTGTACGCCGTAGACCGGACCCAGATCACCGTCGGGTGCAGCCCACTCGTCCCAGATCGTGACGCC
>CAIYMN010000170.1 GCA_903927295.1 uncultured beta proteobacterium | reverse complement strand
TGAGTTGATCCCGACAACCTCACCCCGCATGTTGATCAGTGGGCCGCCGGAATTGCCTGGGTTAATCGCAGCGTCGGTCTGAA
Source organism: uncultured beta proteobacterium (assembly GCA_903927295.1). Classification (GTDB taxonomy): domain Bacteria; phylum Pseudomonadota; class Gammaproteobacteria; order Burkholderiales; family Burkholderiaceae_C; genus Rhodoferax. Next base: position 2,878 of record CAIYMN010000170.1, on the reverse strand, counting down.
TGAAGGGGACGGAGCTGTCACCAGGCAGTGAGCGTCGGGTGGCACTGATGACCCCGGCCGTTACCGTACTCTCAAAACCAAAGGGTGATCCTATGGCCATCACCCATTCGCCCACGCGCAGCGGCGTGGGTGGCGTGAGTGATACGGCCTGGAGCTTGCTGGCATCAATCTTGAGGACGGCAATATCGGTCAATTTGTCGCTGCCCAATACTTTGGCGACGAACTCGCGACGATCTGTCAATTTGACCACCACTTCTTCTGCATCGCTGACTACATGGGCGTTGGTGAGGATCAAGCCGTCGGAACTGACGATGAAACCAGATCCTTCGCCGCGCGTCGGCATTTGGATTTGTGGCGGCAAGCCGCCAAACCGCTGCTGGAAGCCGCGCAGAAAGTCGCTCATGGCATCTTCTTCTTGAGACTTCTGCGCATCGCTGCTGCTGTCCCCGGCAGCGTCACCGGATGTCGATACTTTTCGCGTCCCGCGAACACTGATATTCACCACCGTCGGGGCGAATTGAGCTGCAATGCTGGTCATGTCTGGAAGTGCAGCCGGGTTAGGCACGATCGCGGTTGCCATCCGCACGGGCTGAGCACTACTGACTTGGGGAAGTCCTGCGCTGGCGATACCCGTGATTAGCAGAATCGTCGGGAATGCCAGGCGTGACAGGGGTCGGTATTTCTTGTAATTCATGATCTGTTAAGTAGGGTATGTATCACTGACTATGCGCGTTCTCGCACGGTTGACGAGGACGGCAACAAGTACCGCAGCCGCAGCCGAACTCGCCATCAATGGGGACGCCGCGAGGATCTGAGCAACGCCATCGAGTGCTTCGACGCTGACCTGCTGGACACGGTCAACGAGCGCGATCACATCGCTCACCTGCACATTCTGAGCGTCTGCCATCTGCACACGCAGGTCTGGCCAACTGCTGCGAAATCGAATCTTTGCAAAGATGCCGTTGGCGATGGAGACAAGGGCTAGCACGCCCAATGGCCTCATAAGGTGTTCCAGCAAGCTGCTCTGCAAGGTCACAGGAGCTGTTTCATAGACCTTGCCGACCAGTTGCGCAAGCATTCGATCTTGAACTTCTGGCCGCGCTGACGCATACGTTTGGCGCACCAACTGGTCAACTGGCATTACTTTCCCTGGAAAGTCCGGCGCATTGGAATTCATGATCTCGATCTCCGGGTTGAATGAACCGCCCGAGAGGGTGGGCGCCTGACGGTAAATGGCAATTGCCTATATCGACGTGGCCACTATGGCCAAGCGACGTTGCGGGCAAGTACCCCGTTTGTGAAGCCCTTGCAAAGAATGAAAGCATTTTGTCTCGTACTTCACCCCATCCAAGACTCCTCGTCAATGCAGGCATCCATTCGCCATTAAGATAGAACAAACAGGTGGCCGACACCGGGCAATACAAGGGACGTGCTTGTCGGAGCCTGCGGACTAGCGAGGCCCAGTCGTTTGCCTTCGCGAACCAGAAAGCCGAAGGCATCAGTAAGATTGTTGGTCTTCTTCAGTCTTGCGCGCGGGGCTGATCGTGTACCGGGGCAAACGAAGACTAATCAGGATACTGATGCCCGAAATCAGCGAACACAAAACGAATGCAGCGTGGGTCCCGTTGACCAAACCATCACGCGCGGCTTGCATCAAGGGGACAGCATCCAGTCCAAGACGGTGGGTCAATTCCACCAGCGCCTCCTGGTCCTGCCTCCGGATCAGAATTTGCGGTGAAGAAAGCAAGCTGATCAGGGCGGAATCCTGAATGTGAAACTTGTCGAGTACCGAAACGATCTTCTGCGCGTACAAGGTGTTGACAAGCACGCTGGCAATGCCGACGCCGATCATGCTGCCAATCATGCGTGTCGACTGCGCCAGCGCTCCGGCAACGCCCAAATTGGCGCGTCCCGCAACCGCCATGATCTGCAGTGTCAAGTTAGGTAACTGAAACCCGAGACTGATTCCACACATGGCAAACACCAGCATCATCAGGCCTCTTGGCGTCTGCGACACAAGCTGAGTCAACAACAGGCAACTGATGAGCATCCCCAACTGACCCCAAGCGATGATGCGCTCCGCGCGGCGCAGGCGCGGCAGCAGCCTTCCGTTGACGATACTGCCGATCGTAATGAAGACCAGCAGCGGTGTCATGACCAGTCCCGCCTGATTCGGTGATTGGCCAAAACTTCCCTGCAGTAGCAAGGGCGTGTAGAAGATCAGCATGAACATCGTCAGGCCGGTCAGCACACCGAGCAGCATCAGCTTGCGCGCGCCGCTGTCATCCAGAACCTTGGGCGGAACAATGGGCGCAGTGGTGTGATACTGATGGCGGAAGAAGCTGTAGGCTAGGATGCTCGCCGCTGCCCACAAGCTCAAAGACATGGCGTTGACAAAGCCATGGCCTTGACTGTATTCCGCGGATCCCAGCAGGCCGCAGATGGCCAGCAGGAGCAGCACAGCACCCAGCCAGTCAATGCTGCGATCCGTTTCTTCGTGATGAACAATGTGCGGGAAGAATATCCAGACCATGAGTAGCGCAGCCACAGCAACCGGCAGATTGACAAAGAACACGAAACGCCAACTCGCATGTTCGGTCAACCATCCCCCGAGCCATGGTCCGACCGCCAACGCGACACCGTAGCTTGAAGACAGAAGAACCTGCCAACGTACGCGCTGCGCGGCATCCGGGAAGAGGTCAGGTACGCAGGCCGAAGCAACGCCGAGCAGCATGCCTGTTGATTTCCAAGCAAACTTGACCCCGGTTTTCCATTCAATACTGACCCCACCTGTTGCAGTTTAAAGCCTTGCAATTGGACTGTGGACAAGTTCAGAGAGTTGTTGTTTCTCCTTCTTGGCTTGTTGGCTGTTTGACTT
>CAIYMN010000169.1 GCA_903927295.1 uncultured beta proteobacterium | reverse complement strand
TGAGCAACATCGACTTGGCCGCATTCAGGGTGTCGGCGTTGGTCTGGTAGGACCTTGAGGCGGACAGCATGTTGACCATTTCCTCGACCACGTTGACATTGGGCATGGCGACATAGCCCTTGTCATTGGCCTGCGGGTGTGACGGGTTGTAGACGAGCTTGGGTGGCGTCGGGTCTTCCACCACCTTGTCAAGCTTGACGCCGGTCGCGAACGTGCCCGACAGCGGCTCCGCCATGAACTGCACCTGCTTTGCGCGGTAGGGCTGAGCGTCCGGTCCGCTGGTGCTCTCCGCGTTGGCGATGTTGCTGGCAACGACGTTGAGGCGTTTGCTTTGCGCCGCCATGCCGGAGGCGGCGACATTGAAAACATGGAGCAAGCTCATGCTGCTCAGCCCTGCAGCACGGCAAGCAAACTCTTGATCCGTGCGTTGGCAAAGGTCAACTCGGCCTCATAGTGCAGCGCGTTTTCAGCAAACGCAGCACGCTCGATATCGAGGTCCACCGTGTTGCCATCCTGGCTGTTCTGGCTGGCCGCACGTAACTGGGTCTGGACTGGCCTGCTGGCGCCCGCCCCGCCCAGATGAGCCGGGTTGGTTTGCGTCAAACTTCCGGCATTCCCCGTACTCATGAGCTGCCCCTGCAGAGCCTTCGCAAAATCGAGCTCGCGCGCTTTGTAGTTGGGTGTGTCGGCGTTGGCGATGTTGGACGCCAGCAATTGCTGGCGCTGGATGCGCAGTCGCAGCGAGCCCTCATGAAAGCCAAACACCTCATCGAGATTTCCAAGCATTTTTTCTCCTCATCGACACTTCGCAACACAGCGCCCCAAATCGGGACGACGCAACACTGCATGGATTTAAATGGTAGGCAGTATCAAGCTCGAAAACCGCCAGATAAAACTACAAATAGGTGCTCAACTCAGGCGGGCTTAGCGCGCTTGAAGGCCGAATAAGCACCTACACTGACTGTGTGAAAAAACTTCAGATCCACCTGCTGGCTCTGTGCGGTTTGTGTGGCACCGCCGGGGCGCAGACTGCCGCCGGAGCGCAAGACCTGGACGACTTGAGCAACCAGGTCGCGCAGTTCCTCAGAGCCGAGTCGGGCGCTGCGCCCGACTGGCAAATCCGCGTGCTCGCGCCGCAGTCCACGCTCGTGCTGGCGCACTGTCCCGCCCCCGTGTTTTCGCTGCCCGGCGGCAAGGGCCCGCTGCGCGGCAGCATCCGGGTTGGTGTGCGCTGCCAGGCCCCGCAGGTCTGGAACCTCTACGTCAGCGCCACGCTGCAGGAAATGAAAACCCATTACATCGCCGCCAGCGCACTGGAGGCCGGCCATATCCTGCGTCTGCAAGACCTGAGCGCAATACGCGGCCCGGCAGCCGATTTGCCAAAGGGCGCTGCCACCGAGCCCGGGCAGTTGCTGGGACGCCGTCTGGGCAGCGCCGTGCCGGCCGGTGCCGCAGTGCCATACCAGCAGACCCGCGTCGTGGCGCTGTTCAAGGCCGGACAAGCTGCCACCTTGAAGCTGGTCGGAGCGGGCTTCAGCATCAGCAGCGAGGGTCGGGCCCTGGCCAACGCCAGCGAAGGCCAGATGGTGCAAGTTCGCACCACCTCGGGGCAGGTGCTGACTGGCCAGGCCGCGCCAGGGGGCATCGTGGTGGTGCCCCAGTGAATGGGCCAAACCAGGAAACCCTTATCCTGAATTCCGCGCCAGCGGCTCAGGTGGTGCAAGAGTTCATTGCTCTCACCCTTGCTTTTTCCGAATTGGTGCCGTGATAGACTAAAAATGGTTCGATGACTGTTATTTTCAATAGGAAATATCGTGGAAATTGATCGCTCAAACGGCCCCTTGCCCAATGCCAGTCTGGCGGGTGCCGCAATCCCAAGCGGCAAGGCGACTGAGTTGGCGGGGTGCGCCAAAGAAGTCACGACGCAGCTACCGATCCCCAAACAGTTGCCGCCGCTGCGCTCTGCAGCTGCCAGCAGGGCCACTCCGTTCGATGTGAATAAAGTGGCCGAGATCCACGCCGCCATTGCCGAGGGTCGTTTTGAAGTCAACGCCGACCGTGTGGCC
>CAIYMN010000168.1 GCA_903927295.1 uncultured beta proteobacterium | reverse complement strand
GCATCTGAACCGGACGAAACCCGGACTCTAAGAATTGCTGCGCCGCTTTAGCCACCTCATCAAGCTGCCCAGGACGGGCAGCTTCTCATACAGTTCCTCAGCCGCGTCCCAGTAGTCGCGGTGCACAGCAATAAGCCCTTCGGCATTCAGCATCAGGTGCGAGCCACCCAGAATGCACTGCGCCTGGCCTTGTTTGAAGCGCCGGAAGCCAAAACGAAACTCCCAGGTCAGGAAGCACTGCCTGCCTTGCACGACGCGCCCTGTCACGATGAAGTGCGGATTTTCCAGGCTCACAAACATGTGGCGAAAAATGTGCTGAATCGCGGCAAGGCCTTGCACCTCGTTGAACGGGTCTTTGAAGCGTGCGTCAGTGGCGTAGATGGTGCCCAGCGCATCTACGCTTGCCGGCGTGAGCGTCTGAAAGGCTTCCACAATGCGGTCAACAGTCGTGTTCATGGGCTCATCGAATTTTCAAACCTGCTTGAGGCGGCGGGTGGCCGCAAAGAATGCGGGATAGGGCAAGAACTGCAGGGCTTTCATCCAGTAGCTAAAGCGTTTTGGAAAGTGGATTTCAAACTCTCCGCGCGCCCAGCCATTCAATATTTCCTGCGCGGCTTGCTCGGGGGTGATCAAGGCAGGCATTTTGAACTGGTTTTGGCGCGTCAATGCGGTGTCCACAAACCCGGGATTGATGAGAGAAACGCCAACACCTTTGGCTTGCATGTCCAGATACAGTGTCTCGGCCAGGTTGATAAGTGCAGCCTTGGTCGGGCCGTACGCCAGGCTGTTGGGCAGACCCCGGTAACCGGCGACGCTGCCTATCAGGCTGATGTGGCCACGCTGGCCGGTGCGCTGGTCAGACGGCTGTGCCAGCATCCGCGGGACCACGGCATCAAGCAGGTACAGCGCGCCCAGGTAGTTGATTTCATTGTGGCGCAGCAGGTCAGGCATGTCCATGCAAGCGGCGTCCATCGCGTGGTAGTGGCCCGCGCAGTACACCACGCAGTCCAGCGCGCCCTGCGCAGCCAGGCGGGATGTAGCTGTTTTGACCTCCTGGGGCTTGGTCACATCCAGTGGCAGGGCCAGCGCGCCGGCATGCGCAGCGACGAAGGCGTGGAGCGCGTTGGCACTGCGGGCAGATACCACCACCTTCGCTCCCTTGGCGTGCAGGGCCGACGCCGTGCTACGACCAATGCCCCTGGACGCGCCCACCAGCCAGACGGTACGGCCATGCCAGTCAACCATGCGCGGGTTCAGTGCCATGACGCAATTACCTCTTGAAAAATGAAATCGTCACTTCGCCAAGACCGACGCCCCATTTGCGCATGGAGGCCTTGTTGAGCATGACTTTGTCATTCATGAGGTACATCCAGTCGTCAAACTGCACCTCGATCACGCGCCCGTCCACCGGTAGCGCCAGCGTGTACGCCCAGTTGAACGCATTGCCGCTCTGCTGGCCTTCTGCGCGGCCCACGACGTCGTCCGCCTGGCCGGTGTAGTGGCCGTTGGCGTGGCGCGTCAGCCGCCAGATGCGCCGCTGCGTCGTGCCATCGGAATACGTGAAGGCTTCATCCAGAACCCCGGCATCGCCGGTCCAACTGCAATTCATCAGCACGGTGAAGCGCTTCACCACCTTGCCCGAGCGGTCAGTAAAGATGCCGTACGCGTCCAGCGTGCCATTGAAGTAGTCACGCAATTCCAGCGCCGGGGTTTCCTTGGCGTAGTCCTGAATTTGTGGCGTGCTGCACCCGCACAGCAGCGTGGCAGAGACCACGGTGGCGAGAAGCAGCGATCGTTGGAAAGAAAAGTGTCGTTTCATGGCGTATTTGGCAGGGCCGCGGGTTGGATGATGAAAAGTTGCAGCGCAAAGGCTGCCAGGGTTTTGAGCCCGCATGGCAAGAGGCAGTAGGCGCCGGCGAGCAAATTAACTGCGTTGACATCGCGCGCGCCGGGGGCATAGCCCAACCAGCCTAATACCGGCAGCGCCAGGCCAGCTGCCAGGGCGAGGTTGAGTTTGGTGGCAAAGTTCCACCAACCAAAGTAGGCACCTTCAGCGCGACCTTGGTCACCTGCCTTGGCAATCACCCCGGCCAGGAGCGCGCCCGGCAGAGCCAGATCGCTCCCCAAAGCCGCTCCGGACAATGCGCACACCAGCAGGAACCTCGCTGCGTCACCCTCGCCCAACTGGCTGGCACCCAGAAAGACGGCAATGGACAAAAGCATCCCGAAGCGCCAACTGCGCGCCACGCCCCAGTGCCGTACCAAGCTCAACCACAGCGGCATGGACAGCGCAGCGCACGCAAAGTACACCACCAGCGCGGCGGATTGCATGGTTGCGCTGGCCTGTAAACGGTCTTGCATAAAGAACAGCACCAGCGTGGCGGGGATCGCACTGGCAATGCCGTTGAGCAGGTACACGCCCAACAGGCGCCGAAAGTCAGGGTTGTGCCACGGGTACCTCAGCGCGCTGCCTGCCTTGGCTCCAGCGCTCTTCTTCGCGTGGGCATGGCGCTCTGGTTGAGGCGCTCCACGCCAGGCCCACCAGCCGGCAACCAGACCGCAGTAGAGCAGCGCCAACATGGCGGGCACGCCCAGGAGCGCAGGGGTGATGGCCGCCAGAAGCACCCCCAACAATCCCAGCCCTTCACGCCAGGCGACGACGCGGCTACGGTACAGCGCATCACCACCCAGCATGGCACCCCAGGACTGGTGCGCGACCGCCAAGGCGCTGTAGGCCGCATAGGTTATGAACAACCAAAGCCCTGCCCACCATAGCAGCGCCGTGGGCTCGTGCACCAGCGGCAGAAACAGGCAGGAAAACCCGACGGCCAGCACGCCCGCTGCGGCAGCCGCCAGCGTCAGTACCGACCGCAGTGAGGCCGCGTACAAGCGGTCGCACAGACGGCCCAGCAGCGGGTCAATCACCGCGTCCATCAGGCGGGCAGCCAGCAGCACAGCACCCAGGCCCACCATTGAAACACCCCACTGGCTGGCGTACAGATTGGGCATCAGCACATACAAAGGCAGAGCGCAAAACGCCAGGGGCAATCCCAGAAGGCCATAGCGCAAGCCGTCGCTCACGCTCCACTCAAGAGGTTTGGCTTCCACTGTCGCTGCACCGCGGGCGCTCATGGTGCAATGCCAGCCGGGGCCGAGGTCTTCGCAGACGCCAGCAGCGCACGGCGCAGTTGCGGCTCGGAAGTTTGGGCGCT
>CAIYMN010000167.1 GCA_903927295.1 uncultured beta proteobacterium | reverse complement strand
GTGTCGTTGCCTTCTCCTGCCTGCTCAACGACGATGTCGCCCAAGTTGTCTACGCGGTAGCTGTCGTCCCCGGTACCGCCTGTCAGTGTGTCTGCGCCGGAGCCACCGTCGAGCGTGTCGTTGCCAGCGCCGCCGACCAGCAGGTTGTTGCCTTCGTTGCCGGTGATTTCATTGTTTTGCGCATTGCCTGTGCCATTGATGTCCCCGGCGCCGCTGAGCAATACCAGGTTTTCAAGATTTGCACCCAGCGTGTAGTTGGCCACCGTCGATTTGACGGTGTCGTTGCCCTGACCCGCCAGTTCAATCACGATGTCGCCGATGTTGTCGACCCAGTAGGTGTCATCACCGGTTCCGCCGATCAGTGTGTCGGCTCCGGCACCACCGTCGAGTACGTCATTTCCCTCGAGTCCGGTCAGGCTGTTGTTGGCGGCATTGCCCCACATGACATTGTCAAGCGCATTGCCAGTGCCGGAAGTAGCGAGACTTCCGACCAGCCAGAGGTCTTCGACGTTCGGCCCCAGCGTATAACTGATGGTTGAGTTGACCCTGTCAATGCCCTGGTCCGCCGCCTCTATGACAACGTCGCCGACGTTATCCACCATGTAGACGTCATTGCCCGCCAGGCCGGACATGGTGTCGGCGCCCTGACCGCCATCAAGATTGTCATTGCCGCTGGTGCCGATCAGCGTGTCATCGCCTGGAGTGCCAATAAAGTTGCTCATGCTGGACTTTCTGTTTCAATTGTCACCATTCTTCGACAATTGCCGGCCTGCATGTTATGAACTAGATCACACCAGCAAACTGAAGCGCCGCGTATGCGATCCAGGATCCAGTCTTGATATGGCGAGTAGTTGAGCGTGGTCCTCAATGCCAATCATGCCTGCGTGCAATGAGATCATCCCTGATTTGACCCACTGGGCGAGTTGCTTGTTGACACTTTCGCGGCTTGACCAGACCATGCTGCCAAGTTCGAGCTGAGAGAGGTTGATGGCAATAACCGTGCGGCCCTCAAGTTCTTGGCCATACTCGCGAGCCAGCGTCAGCAGCTTTCGCGCGAGGCGCACGGTCAGCGAGTAAAAATTGATGTCTTCAAGCTGCTCGTCGGTGGCCCGCAGGCGCTGACACAGGAGCGCAAGCAGGTGGATTGCCAGCCCCGGCGTCGTGCTCAGGTAAGTGAGGAAGCGCTGACGCTCGATCACAACCATCTGACAGTCCTCGATCGTGGTGCAGGTGGCGCTTCTGGGTTGTCCGTCAAGAATCGCTGTTTCGCCGAAAAAGTCTCCGCTTTCAAGCAAGGCAAAGATGACCTCCTTGCCCTCCGTCGACAGCGTACTGATCTTCACCTTGCCGTGGTAGATCGCGAACATTTCGTTGCCACAAGCACCCTTTTCAAAGACGGTTGACCGTGCGGGCACCGACCGAATCGATGCGTGGCTAGCCAACTGCGCCAACTCTGCTTCAGAGAGTGAGCAAAAAAGTTCGCTTCCAGCCAGGAGCTGCACCATTCTGGACTTGTCAACGATGTCCATATCAGATACTGGATTTCATAGTTCAAACCGCAGTCGGGTTGGTTGGTCGGTCTGGTGGACCGGACTTCAAGTCTAACCCGCGCACTTTACACCGCGGAACGGGGGTGCGGGAACGCGAGTCGCAGGAATTTTTCCTGGCACCGCGCAGCGAGTTCCAGGCGCGGCCGATTATCGAAGTCTCTGCAATTCCCTGCGATCCCGCTTAGTGGGACGACCATGCACCAAGGTCAGCGCGGGCTCTGGACTCAAGCGATTGCGTTCCATTTCCTTGGCCCGGGCGTCCAGGCTTTGCGGCGTTTCTTCATACAACTGCTGTGCCACGGGTGCCGGCCCCCGCTGATGGCTCAGACCTTTCACGACAACCGCACGTGGGATCCTGGCCTGCACGATGGTGATGACTTCACCGATGCGGATTTCCCTGGACGGCTTGACATCCTGCTTCTCGATTTGCACACGGCCATGGTTGATCTCGTCGGTCGCCAGGGAACGGGTTTTGAAGAAGCGAGCGGCCCATAACCACTTGTCGATTCGCATTGCGCCAGCCAGACTCAGTCAGAACGGGAGATAAGTCTTCTCTCGCGTGTAGTGCATGTAGCCAATGCTCGCACCGGCCCGCATTCCCACGCCAATCCGGATCGACCATGTTCTTTGAAGGCTTTCTCGATGATCCTGGCAAGCCCCTCGGTGCTGGAGCCGAAGAATTGCTCGGCGTCCTTCAGTACTGACTCCTGGTCATAAGTGCCTTTGTCGGAGTCAGTTGGGCTTTCAGCCGCGTGACCTGGCGCTGCAGCCATCAGCCCGGCAGCCAGCACTGCCAACAGCAAGCTTGCGGCGTGCGTGTGAAAAGGCCATGGTCGATTCAAGGTAGTCATGGGTCGGATTATCCAGTTGCTCACAAGAAGCCAAGATTTGTCTGGCTGTAATTGCCAATGTTGGGCAAGACGCTGCGCAGGTCGGTTGCCGAGACACCAAACCATGTCGCCAGCGTGGCACCGTACTGGTCGACTGACAAAGCTGGCAACAGTCGGCCCTGGCCGACGTCATCGGGGCCACCGTTGGCAATCACGGGCGCCGTGCCGACGAATGAGCGACCCTTGACGCTGTCACCCACAACAAAGTGCATGCTGCCCCAACCGTGATCAGACCCACCGTTGTTGCTGACCAGGGTGCGACCGAAGTCTGACGCCGTGAATGCGGTTACCTGACCGGCGACGCCAAGATCGACGGTTGCCTGGTAAAACGCCGACATGGCGTTGCCCACCGTGGCCATGAGACCTGGATGTGTGGCAAGCAAACTGTCGTGCGTATCGAAGCCGCCAACCGAGACAAAGAACACCTGTCGCTTGGGACCCAGCGAACCGCGCGCTGCAATCAATCGAGCCACCATCTTGAGTTGATCGGCCAGGCTGTTGGCTGCTGGAAAGGTGCTCGTCAGGTTGACGGTAGCCAGGGCAGTGCTGACCTGCGTGTTGGCTGTGACCGAGCGGCTGCCAATGCGTGCATATTCATTGGCAAACAAATTGGTGCTGCTGGAGGAAGTCATCAGACTCTGCAGCAGGGTTGAGCAGGCCGAGGATCCAAACAGCGGTGATTGAATCCCGCTGACCGGAACGGAGCCACTGGTTGAGACCTGATACTGGACAGCGCTCTTCCCTGAGAGATAAACCGCGTTGCCCGATACGCTGATGCAGGTAAACGTGGCATTGCCGTTGCCGGCAGCAAACAGGTCACCGAGTCTCCCGCCCCAACCGGACGACGCCCCTTCCGCAGATGACGACTGCCAGAACGACTGCTGGTCGTTATGGGAAAAGAGCTTGGGTGGCAGAGGTACTGAACGTGCGCTGTATTGCGCTTTGGTGGTGGGTTGGACCAGGGACCCCACATTCAGCAGCACCGACATCTTTCCTGCGTTGAAGATCGGCAGCAGAGAGTCCAGCCCAGGTGCCAGGGCGTACTGTCGACCGTTCGCAAGCGCAGTGGTCGGATTCAATAACAAGGGAGTCAAGGCGGCGTGATCGATGGCCAGGTTTGCGCGAAACGACTGTTGCAGGTTGTAGCTTGCCGGGTCATAGGGTACGAGCGTATTGGCGTAGTCATTGCCGCCATACAGGAAGACGCATACCAGCGCCTTGTAGTCGGTTGCCGCGGCTGCTGCTGCCTCACCCATCGCGGCCAGGCTGATTGCCCACGGCGTTGCGCTCGCAGCCAGTGATAACGCGGCAGAGCGCTTCAGGAACTCTCGACGGGAAGCACTGTCCGGTTTGACTTCAGGAAAATAGCGCATGGTGGCTCCTCATCTCTGGGC
>CAIYMN010000166.1 GCA_903927295.1 uncultured beta proteobacterium | reverse complement strand
TGCAATCGAGCTGCGACGATGCGCTGTGCGGATGCACTCTTGAGTCCGGAAATCAAGCGCAGTCCCAGTCTCACGGCCGGCTCATGGGGCAAGTCTTCGAGGGTGGCATCCACGTCACTGAACATCACATCGACCGCCCGGACCTCGACGCCATGCCGCTTGGCATCCTGCACCAGCTGATTGGGCGAGTAGAAGCCCAGCGGCTGCGAGTTCAGCATCGCCGCCAGAAATGCAGCTGGCTCGGCATGTTTGAGCCAGCAACTGGCATAGACAAGCAATGCGAACGAAGCAGCGTGCGACTCTGGGAATCCGTACTCGCTGAAGCCCTTTATCTGCTCGAAGATTTGAAGCGCGAATTCCTTCGTATAACCCCGCGTCGTCATGCCGTCGACGATGCGGTCGTAGTACTTCTCCAGCCCACCTTTGCGCTTCCAGGCGGCCATTGCCCGTCGCAGTCCATCAGCTTCTCCCGGGGTGAAGCCAGCAGCCAGAATGCTGACCTGCATGACTTGCTCCTGAAAGACGGGCACACCAAGAGTCCTGCCAAGTGCAACTTCCAGGGCAGCGCTTGGGAACGAGACCGGTTCTTTGCCCTGGCGGCGGTTGAGGTACGGGTGCACCATGCCACCCTGAATGGGGCCTGGCCGCACCAGTGCAACCTCGACCACAAGGTCGTAAAAGCACTTGGGTCTTAGCCGAGGCAGCATGCTCATTTGCGCCCTCGACTCAATCTGAAAGACCCCGACCGTATCTGCCTTGCAAATCATCTCGTAGGTGTCAGGGTCTTCCGGCGGGATATCCTGCATCTGAAAATGAAAGCCTCGACGCATGCTCACGAATTCAAGCGACTTGCGAATCGCGGTGAGCATGCCCAGGGCGAGCACATCGACTTTCAGCAGCCCCATTGCGTCCAGGTCATCCTTGTCCCACTCGATGACAGTCCTGTCCTCCATTGACGCGGCCTCAATCGGAACCATGCGCGACAACGGCCCGCGGGTGAGGACAAAGCCGCCCGGGTGTTGAGAGAGGTGGCGCGGAAATGTCATTAATTGGCGGGTCAGCGACATCAATTGCTGCACACCCAGGTCATCTAAAGACAGCCCGAGTTCCGTCATCCGGTCCGAATGGACTTCCCGGCCGTCCCAGTGCCGATGTGACTTTGCCAGCGTCTCCAGCAGTTCCAGCTCAAAACCCAAGGCCTTGCCGACATCGCGAATAGCCGACTTCGGGTGGTATGACACCACCACACCGGTCAGCGCAGCCCGGTCCCGACCGTACTTGTTGTAGAGGTACTGAATGACCTCCTCACGGCGCTCATGCTCGAAGTCGATGTCGATATCGGGCGGCTCATTGCGCTCCTTGCTGATGAACCGCTCGAAAAGGACCGACATCCGGGCTGGGTCCACCTCGGTGACGCCAAGGCAGTAACAAACAGCGGAGTTGGCAGCCGAGCCGCGTCCCTGGCAGAGGATGTGCTGGGACCGTGCGAACGCGACGATGTCGTACACGGTAAGGAAATACTGCTCGTAGTGCAGCTCAAAAATGAGCGACAGCTCGTGCTCTATCTGATGCTGCACTTTCGCAGTCATGCCACCAGGCCAGCGCCGACCGGCACCTTCATAGGTGACCCGGCGCAGATACGACTCAGGAGTCTCGCCGGGTGGCACCACCTCTTGCGGGTACTGATACATCAGCTCGTCGAGCGAGAAGTTGCACCTGTCGGCAACCTTGAGTGTTTCAGCCATCAAGTCTTCAGGAAACGCCTGCGCCAGTCGCAGTCTAGTTCGCAGGTGTCGTTCGGCGTTTTGCTGCAGGTCCATTGCGCATTCGGTCAGTGGCTTGCAAAGCCGGATGGCAGTCATGACGTCCTGCAAGGGCTTTCGGGAGCGAACGTGCATGTGCACGTCACCGACAGCAACCAGACCGATGGCCGTGGCTTCGCTCAAGTTTCTCAGTTTGTGCAGCCAGATTTCGTCATCCAGGGTGCGCAACTGCTCGACGCCGAGCCAGCAGCGGCCAATGAAATGCTGCAGCGTCCATTGACCAATGGTCAATAGCTGTTCGGGTGTACTGCCGCGCTCGGGTGATACGACCACCAGGCAATCAGCCAACTCAGAGCCTTGGATGCCGCCGAGCAACAGGCGGTAAGTCCCTTTCGTTTTCGTTGCCTGCCTCAAGCCGGTGATGAATTCGCACAGGTTGCCGTAACCGTTCAGGTTGCGGGCCAGAACGACCAGATTGAAAGGCTCGTCGCACTCGACCTGGAACTGAGAACCGACCAGAAGCTTGAGACCGCACTCCTTGGCTTGCACATGCGCACGCACAATGCCCGCCATAGTGCATTCGTCTGTCATCGCCAGCGCTGAATAGCCGAGCTCTTTGGCTCGCTTTACAAGCTCTTCAGGCTTGCTGGCCCCTCTGAGGAATGAAAAGTTGGAGAGGCACCGAAGTTCGGCGTAATGGGGCAGGGCGGACATGGTGCTGGTTCACGCGAAGAGCCCGTGCAGATACCAGGACGCAGCCACGTCCTTGGGCAGCCGCTGCTGAAATATCCAAAGCGCGCCGGCATGCTGACTGAGCGCGACCCAGTAATCGCGGGCGACATTCAGACTGCGCTGGTCGCCTTCTGCATCCTTGATGCGGTGCCACCATCCGCCCTCGACACGCTCAGGGCCGAGCAGCAGTTGCAGGGGTCCTTGATACAGCGGGCGTTCGTCCCTGACATCCAGCTTCAGTGGTGTTTTGAGAATCCAGGTGGGCTGGGGACCGGGCACTTGTCGAACCTTTGTGGCCGGCCGTTTGGCATTCATTGGCTGCCACCGGTTCATCCACTCCATGCGCATGTCTTCGGTCAGCACCGGGCGCAGAACACGCTTCTTTCCAAGTCGCGCCTCGATGCGCTCCAGTACCAGGTCGATGGCCTCACCGGTCGCTCGGGCATCCGGGATGAGGGAGCGGCTCTCTTCCAAAAATGGCGTGACTTCAGTGGCACTCAGCAGCAGGTCACCGGCCGGTGCCCGTAGAGTTACCTTGGCCAGGTTTTCGCTGAGAAGTCGTGACAGGTGGTCCACATTCTGAGTTGGTTGAGCCGTGCGAACCGTGAGTTCCCCGCCTTCGCCGGCATCGCGGGCGCGCATGACGTCATGGCACCAGTGCAATGTGAAAGCAGTGACACCGAAATGACGCGCGGAGAGCCAGCCACCCATTTGCACTAGCAGGCGGCGTGCACCAAACATCATTGCAGGAGCAGTGTCCACCCGACCGGGCAGCTCAAGCCGCGCAGAAAACGTTTCAGGCAATGTCACCCACGGATAGCCCTCGGGACGAAGGCCGTAGGCCTGGTCCAATGCCAACAGCAACTCGCTGTCGAAACGTCGGCTGATGCCGCCACGCGGCAGCTTGCGAACATCTGCCAGTGTTTTGCATCCCAGTCGGACCAGCGTGGCGCCATGGGCATTGACCGCGTCGATGCATTCAAAAGGCAAGCCGTCCAGCATCTTGGTCAGCGGACCGGCAAATCCATCGCGGATGCCAGCACGGGCGCAGGCAAGTGCCGCCAAGCTGGTGGGCGCCCATGCAAGCCGGCTGATTCCAAGCTCGGTCGCACCGGTCTCCACGAGTTGATGCACGTTGTCCTCGCCACCGAACAAGCGCAGGCTCTGCTCGACCTCCAGCAATACTGCCTGGTCCTTCTGTGCAACGCGAGGGGTGAATTGAAGGGCCCAGACAGCAACGCCGGATGGGTCAATGGGCAGCGAGCTGTCGCTGCCGGCGTCGGTCAATAGCGCTGCCCAATGCACGGACATTGGTAACCTCCGTCTTTGCAATCAACTGGCTTGGCCGCATCAGCCGGGGCGTGAATACGCTTGCCAGTGTTCCCGGTATGGACGGCAGAGCGATGGTGCCGTCCATCAGTGCACCCTTGCGCTTGAGAATTCGGACATGCAGTTCCCAGTCCGCACCAAGTGTCATCAAAACCCGCAGCGGCGCGGGTGACGCATCGAGTTGAGCCGCCTCGGGTCGGAACAGGAAGACCGGGCAATCGCAGGACTGCGCGTGCACCTGCAGCCGTCGCAACTGCTCGGCACGCGCCTGGGGCAGCCAGGCCAGGATGGCGCCACCTCTGGGGTTGGCTTTGACGAGCTGTTCCGTTGTCCAGAGCCGCTCCGCTGGGGTGTCGGCGGTAATCCAGACGAGGTTCTTTTCCGATATTCCCAGTTTCAGCAGTCCGGGTGCATGGGGTCGTTTTGGCGGCCCTACAAGAAGGATTTGGCCTGCGCTTGCTACCAAGGCGGCTAGAGCGGGTGACAGCAGGCGCCATTCACACAGCGACGGCTGAGGTTGCAGCAATTCGGTGAGGGCATTGCATGGCCAACCACCGCCAGGCAGTTGGGCATCGAGTGCATCGAAACCGGTTTCAATGACCGCGTGGCCAGCTTGGCCAATGTCTGTGCCACGCCAAATCGCCTGTGAAAGACTGCTGGGAAGCTGCCCGATTTGAAATAGCTGTGACGAAGCCTCGCCGTGAGGCGGTTCGGCGTTGACAATCCGTTGTAGGGCAGCAGACATTGGCGAGCGGTTGATTGCTGGATAAAAACACAGTATATCCAAATCAACCAGATGGGCAAGCTTTTTTCTCGGCTACGCCACTCAATCGAGTTCAGCGCGATTAGCCTGGTTCCCCAGAATAATAAGCATGCGAAGCACCGCAAGCGACCATCAAGAATAGCCATCCAGGTTGATTTGCCATCACAGCACGTCCGTCAAGGTTGATTGGACTGCAATACTGGTGCGCTGGTTTTGAATGAAACGGGGTAGGGTGCAGAGCACTACTTCAAAAATTCCGGCTGGCGAGCGGCGGCCATGGTCCATGAAGCAGGAGAGGCGCAC
>CAIYMN010000165.1 GCA_903927295.1 uncultured beta proteobacterium | reverse complement strand
GTTCGACGCCGCCAGCATCCGCGACACTGCCAGCTATGCAGCGCCGATCCAGGCCGCCGCCGGTCTCGACACCGTGATCGTCAACGGCGTTGTGGCCTGGCGCAATGGCGCGCACAGCGGCGCCCGCAGCGGCCAGGTCCTGACCCGCACCCCTCCCCAACCAAAGGAAACACCATGACCACCATCACACGCTACCCAACACCGCTGCCGGCGCCATTTTCCAAAGCCGTCAAAGTCGGCGGCTTTTTGTTTCTCTCCGGCGTACTGCCGATGGACGCCCAGGCCAACATCGTCGGCGCCGATGTCCAGGAACAGACCCGTATCGTGCTGGAGCGCCTTGCGTTGACGCTCTCGGAGCTAGGCTCCAGCATGGCCAATGTTGTACGCGCCACCGTCTGGCTGTCCGACCTGAACAACTTTGCCGGCTTCAACGCCGAATACAGCAAGCATTTCACGGCCGGTTTGCCAGCCCGCTCGACGGTCCAGGCGGTTTTGTACAAAGGCGCCCTGGTTGAAATCGAAGTTCAGGCCTGGGTCGGTATGGGCATGGACCCCACGGATGGCAGTTAAAACCATTCATTGAACAGGGTCAATTCCGAAGGCATGCATCTTGCCATGCACTTTTGAATATAAACTGGGTCTTGCAACAGACCTGATTCGCGCGGTCACGTTCCGGCATCATCCATAGCGCGAAACAAGGAATTCGATCATGGTAAACACTAATCGCAGGAGTCTTGTCAACGGTGCGCTGATGGGCGCAGTGGTTATTGCATGCGGCGCACTCGCACCGCTGCCGGCATTCGCGGCGCAGTTTGCGCTTGCATTGGATGTTTACCAAGGCTTCAACCCGAAGAAAGAAAACCAGCACCCGGTCGGTTACATCACTTCCTTGAAGATCGGCGGCGTGCCATTCAAAGCCGAAATGACTGGAACAGATCTCACGACCTGGAAGACCTTCCCTGCAGTGGCTGTAATGAACCACTATTTGTGGCAAGTCGGTGCGACCGACGCCATTTACATTTCGGCTCAGGTTTCGACCGCCAGCAAGGCAATCCTCTCGACGATGTTGCTGTCAGGATTGAAGGACACGACGGTGGAATTTGGATACGTTATCTATGAATATGACCCTATAGCAAGGAAATATTTCATTTCGAATTCTTCGCAACAAAGCACCTCGCTGTTTGTCTTGAACGGTATCCTGGAAAAGGCCGGCGATCAGTTGAATATCGCAGTCGCGGACGATGCTTCGCACGAGGTTCAATCGCCTAAGAATTTCACATTTCAGATCGGCGTCAAGCCGGCGGCTGGCGCGCAGCAGAGCATTCCAATTGCCACTGCCAAAGGCAGGATCGTGGTAAAGCCTTGGGGCGTGAAGTAGCTCAACGCAGATTTCCGGTGTGGCCCAGCGAGTAACGTCCGGGTTGCGGCCAGACCGTCAGGCCATGCGGCTCTTGCCCGACCTTGATCTGATCGACCCGGCCATTGGTTGTATCAAATCGGTAGACCGCATCGTCAAACCTTCCTGACAACCAGAGCCACTTCCCGTCATTGCTGACATTCCCCATGTCGGGACTGCCGCCACCGGGAACGGGCCAATTGGCTACGACTTTGTTGCTGGCAAAGTCGATGACGGTGACGCTGCCTGGGCCTTTTCGTTTGCCATGAATGGCATGGGAGCCCCGATTCGCAACAAAGAGAAGTTTTCCGTCGCGACTGGGATACAGACCATGTGGCGCCACCCCGGTCACGACGAACCCGATTTCCTTGAAGCTTTCCCCGTCAATGATGTGAACGCCATCGGACGCCATGTCGGCCACATAAAACAATTTCCCGTTGGGCGAGATCCGGATGTCTTGCGGCATACCCTTGGAAACCGTGCAAATCTCGGTCTCCAGTGGATTGGGCGATTGAACGCTGTCCTTGAAGCGCGTCTTTGGCACCGTCAGTTTCAGGTAGCCGAGCAAACTCTTGTTGACCAGATCAATCTTGGCAACCGTCCCTGCGAACTCACAGGTAAAGATGGCGTAGCGACCGTCCATTGAAAAATCACCGTGGTTGATCCCGCCACAGTTCGGTACCTGGATGGAATACTGCAGCGCCAGGGTCTTGGGGTCACGGAAGTCCAATCGGCGTTTGGCCTCGGCCACCACGATGGCCGATCGCCCGTCAGGGCTGAAATACAGGTTATAGGGGTCATCTACCGCAACGGCCTTGCCAGGCTTGCCCGTGCGTGGATCAATCGGTGTCAAGCTTCCATCGTGTCCGCGTTCTGCGTTGTTGGCGACCCAAAGCGTTCGCAAATCCCAGGACGGAACAATGTGCTGAGGGGAGCGCCCCACCTTGAAGCGATCAACGACTTTCAGGGTCTGGGGGTCAATCACGGAAACATCGTTCGACCGGAGATTGGGCACGTAGACGCGCTGCAGATCGTTTCGGAGTTCCGGCGCGAGTTGGTCGAACCTTGTTTCGCTGTACAGATTCCCCGCATCAACAACAGGCGGCATGCCGGCGACCGTGCTTACCGCAGCACTCGAAGCGCCTGCGATGGCCGCCGGTATCAAGACGGCAACGCTGGCCATCAACAAACAATGTTTGGGATTGAATTTCATCGACTTGTCCCTTGCCTGATGGCTTGCTGGATCGCCTGGACTGACTTGTCGACAATAATCTGGACGCCAACTTTGCCCAATTCAACTGACGACTTTCTCGGGTCGCCATAGACCCCATCGGCCGGGCCCGCCTTGAAGCCCTCAACCAACAAATCCGAGCGGACCAGGGACTTGTCTATCGCCAGCATCAAGGAAGTATCGGACAGCCCCGCATGGCTGCCAATCTCGGCGTCCGAGAAGCCCTTGCTCTTCAGGGCTTGAGTGAATGGTGCCTGGGCGGCTTCATAAAACGCCGTCAGGCCGTAGGCCCGGAATTTTGTATCTGAACCCTGTTTGCTGTTGATTCTCTTTGCGACCTTAACCTCGCTGTTTTGGTAGCTCCCATGGTCACCGAGGAAGACGACATCATGAAATCCGTGCTGCTTGAAACTGCTGGCTGTTGATTCCAGAACACTTTCAAACGT
>CAIYMN010000164.1 GCA_903927295.1 uncultured beta proteobacterium | reverse complement strand
ACATGGTTTCTCCAGGTTAATGACACGACGGAACAACAGCTGCCAGTCTATTTGTTTCAAGCGCTGGCCAGTGTCTATTTTGACACCGGAAAGCTAGCAGCTTGCGTGCCAGTTGACCTGCGGTCAATCTGGCGCTGGCGTCGCAACCGGCCAGCCGCCAGAGAAATCGATGATCGCTCCGGTCATGAACGTTCCCTGCATGGTCGCCAGATAAGCAATGAGCTCGCCTATCTCTTCAGGCTTCGCCAGACGTCCAACAGGCACTGTTCGCTCAATGTAGGCGCGACCAGCGGCGTCATCAACGAAACGTGCTTTCGGATAGTAGGTTTCGCTGTACAGGTAGTTCGGTGCGATGGCGTTGACCGGGATGTTGTGAGGTGCGAGCTCTATGCTCAGCGACTTGACGAGCGCATTGGCCCCGGCGCGCGCTATGTCCGGAATGGAGCCCCCACGCAATGGAAGCCGGTTGCGATTCGATGAAATAAAAACAATGCGCGCCTTCGCCTGGGCTTTCAGCCATGGAATAGCGGCTCTTGCCATCCCAAACGGAAACACGACCAGGCGATCCAGGGTGGATTGAAGGCTTTCAATCTCGGCGTCCTCGACAGGTCCGTGGATCGGTCGATAGGCATCGTTGCTGACCAATACGTCCAGACGATGACTCACGGCCCAGGCGGATTCGACGATCTGTGCCGGAGCCTGATCAGGGAGTACAACGACGCCTGGATGGGCGTTTCGATAGCTCTCCTGCACTGCGGAGGAAATGAATGCGAGGTCGTGCACCACGACCTGAAATCCTGCCTTGAACAGGGAATCGACTGCAGGCGGACCGGCAAATGCGAGCGCATTGGTGATGAGGGCGACGGGCTTTGTCATTTGGGCAGCAAGGCCCACAAGGGCACCACTTCAACACCCGGCGTCAGCGCATAGCGGTGCAGGCCAGGATAGACCACATACAGGGCATCGAGCTTCAGGTCGTCGATGGCAATGCGCATGCTCGGTGTGATGCGCGGCGCATCGGCGCGTTTGAATTCCACACCAATGCGCTGACTGCCCTTGAACAACAGCAAGTCGAGCTCCGCACCCTGATGAGTGGCCCAAAAATAGGCCTGATCAGGCTGTGCGATGCGCAGCACCTGCTCCAGCGCAAACCCTTCCCAACTGGCGCCACACTGGGGGTGCGTCAACAAGGTCGGCAGGGTCTGCACGCCCATCAAGGCGTGCAGGAAACCCGAGTCGCGAAAATAAATCTTGGGCGCTTTAACTTGCCGCTTGCCCAGGTTCTGATGCCACGGCTGCAACTGGCGGACCATCAGGGTTTGCGTCAGGGTGTCGAGATAGCGGCGAATAGTGGGCTCGGCCACCCCCATGGACTGCGCCGGCGGTGCTGCCGACCAGATTTGACCGTGGTAGTGCGCCAGCATGGTCCAGAAGCGCAACATGGCGGGCGCGGCGATATTGATGCCAAACTGCGGCAAATCAAAGCGCACATGGTTGGCAATGGCCTGCTGGCGCCACACCATGCTGTCCTCATCCGACGCAGCCAGATAAGAGCGTGGGAAACCGCCGCGCAGCCACAGCTGCAGCGCAAGCTCGTCGCTGTAAGTGTCAGGCCCGCGGTTGATCTCAAGCAGGTCAAAACCACCCACTTCGACCGTCTCGACCCGGCCTAGCAGTGACTCACCGGCCTGCCGCAACAAAGCAGGTGATGCACTGCCAAGCAGCAAAAACTGCCCTGGCGCATTGCTGCGATCCATCAAGACCCGAAGCAGTGGGAACAAATCCGGCTTGAGCTGAACCTCGTCAATGACGATCAGCCCGTTTAAATTCTCCAGGGTGTGCGCTGCCTGTTCGAGCCGCCCAGCGTGCGGCGGGTATTCCAGGTCAAAGTAGTTGGGCGACTGCCGACTCAGGAACTTTTGGGCCAAGGTACTCTTGCCGGACTGACGTGGCCCACTGAGTACCACGCCACGCGAACGAGTCAGTGCCTTTTTAATGGACGCTTCAAGTTGCGGGCGGTTGAACATATCGCAATACTACCAAATTCGCCATGAAAATCCAATATGCTATGTTCGAATTTCATGGAAGCAAAGTCGACGCAAGCTCTACCTTGCAACCCACACGCGCTGCCTGCGCAAAAGTGGGACCGCCTTGCACACGCTGGATCACGGTTTCTTTGAAATCTCTGGTCAGTGCCATTGCTATTGCTCTTTGTGCTTGCCGGTTGGCTTTGTCGACATCGCACTGCTGTTTCCCTGAACGCACTGCGCGTCGCCCCGTCAGCCCGGAATCTCGGGTTCGACAAGTGTCGCAAGTTGCGCCAGAGACTCCTGCCAGCCGAGGTAGCACATCTCGACGGGAATAACTTCAGGCAGACCTTCCTGCACGATGCTGACTTCCGTGCCACAGAGCACTTTCTTTAACGCCACCGTCACCTGTATTTCACCGGGCAGGTTCGGGTCATCGAATTTGTCGGTGTAGCTGAGTCGCTCGTTAGGAATCAGTTCGAGATATTCGCCCCCAAAGGCGTGTTCGCCGCCTGTACCGAAATTGGTGAACGACATCCTGAAGCTGCCACCGACCCTGGCGTCCATGTGGTGAACCTTGCACGTGAAACCATAGGGCGGTATCCACTTGGCCATGGCGTCGGCAGTCAGAAACGCACGATAAATGCGCTCCGGTGGTGCGCGCAGCACGCGATGCAGTCGGACGGTACCTGTAGCCACGGTCAATTCTCCAGTTGATGCTGCACTCAGGTGCCAGCGCGTTCCAGCATCGCATGCAACAGCACATTGGCGCCAGCGGTGATGTGCTCGGGTGTCGCGCTCTCGATCTCGTTGTGGCTGATGCCGTCCTTGCAGGGGATGAAAATCATGCCGCTCGGCGCCAGTCTTGCCATGTAAACCGCGTCGTGGCCGGCGCCCGAGACGGCGGGCATGTTGGAGTAGCCGAGCTCTTGCGCGGCCCGCGCCACGGCGCCCTTGCAGTCCTCGTGAAAAGCCTGCGCCGGATAGCTCGACACCATCTCGATCTTGACATCCAGACCGCTCTCGCTGGCCGCCTTGGCCGCAAAAGCCTTGACCTCGTCGGCCATGGTGTCCACCAATGCATCGGTGCTGTTGCGCAGGTCGATACTGAACTTGACGCGACCCGGAATCACGTTGCGACTGTTCGGGTGCACCTGCACCATGCCGACCGTGCCGCGGCCATGCGGCTGGTGCCGCAGCGCACAGGCCACCACCTCCTGCATGATGCGCGCCGCCACCTGCATCGCATCCTTGCGAAGCGCCATCGGTGTGGGTCCGGCGTGCGCTTCCATGCCAGTCACGGTGCAGTCGAACCAGCGAATGCCCAGCACGCCCTGCACCACGCCGATGGTCACATCGGCATCTTCGAGCACCGGGCCCTGCTCGATATGGGCTTCGAAGTAGGTGCCGATCGGATGATCGCCCGGCTCCTGCGGTCCGACGTAGCCAATGCGCGTGAGTTCGTCCTTCACCGACTTGCCCTCGGTGTCAGTGGCAGCATACGCATGCTCCAGCGTGAAGACCTTGGCAAACACGCCGGAGCCCATCATCACCGGCACAAAGCGCGAGCCCTCTTCGTTGGTCCAGAACGCGACTTCAATCGGCGCCTCGGTCTCAATGCCGTGGTCGTTGAGCGTGCGCACGACTTCGAGTGCCGACAGCACGCCGTAGTTGCCGTCAAACTTGCCGCCAGTGGGTTGCGTGTCGATGTGGCTGCCCGCCATGATCGGTGGCAGCGCATTGTTGCGGCCCGGGCGGCGCATGAAGCCGTTGCCGATCTTGTCGATGGTCACCTCAAGACCGGCTTCACGCCCCCAGCGGGTCACCAGGTCGCGTCCCTGGCCGTCGAGTGTGGTCAGGGTCAGGCGGCAGACCCCGCCCTTGGGCGTGGCGCCAATCTTGGCCAGTTCCATCAAGGAGTCCCAAAGGCGCTGGCCGTTGATGCGCAGGGTGCTGATGTCGATTGCGGTGTCAGTGGTCATGATGTCTTCCTGAAAAAGTCACGGGAGTCGGTCTCAAAGTTCGCCAGAGAGGATTACACCGGGGGCCCTCATACTGTCAAATGCCCAGAAATCGGTCCCCCGGTATGACCCTCTCTGGCAGTCTGCGGTGCTCGAACCACGATCTAACTTGTCGCCGGCTGGGTGTGTGCCGCGAGCCGATTTCTGTGTACCCACAGCATGAGGCGCGCGGCATACATTCAGCCGGCAGGCCGCAGTAGACATTTAACGCACCACAGGAGTTGACGCCAACGTTTCGGTCCGCAATTTCGCCGCCGCAAAGTTGGACCCAAACGCCGGCCGCTTGATGTAACGCCCCACGCCCCGCTCTGCGCGCAAATCGCCCTGCACATAAACCAGCTTGCCCTGGCTCACGGTGTGACTTGGCAAGCCGCGCACATTGCGGCCTTCGAACACGTTGAAGTCACCCTTGCTGTGCTGCGTTTTCGCCGACAGGGTCTTGGTGGCCTGCGGGTCCCACAGCACCAGGTCGGCGTCGGCGCCCACCGAAATACTGCCTTTTTGCGGGTAGATGTTGAACAGCTTGGCGGTGTTGGCCGACGTGATGGCGACGAACTCGCTGGGCGTCAGGCGCCCGGTGTTGACGCCGGCGTCCCAGATTACCGTCATGCGCTCCTCAACGCCGCCGCAGCCGTTCGGGATCTTGGCAAAGTCGTCCTTGCCGACCGCTTTCTGCGCGGCGCAGAAAGTGCAATGGTCGGTCGCGGTGGTGTGCAGACTGCCGGCCTGCAGGCCGCGCCAGAGAAAGTCCTGATGTACCTTGGGCCGAAACGGCGGGCTCATCACGTGCGCAGCGGCAGTGGCAAAGTCGGGATGGCGGTACACGCTGTCGTCCACGATCAGATGGCCGGCCAGCACTTCGCCGTAAACGCGCTGACCCCGCGCGCGGGCCCGGGCAATCGCTTCTGCAGCTTCGATGCACGAGACATGCACCACATAGATCGGCACCCCCAGCACGTCGGCAATCGCAATGGCGCGGTTCACCGCCTCGCCTTCGACAATCGGGGGCCGGGACAGCGGGTGTCCCTCAGGGCCTTTGATGCCCTGCGCCGCGATTTCCTGTTGCAGCTGGAATACCAGCTCACCGTTCTCCGCGTGCACCGTCGGCATGGCGCCGAGTTCGAGCGCGCGCTTGAAGCTCTGGATCAGGGTCTCGTCACTGCACATCATGGCGCCCTTGTAGGCCATGAAATGCTTGAAGCTGTTGATGCCTTCCTGCTGCACCAGCGTGCCCATGTCGCGCTTCACTGTTTCGTCCCACCAGGTGATGGCCATGTGAAAGGAGTAATCGCTTGCAGATTTCTCGGCCCAGCCGCGCCAGGTCTGATATGCCTCCATCAGGTTTTGCTGCGGCGAGGGAATGGCGAAATCGATGATGGTCGTGTTGCCACCGGCCATACCGGCTGCGGTACCGGTGAAGAAATCGTCCATCGTGGTCGTGCCCATGAAGGGCAACTGCATGTGCGTGTGCGGATCAATGCCGCCGGGCAGCACGTACTGACCACCGGCATCCACCACCGTTGCACCTGCAGCCTGCAGGCCTTCGCCGACCGCCACGATGCGGCCATCCTGACACAAGACATCGGCACGGAAAGCGCGGTCAGCATTGACTACGGTTCCACCACGAATCAGCAGGCTCGTCATGATTTGTTCCTTCTAAATGGGGTTGCAAGGCAGGATATTACGCCGATGGCTCAGGCTGCCGATGCAGTGCGCATCGGGTTGTCGGGATGTGTCGTCCAGTCCATGTGGCTGGCGCTCACGGGCTTGCCGGTGCGCTGGTCCAGTTCGCCAGGCTGCAGGTCGCGCAGCGTCAGGCAGTCTGGTACCGGACAGACCGACACGCACAGATTGCAGCCGACGCACTCCGACTCCAGCACCTCAAAGTGACGCTGGCCGTTCTTGCTGCTGCTGATGGCCTGATGTGAGGTGTCTTCGCAGGCAATGTGGCAGCGGCCGCACTGGATGCAGGTCTCCTGCTTGATGACGGCTTTGCTGATGTGGTTCAGGTTGAGGTACTGCCACTGGGAGACCGTTGGCAAAGCCTTGCCTACGATCTGACTGAAACTCGTGAAACCCATCTGGTCCATGTAGTTGGACATGCCGTCGATCATGTCCTGCACGATTTTGAAGCCATAGACCATGGCGGCGGTGCAGACCTGCACGTTCGCTGCACCCAGGGCGATGAAGTCCAGTGCGTCGCGCCAGTTGCTCACGCCACCGATACCCGAGATCGGCAGTCCGATGGTCTGCGGGTCGCGCGCAATCTCGGCCACCATGTTCAGCGCAATGGGTTTGACGGCCGGACCACAGTAGCCGCCGTGCGAGCCCATGCCGCCAGTGGCAGGCGACATGGTCAGCGTCAGCGGATCGACACCCATGATGGAGTTGATGGTGTTGATGAGCGACACCGCATCGGCACCGCCTTTTTTTGCGGCACGCGCAGGATGGCGGATGTCGGCAATGTTGGGGGTGAGCTTGACCACCACCGGCAGTTTGCTGTGGTGCTTGCACCAGGCTGTGACCATCTGGATGTACTCGGGCACCTGGCCTACGGCAGCACCCATGCCGCGCTCGCTCATGCCGTGCGGGCAGCCAAAATTGAGCTCCACACCATCAGCGCCAGTATCTTCGACGCGCGCCAGAATCGTCTTCCAGGCTTGCTCCTCGCAGGGCACCATGAGGGATACCAGCAGGGCGCGGTCCGGCCAGTCCCGCTTGACCTGGGCGATCTCGGTCAGGTTGAGTTGCAGCGGGCGGTCCGTGATGAGTTCGATGTTGTTAAAGCCCAGCAGGCGCCGGTCCGGACTCAGCAGGGCGCCATAGCGCGGACCGCTGACATTGACGATCGGCGGCCCGTCCTCGCCCAGCGTCTTCCAGACCACGCCACCCCAGCCGGCCTCGAAGGCGCGGTTCACGTTGTAGGCCTTGTCGGTGGGTGGCGCGGAAGCCAGCCAAAAAGGATTCGGGCTCTTGATGCCGGCAAAATTGATTTGCAGATTGGCCATGGTGCTCTCTTATATTTCAGGCGTCGGATGTTTTTGGATTTGTCATTGCGGGCTTGACCCGCAATCCATGGATCCCGGATCAAGTCCGGGATGACACGGTTGGGTTCATAAGGTGCTCGTGAATCGCCAAAGCTGATTGCTTGCCGTGTGCTACGGCTTGCACCGTTAGCTCCAGTCCGCCGGCGCGGCAGTCGCCTCCAGCCCAGACGCCTTCAAGGTTGGTCTGGCCAGCGGCGTCAGTGGCAATGCGGTCACCCTGCATTTGCAGACCCGACTGGGCCAGAACTGAGTTGCCCAGGCGCTGGCCAATGGCTTTGAGCACCATGTCAGCGGCCAGCGTCTGCACTTCACCTGTGGCGCAGAGCTTGCCTTCGACGAGTTGCTGGCGAGCGAACCTGACGGCGCTCGCATGCCCATTGCTGGCTACAACTTCAAGCGGCGCCAGCCAGTGGTGAATCGTCACCCCATGCGTCTGCGCCCACTCCTGCTCTGCCCTGGAGGCCGACATCTGCTCGGGTCCGCGCCGGTACACCATGTGCACCTCGTCTGCGCCCAACAGTCTGGATTGCACCGCAGCGTCCACTGCGGTCATGCCGCCGCCAATCACGATCACGCGCCGCCCAACGGGCAGCTTTGAAAGATCATCGCACTGGCGCAGCGTTGCAATGAATTCGACGGCGTCCTGAACACCGGTGAGTTCTTCGCCCGGCACCCCAAGGTGATGCGTGGCGGCCAGTCCCATGCCAAGAAAGAGGGCGTCGAAGTCGGTTCGCAGTGAATCCAACTGCGCTGCGGTCTGCAGCTTCCAGCCGGTGCGCAACGCAATGCCGCCAATGCCCAGCAGCCATTGCAGTTCGGCCTGCGCAAAGTTGTCGGTGGTCTTGTAGCCGGCGAGGCCGTACTCGTTGAGGCCGCCGCCCTTGGCGCGGGCATCGAACACCATTACTTCGTGGCCCAGACGCGCCAATATGTGGGCGCAGGCGAGCCCGGCTGGCCCGGCGCCAAGCACCGCAACCTTCTTGCCGCTGCTGGTGGCGCGCGTGAAGATCTGTGGCTGTGCACTTTGCATCAGTGCGTCGGTGGCGTAGCGCTGCAGACGCCCGATGGCCACCGGGTGGCCGCTTTGTGTGTTGCGAACACAGACCTGCTCGCACAGGTTCTCGGTCGGGCAGACACGCGCGCACATACCGCCCAGTGGGTTGGCTTCCAGAATCGCCGTTGCCGCGCCAAGCAGGTTGTCCTCGGCGATTCGTCGGATGAAGGCTGGCACGTCAATGTGCGTCGGGCACGCTGTGGAGCAAGGCGCGTCGAAGCAGTAGAGGCAGCGTTCAGCTTCCAGCAGTGCCTTTCCCTTGCTCAGAGGCGGGCTGGCGTCGGCAAAACGCAGGGCGTACTCATCGGGGCCAAGACGATTCGCGCGCAAGTCAGGATGAACAGAGGTGGACACGCTGGCAACTCCTGTGCAGTGGGGACAGATGGCAAACAAAGTTGACCATTCAGTCAGCTTCTGCAATGGATACTAGCAATACATGTGCCACGGTGTAACTAGGGGTTTGCCCGAAGAATTGTTTTGGAGGCTGGCACGGGCTCCGCTACCATGCGGTATTCGCAATTCCTTGATCCGGAGAATTCATGTGTGCAGCCCCTCTTGCCCCAGCTACCGGTTTTGAAGCACAGGATGTCTGTCATCAGCAGATGCTGGTGCACCTGTCCATGCTCTCCGAGTTGGCGCAGCACATCGACCGTGTCGGCATCGACGACGATGCCCAGCGCAGGGCTGGCGTGATTGAAAGTTTTTTCTCCGGCACCTCGCGCCAGCATCATGCGGATGAAGAAAAAAATATCTTCCCGCCACTGCTTGCTGGCAGCAATGCAGAACTGGCTGAACTCGTGAAGGTGTTGCAGCAGGACCATTGCTGGATCGAGGAAGACTGGCTTGAGCTGGCGCCGCAACTGCGCGCGATTGCATCGGGCAACAACTGGATCGACAGCGCCGAGTTTCAGCACAACGCAGAAATTTTCCTGACGCTGACGCGCGGTCATATTGAGCTCGAAGAAAAAATGATCTACCCGGAGGCGCGCGCGCTGAGTCGGGTGTCTCGCGTTCCGCTTTGAGGCGGGGCCAGCGGCGCTGGTCGAACCATCCTGACGACAGACCATGAACCTCGCCCACTTGTTGCTGCGTCAGGCACTTCAACATCCTGAACGCAGCGCCATCTACAACGGCACCGCGCCACATTCCACTTACGGCCAGTGGGCGGCGCGCAGCGCGGCTCTGGCCGGCCGCCTGCTTGACTCCGGCCTGATGCCGGGGGACCGGGTGCTACTGTTCATGCGCAACCACCCGCGCTATCTTGAAGTCCTGTTTGGCGCCTGGTGGGCTGGTCTGTCGGTGGTGCCGGTCAACGCCAAGCTGCACACGCTGGAAGCACAGTGGATTATTGAAAACTCCGGCGCACGCTGGGGTTTCGTCACCAGCGATGTAGCGCCAAGCGCGCTGGCCGGGCTGGAGCACCAGATTGACGTTGAAAGCGAAGAGGCCGATGAGCTGCTCGCCCCTTTGGCCGACTGCAGCAGTCAACCACTGGTCGAGCGCGACAGGGACTCGCTGGCCTGGTTGTTCTACACCAGCGGTACCACCGGCCGACCGAAGGGCGTGATGATCACGCAGCGAAACCTGATGACCATGGGGCTGACCTATTTTGTTGACGTCGATGCGGTGTCCAGTGACGACGCCATAGTCTATGGCGCGCCGATGTCGCACGGCGCCGGGCTGTATGCCATTCCGCACCTGATGGCTGGCGCGCGCCACGTGGTACCGGCATCCGGTGGCGTGGATCCCGCCGAATTGTTTGCCCTGGGCCGCACCGTCGGTCCGCTCTCGACCTTTGCAGCGCCGACCATCGTCAAGCGTTTGGTGGATTACGCCGAGCAGGCTGACCTGACGCAGCAGGATGCAGCCGCTTCCTTCAAGACCATCGTCTATGGCGGCGCCCCCATGTACGTGGCCGACATCGAGCGTGCGCTGCGTGTGATGGGGCCACGTTTTGTGCAGATCTATGGACAGGGCGAGACGCCGATGGTGGCGACGGCGCTGTCACGCCAGCATCTGACCGACACCGGGCACCCGCGTTACCGCGAGCGCATCGCCTCGGTCGGTGTGGCGCAGACGCCCGTGCAGTTGCGCGTGAGCGACGAGCGTGGCGTGGCCCTGCCCTGCGGTGAAGTCGGTGAAGTGCTGGTCAAGGGCGACAGCGTGATGGCCGGCTACTGGGACAACCCACAAGCCACGGCCGCAGCCATTCAGGATGGCTGGCTCTTCACCGGCGATGTCGGCAGTCTGGACGCCGATGGCTTCCTGACCCTGAAAGATCGCAGCAAGGACCTGATCATCAGCGGTGGCTCCAACATCTACCCGCGCGAAGTCGAAGAAGCCTTGCTGACAGCACCGGGAGTGGCTGAGGTGGCGGTGGTCGGCGCAAGCGACCCCGAATGGGGCGAGGTGGTGGTCGCCTTTATCGTGGCGCAGAGTGGCGCCAGCGTGAGCGAGCAGGACCTTGACCAGCACTGCCTGCAGACGATTGCCCGCTTCAAGCGGCCCAAGCAGTACCGGTTCGTTGATGAATTGCCGAAGAACAACTACGGCAAGGTCCTCAAGACCGCATTGCGGGATCGTCTACGGGCTTGACAGGCTGCCAACGGTGGTACTATAATGATATCACTTTCACCTCTGTGGATGAGGTTAAAAAGTAGTCTTCAATCAGGGGATTGAAGCAGCAACTGGAGACTGTCATGGAAAAACAAGCGTCGAACGAATACGTAGCAAAAACCGGCAACGGTTTTATAGCGGTCACGCTGGGGATTGGTCTGCTGCTGGGTGTGGCGCTCATGGTCACGCGCGCACCAGGCGGGTTTACTTTGGGCTTGAGTGCGCTTGCCGTGTTGGCGGCCCTTGGCTGCTTTGCCGGCCTGTACACACTCAACCCGAATCAGGCGGCCCTGCTCAAACTGTTTGGCAGCTACCGCGGCACGGACCGCACCGAGGGCCTGCGCTGGTGCAATCCGTTTTTCAGTCGCAACAAGGTCTCGACTCGAGCGCACAACTTCAACAGCGAGAAGCTCAAGGTCAATGACTTGCGCGGCAACCCGATCGAAATAGCGGCGGCCATAGTCTGGCGTGTCAAGGACACGGCGCGTTGCAGCTTTGATGTCGAGGACTTCGAGTCCTACGTGCTGACGCAGGCCGAAGCCGCGGTACGGCATCTGGCATCCAGCTATGCCTACGACAATCTGGACGAGGCCGGTGGCACCGGCCCGGCAGAAATCACCTTGCGCTCCGGCGGCGAACAGGTCGGTGCCGCCTTGCGGCTGGAATTGCAGGAGAGATTCTCGCTTGCTGGCGTCGTTGTCGTGGACGCCAAGCTCACGCATCTGGCCTACGCGCCCGAGATCGCTGGCGCCATGCTGCGGCGCCAGCAGGCGCAGGCCATCATCGCGGCGCGCAGCTTGATTGTGCAGGGGGCGGTCGGTATGGTGGAATTGGCCTTGAGCGGTCTGCAGGAGCGTGGCCTGGTCGAACTCGATGACGAGCGCAAGGCGGCGATGGTGACCAATTTGCTGGTTGTGCTGTGTTCGGACCATGATGCACAGCCAGTCGTCAATACCGGTACCCTGTACAACTGAGCGTCTTCGCTCTGCCGTTCGCCAGTACACGTTCCGGTTCATGGCCAGTCCTGACAAAAAATCTTTCGCTCTGCGTGTTGATCCGGTCCTCTGGACCGAGATCGAGAGGCTGGCCGCGGCGGAACTGCGCAGCGTCAATGCGCAGGTGGAGTATCTGTTGCGGGAGGCGGTGCGGGCCCGATGGAAGAAGATCGCAAAACCCAAACCATCAAACGACCCATCCGGTTGATTCAGCGCACCAGTTGCATGACATCCCAGCCGCGTCTCCCGGCCTCGGCGCGCAATTGGGCATCCGGGTTCACGGCCACGGCACGTCTGACCGCCTTGAGCAGGGGCAGATCGTTGATGGAGTCGCTGTAGGCGCAACTCTCGAAGTCTTTCAAGCGGTGACCGATGCCAGTCAACCAGCTGTGCAGACGAACGACCTTGCCCTCACGCATGTTCAGCGTCCCGCTGGTGCGACCGGTGAACAGATCGTCCTGCATGTGCGGCTCGGTGGCGATCAGGTGTTCGATCTCGAAATAGATGGCGGTCAGTTCGGTAATGAAGCGATTGGTCGCCGTCGTCATCACCACCAGGTCGCCAGCGTCCAGATGGCGATTCACCAGATCGATGGCGGACCGGCCAATGCGTGGCACGATCACTGTTGCAAGAAACCTCTGCCGCAGCGGCTCCCACTCTGCACGCGAGCGGCCGGCCAGGGTACCAACGTAAAAGTTGGCGAACTGTTCCACACCGACCGTGCCGGCGCGGTAGCGCGCATCCATCTCGGCATTGCGCACAGCAAAACTCTCGCGATCCAGCACACCCTGCTCGATCAGGAAGTCACACCACAGGACATCGCTGTCGCCCTTGAGCAATGTGTTGTCCAGGTCAAAAAGTGTGAGCTTCATCAATCAATCAACCTTAGTCATTGCGAGGAACGCAGCGACGCGGCAATCCCGGAAGCCCTGCTGCATGGATTGCTTCGCTGCGCTCGCAATGACGGCATGCAGCACGCTCATGCCTGGCGCAGATGCCATGCCTTGGGCCGCATGAAGGTCTGGATGCCGTAGGTGGACAGGGTCAGCCCGACGCCGGAGTCGCCGTGTCCGCTCCAAGGCAGGCGCGGGCTGACACGGTCACAGCAGTTCCAGTAAACGCTGCCTGCGTTGACTTGGGATAGCAGCGCCCTGGCGCGTGTCTGGTCGGGTGTGAAGACACCTGCGGTGAGGCCGTAACGTGTGTCGTTCATGAGTTGCACTGCTTCGGCATCGCCCGAGACTTTCTGGATGCCGATGATGGGGCCAAAGCTCTCTTCGCGCATCAGCTCCATGCTGTGGTTGACGTTGGAAAACACGGTGGGCGCATAAAAGTTTCCAGAGCTGGCCAGACGCACACCGCCGAGCAGCATGGTGGCGCCTTT
>CAIYMN010000163.1 GCA_903927295.1 uncultured beta proteobacterium | reverse complement strand
GTTTATGCCTGCTACCACTGGCACGTACTTCATTGATGTCGGAGGCTCTAACTACTCAGCGACCACACCGGCAGCTTACACACTTACCGTCGCAGATCAGAACCCCAATGACATGAGAAATAACGTCTCTACGACGGGTGTTCTCAGTGACGCTGACACGATTGCCCCAACAGTTACGGCATTTGGCCCGATTGATGAAGCGATCGGCGTCGCAACTAGCAGCAACATTGTGCTGACTTACAGCGAAACCATTCAGCGTGGCAGCGGCAACATTCTCCTCAAGACTGCGACAGGGAACGTTGTCGCAACTTACGACGCTGCCAGCAGCACTAACCTGAGCATCTCCGGCAGCACACTGACCATCAATCCAAGCGCCGACCTCGGCATCTTCACCGGATACCAGGTGGAAATTGCAGCTGGTGCCATTAAGGACATGGCAGGCAACAACTATGCAGGGGAGAACAATTACAACTTCACAACCCAGACGCTGGACAGCCTGTATCACTTCTCGGTGGTGGCCTTTAGCGCGGCGCCCGGCGCCACCTTCATGGGCCAGATGGCCGACGCCTACAACGCTGGGATGACGGTCAAACAGATTGTGGAAGTCTTCGCTACCAAGACACAGTTCACATCGACTTATGGTGACTCCATGTCAAATACAGACTTTGCAACGCTGCTGGTAGCCAACGTCGTCAAGGACAGCGCTTCTGCAGCGACCAAGGCCCAAGCGATCAACGATATTGTTTCTGCACTCACGGTCTGGAGCAGAGGTGACACGATTTATCAGATCTTTGGCAATCTGGCGACCATGCCCCTGAATGACCCAGCCTGGGGCAATACGGCTTTGCAATTCAATATTCAGACTGCAGTGGCAAAGCATTTCACTGAAGTGATGCAAAACACCACGACGGATATGCCAACGCTTAGGGCAGTGGTTGGCTCTGTCACACCAACCACCGATGTTTCAACGCCGCAGGTCATTGCTACGCTGATTGGGGTTGAACTTGCGGCCATGCATTGAATTCGGCAGCCGGATCAGTGGTGAATGCAAATGAAACTTCTTGCATTGCTTATCGCTTCACTAAGGCTCCTGGCTTGTGGGGGAGGAGACTCCAGTTCCGCAACAGACGCAGGCAGCGCGGCAGTCTTTGGTCCACCTTCGGCTCCAGGGCGTTAGCCTCGATGTCGAAGTTCGACGGCTGCTCTCAAGAAGAGCTGATCGAAAAATGGCTATTTCCGCTTTGAGTCTTTTGGAGCCAGTCAACTTTCTCTGGAGCCGCTCGCGACTTGAATCGCCCACATCGCTTGAATTGGGCCAATCGGCATCTTCCGTTTAACTATCATTCAAATTTGTCAAAACGGTTCCAATGGAAGCTAGATCAGAAGCTAGATCAAGAGCCAGATTGACGTTAGTCGGAAGCTTGATTGAAGCTAATTGATGTTGAGTTTTGTTAGGTCTTGATATTTCGATGATTAATCTAATTGATTGCATGTGCTTCGCCTGTCAAAAAAGTTTGTTGACACTTTGAATGTCGTGATAAACGCCACTCGCCATGCCTTTCGAAAGTACGGATCTGCATCTTCAAAAAGACATTGTGGACAATACTGCATACCGAACCCCTGCCGAGTGCGGTGAAACACCTGCAGGGAAGTAATCCACTGCAACGAACCCGAGACCTTGAACGCTGGATATAACCAGCCCTCATAGCTGCGCAACGTCGTCCCTCGCGCCACATCGATAGGCGTGGCGGTGTGCTCGCTGAGTGAGTCCACTATCCAGTCCGGCCCCAGGCGATCAATGTCGCGGTTCCAGACTTGCAGCCTGTTTCCAAATATCAGGTTACAAAAGGTCTGCACTCGTAATCCATGGCCACGTGCCAGGCGTACGAGCCAGGATGCTAGAAGTTCATCCGGATGCGGCTTGTAACGAATGGGCCATAACGGTGACGTTAGGCCCCGCATGACAGTTAAAACCTCTGCTGGACTTTGCGCTTGGATGGAGGCAACCAACCTAGCGTATTGATTTGTTTCAGGGAAATTTCTTCTACCCCTGTGCGGATCGCGTCGATGGCCAATTCCTTGAACAAATCGCACATGTCGCCCAGAGTGCCTTCGCTTCGGTCATGAATCGCCTGCATTTTCTCGGGTGACTTCAGGTTAGACGCTTTTTTGATGGGCGTGCGCTTTTCCAGTGTGGCCAGCAAGGTACCAAAGTTCACATCGGCTTTCCACATGGGCAACACTTCTGGCGTAAACCGGCTCGACATCTGCGGGTCGGTGTTGAATGCGTTGTACGCATCCTCGATGCCTGCTGCCACGATCACAATCTTGGTTTCATTGCCCAAGCTCTTAAGCGCATTCCTGAAGTCCCGCTGCTTATTCATGCTACCGGCAATTAGGTGATGTATCTCATCAATTATCAGCATCTTCACACCCATCTGTCTGAAAAGCACTTTTATCTGGGAGTTTTTCTCTTGCGGTGCTGCTGTAGGTTTGTGTGGCGCCATAAGTGCATCCAGAATGCGCGTGTAAAAAGCCGAAACGTCAGGCGTTGGCGGCGACTCCACCATCAGCACTGGACAGGTTGTTATTTCTGCCGTTGCATCTAGATCCACGGGGTGCAGGTTCATGAAGCGCTCCAAAATGGATGTCTTTCCGTTGAACGATGGGGCCACTATGAGCATGTTCGGCATCCGTGTAATGCGGGGATATTCCAGCAACGTTTCCATCCTGGCCAGTATTTCTTTGGCTCGGTTGTATCCCAACCATGTACCGGCCTGAATCGACTTAATACGGTCTGCATCCGAGGCGCCGATCAATGCTCTGGCAGCGTCATTCAAATGCAGGTAAGGCAGAGCGTTATCAGTCATTCGTCGTCCAGTGCTTGTACGTCATCGGGGTTGTAACCCCGGACTGCCGGAGGTGGTGCACTGGCCGCAGATGCCGCAGACACTTTAGGCATAGTCTTTTGCTTTTCTGCTCGTGTCTTTTCATGTTCAACGCGTCGTTGCGCTTCCCGCCGTGCCACCTTGGTTTTATTGGCAGCGTCTTCTTCCAAGGCCCGTTGCTCATTGATGATGGCAAAGACCGCCTTTTCGTTTTCTTTAGAAATGCCACGCTTCTCAGCCAACCCTTGTGCATTGCGTAACTCCCAAATGCTCACGGGTGGCAGGCTGCTGTCCCTGTAGGCGATCGTCACGTAGCGCCGTGAAATTTCATCGTAGAAATACAGCTGACTGATATCGCGCGGGTCTCGATGGAATTTGAACTTGCGCTTGTGCTTTGGAAACGCAGGGTCCATCACACCCATCCATGCCCGCAACACGTCGTGGTAGTAGTGGACGTCATCAATCAACACCCCATACGCCTGTATGGTTCGTTCAATAAACGGTGTGAAATTAATGCGCAACAACTCTTCGTCTGTTCGCCTAGCGGGTAAGCCTCGACCCGGACAGTCTTTGGTTCCCAACAGCCCCTGACGCCATTTTTCCAAGGGCGACATCCCGATGCCACCATGTTCTCCCAAGTGATAGCGTGCAAAGAATAGAACGAGCCACTTTTCTATCTCTGCCATCGTCATACACGCATTTCCCTCGGGATCGTATTCGTACAACTCGTCGGGCCCGGAATAAGTCGCCCCTTTTAGAGTTTTCAGTCCCTCCGTGACTGTGCCCATAAGCCGTTCAATATGAGCGCCGTAGCGTGGCTTCTTGACTGGACGCAGGTGGATATCAATGTCGTACACACGACACGCCGCCTTCAGCATATCCCCCCGGAATTCACGGGCGTTGTCCATATGCAGGATACCCATGACTCCCCACATATTCCATTCCACACTGGAGACGCCCCTACGCCGCAACCAGTCTTCTTTAGGCAAGATTGAATGGGTAATACACATGCCAGCAGACATGGCGGAGGGCGCCTCCAGGGACAGAAACATTCCCAGGCAAACCCTACTGAATACATCTATGGCTAGGGTGATCCAGGCTCTCTTAATGGACTTGCGGTGCTTGTCATCTACGATCATCACCGGCAGCAAGGTGTGATCGACCTGCACGATGCTGAGAGGCCATTTCGCATCTGGAATGACGCCCTTTATCTGCTGATGCTTTGCATGCGCGACGGCGGCCCCATACCGCAGAAGAGTTCGCTCAGGTCCGTTGGTTTGTTGCAATCTGGTGCGAATCGTATTGATGGCGGGCAGCTTTAGTTCCGCGTTGGAACACAACCTGCGGATCTCCTTAACCGTCGCCGCAATGGACGTATGTTGATCAGTATCATGAAAGTTTTTGATGGTCTCCGAAATGATGGTTTCGACTTCCGGCGCGATACGCGCTTTTGCCTTGCCCCCTCGATTGCGATACAAAGGAAGCAAAGAAGATAACGTTCCAGTGACCCGGTATGCGCTCACCCACCGGTAGACCGTCGCTCTGCTGACTTCAGCCGTTGCGGCAATCTGATCGTACAAAGCGTTAGAACGCTGATAGTGTCCGAGCAGCAACGGCTCGATCCACTGCCGCCGCTTCTGGGCTACGGCCCAATCAAAGTCGCTGACATCTAAAAACTCCGCTTCAGCAGACTCGGGAGTTGCTTGTGCCGTCACCAAGGTTGGCGGCCCTAGATCGCCGATCTTTAGCAAAACCTTGGTTCCGCTTTCCACGTCACGGGCGAGAACCAGGTTGATATCCGCAAGATTCAATATGATGTATTCTCGTCCGTTATTGGTAACGGTTGCGCCCTTGGAAATCCAATATTGGGTTGGAGTTTTGTTATTGGTCATTGCTGCTCCACCGGAAGCCAGAGTGACACATCCGCACCAAATGGGGTATCAAGGTCCGTATGGAGCTGCCGGCGTTGAACCATGCTCCAGATCACCGGTAGCCAATGGAGTCGCTCATCGTCAGTTGGCGCCAATTCTGCCAATACCCGTTCGGATGAAGTGCTCGTAGCGAGCACCGCAAGCACTTGCACCACACGGTTGCAATCCTTTTCCGACGAACTGACATTGCGGTATTCGCGGAGGAACTTGATGTTTTGCAGCCTAGACAGTCGAATTTCTTTCTCATCGACCGGACGAAACTCCCACCCCATTTCTTGGGCATAGGCAGTAGCTGCCGCAAATTTTGGCGCGTATTTCGCCGCATGCTTTTCCAGGTAGTCGCTGCGCTTGACCTCGGCGAGCAACGGTTTTCGGATTTCGCCCGTTTCTGGATGGGGCCGGTATTTCACGAGAACGTCAGGCACGTAGCCCCTAGGAACGCGCGGTACGGGTATGCGCACAGGCTGAACCTCGAACGACTCCACGGTGTCATCAAAATCCAAAAGCAGCAGATAATCCTTTTCGAGCAAAGACTCGAAAGCGTCCATTACTTCACTCTTGCGGCTTGAGTAGCCTCCGGTGACGAACAAGTGGTTTTTTGGGATTTTCCTGACAGCCATGCATGTAGTCTAATGAGACGGCCATGAATTTCAAAGCAGTCTCATTAACTTCTGAAGTTTTTCTCATTAACTATTGATTTTTGCTTGCAAAAAGTGGCTCTTTTTCTCAAAACCAATAGATCGTTCACAAAGCCGCTGGCGCCAGTGAGAAATACTGTGCTCACTTTTTGTCCTTCAACGGCAAGCCCGCGTTTCAAAGTCTCAGTTTACGAGCACGCGTGCAATGCCCCAGGCGCCGGCACACCAGCTCACAGCAAATGCGGTCATCGACAGGCCGTATGCGCGACCACGTTTAGCGGGGTCATTTTGATAGGCGATGGCATACCAGACCCTTGCAATCAGCCATAGCGTCCCTAGCGTGGCGGCACTCCGGTCACTGACAAATCCCGCGCAAACCCAGAGCGCGGGCAGCAAGAGCGCCGCGTTTTCCAGGGTGTTCATCTGGATACGATAGGCGCGCTCAAACATTTCATGCCCGGTTACAGCCGGCGCTTTGATGCCATAGCGGCCCCTGGCGCGACCGACATTGATGCCGGTGACGAGCATCAGTATGCAGATCAGCAGCGTGATGAGCGAAGTAAGTGGGTATGCGGTCAAGAAAATCTCCAATGGCTGTGCACGATGGTCGTACTGTATTGGAAAAGTCCTCAGCACGCGCAAGTAGTGTCTTGTCTTGAGGTTTGACCTTCGATGCTGTACCTAACTGAGGTTGCCGGCAGCATGCATTGGTGAGTGCCCGAGACGCGCATCATGGCCGTGCAGCACGACCGAACCGCTCAATCCAGACGCTTGCACCTGCCGCCATTCCGATCACAGCTGCGACAAGCGGCATAGTGAGCGATACATCCGGGCCCACCTGGCCATAAAGCCATGGCCCGATCAAGCTTGCGCAGACGCCCATGGCAAACGCGGTTGCAATGACAGCGGCAAGGCTGTCACGCCGCAATTGAACATAGCTCGACTGAAGGCGTTCAATCTCCCTTTGATGTTGAGTTTGCAGGTCACAACGGCGTGTCTCCAGGTCAGAAACATCGTGCTGGATCACCGCCATCATCTTTGGCCGGAAGTCCGGCGGTACTGATGGCGGTGCAATGATTTGGCGCAATGCTCGATCCAGGGAATCATGCCCGGCTGAATCGGTAGCAGCGTCAGCCGGCATATTGAAGTCATCTGGCATAGTGCGTCCTCCTTAGGACCATAGTGCGAAGTCAGCCACGCCGTGCTGCTTCAGGGTTTGGCGCAACATGCTGCGGGCGCGATGGAGGTGAATTTTGACCGTACCCTCGGGCACGCCAAGCAAGCTCGCTACCTCTGCCACCGAGCACTCCTCAAAATAGTAGAGGGTCAGAGTGGTGCGATACGTTGCTGGCAAGGCATCCACAAGGCTGCGAAGCCAGATCAGGGATGCAGCATCGTTGGTGGCAGAGGGAACTGGAATCTGTGTCGCCTGCTGCCACACTTCGGACTCCTCGAGCGAGACCTCGCAGGCATGTGGTTTGTTCAGGGCCGACAGACACTGGTTGCGCGTAATGGCAAAAATCCAGGTCGAAAAGGCACCCATACGGGCGTCGTAGCGGGACAGGAATCGCCAGACCCGAAGAAAGACCTCCTGAGCGATATCCTGTGCCAGCGCTGAGTCCCGTAGCATGGCCATGCACAGTCGAAATACCTTCGCCTCGTACCGATCAACGAGCGCCGAAAACGCTTCTGACATCTGGCCTGCATGCAGTGCTGCCTGAATATCAGCATCGCGTACCGCCGCGTCGCTTGGCGCGGGGTCCGATCTGACTGGCGAAGCGGCTTGCATACGTATTGGTACCCCGGGGACTCCAATCGGTTTCAGAAATCTGCGGAAATATTTTTCAGTTCTCCCGAAACCATCTCACCGTGCAGCGAGTATCAACGTTGATCACTCACTCCACAAGGAAATTGACATGTCTGAATTTCGTCACGTTTTGCCCTTCTTCATTCCCCTGGTGGCCATCATCATGGGCATCGGTGTCGGGATGCTCGCCCTGTGGCTGGACCACCAAAAAAAGATTCACATACTTGAATTGCACCATAAGGAGCGACTGATGGCCATTGAGCGGGGCATGGAGGTTCCACCCTTGCCAGTTGAGTTCTTTCTGGAACGAGGTAAGTCAGAGACATCACTCGACAGTAGCTTGCGCTGGGGATTGATCTTGTTGTTGTTGGGTTTGGCTATCGCGACAGCGCTGATCCTCAATGGTGATAGCAGCAGTGCCGCGTGGAGCTTGATCCCGATGGCGATCGGCTTGGCGCAGCTGATCTTCTATTCCATCGGTCGCCGTCAGGCGCCAGCGGTCGATGCGTCGGCCAGCGGATCGAGCGCGAAGATGGCGTCCAGGGTGTGACTCCGCGCCGAAGGGACAAGCCCGGCGTGGGCTGGCTTACTTCTTGGCCACCACATCGGTGATGTAAGGCCCCACCACTTTCCACTTGCCATCCTGAATCTGTGACAGGCGCGAGGCGTCGCTGCCCAGGCGCTTGGTCGGCGAGAAGGTGGCGGGCGCGCTGCCGAAAATGTCGGTCGGGATCGACATCGTGTCCATCACCTTGATGAAGCTGTCGGTCGTCAGGTTCTTGCCGGCTTTGGTGGCAGCATTGGCGAACGTGTTGATGATCAGGTAGCCGTAGACCGAGAACACAGCCGGGTCTTCGTTGAACTTGGTCTTGTACTTGTTGGCCCAGAAACGGATCGGTTGCGAAGCCTCGTCGGTGTAGGGGTTTTGCACGGTCATGGTGGCGTACATGCCGTCCATGGCCTTGCCGCCAAGCTTGTGGATCAGGTCGGTGTAGGCGGCGCTGGAACCCAGAAACACCGGGTTGAAGCCGGTCTTGCGCGATTCGCCGATGGTGCCTATGGTCTCGCGGATGATGGTGCCCAGTACTACAAGTTCACAGCCCGAGGCCTTCATCTTTGCGACTTGCGATGAAAAATCGGTCGCGCCGCGCTTGAAGGATGTCTTTTCGGCGTAGTCCATGTTGATGGACTTCAGCCCCGCTTCACCGCCGCGCAACACTTCGAGACCAAAGTCGTCATCCTGATAAATCGTGCAGACCTTTTTGATACCCTTTTCTTTCACCATCTGCGGCAAGGCGCGGCGGATCTGGTCATAGTAGGTCGCGGCAAAAGAATACTTGAGTTTGTGGAAAGGCTCGTACATTTCACGTGCCGCTGTGACCGGGAAGAAGTTGATGACGTTCTTCTCGAACTGCACTGGCATCGCCGCCATGTTCTGTGCCGTACCAATGTGCCCCATCATCATGAAGATCTTGTCCTGGTTCACCAGTTTTTGCGCGGCCAGCACGGCCTTCTTCGGGTCGTAGCCGGAGTCTTCCACGATCAGCCGGATCTTGCGGCCATTGATGCCGCCCTGCTCATTGATCTCATCGACGGCCAGCATCATGCCAAGCCGGTCCTGTTTGCCAAAACCAGCCAGCGGTCCCGACAGGTCCTGGATGGAGCCGAGCACGATCTCGGTATCGCTGACGCCCTGCTGGGCACCCAGGACATGGGCCGAGAAGGCGAGGGCAGCGAGTGCAAGGGTTGAAGCAATTTTCATCGTCTGTCTCCTGTAAAAATCAACGGTACATGGCCTCGATCTGGGCCGCATATTTGCTCTCCACCAGTTTGCGCTTGAGTTTCATGGTGGGTGTGAGTTCTTCGTCTTCCGCAGTCAACTGGTTCTCCAGCAGAAAGAATTTCTTGATCTGCTCAACCCGGGCAAACTTCTTGTTGACGCCATCAAGTTCCGCCTGAATCAGTTCCTGCACCGCGCTGGAGCGGGTCAGCGAGGCGTAGTTGCTAAAGGGTACGTCGGCGTCCTGGGCAAACTTCTCGACGTTCTCCTGGTCGATCATGATGATGACCGTCAGGTAGGGCCGCTTGTCGCCGATCACAACGGCATCGGTAATGTAGGGTGAGAACTTCAGGTCGTTCTCCAGTTCGCTGGGCGTGATGTTCTTGCCGCCGGCAGTGATGATGATGTCCTTCATGCGGTCGGTGATACGGTAAAAGCCATCGGCGTCCACCACGCCCACATCACCCGTATGCAGCCAGCCATCCGCGTCTATGGTTTCGGCGGTCTTTTCGGGCAGATTCAGGTAGCCGGCAAAAACATTCTTGCCGCGCACCAGCAGTTCACTGGTAGCCGGGTCAAGCCTGACTTCATTGAAATCTGCTGCCGGGCCGATCGAGCCCGGCTTCATGTGCCCGGCACGCACTCCGGTGGAAACACCGCAGGTTTCCGTCATACCCCAGACTTCGAGCATCGGTACGCCCAGCGCCAGGTACCAGCGCACCAGGTCCGGTGAGATCGGTGCGGCACCGGTCACCAGATAGCGGGCGCGGTGAATGCCAATCATCTTGCGCACGTTGTTCAGGGCCAGCCACTGCGCCAACTGAAATTTGACCTTGAGCCAACTGCTCACCGGCTGCCCGGCCAGCACGCGGTTGGCGATGGCTGTGCCAACGCCGATACCCCAGGCGTAGGCCGCCTGCTGCACGGGGCCAGCCTCCTTGAGCGAGATCATGACGCCCGAGTAGAACTTTTCCCAGACTCGTGGGACGGCCGTAAAGACCGTAGGGGCGATCTCGCGCACGTTCTCGGGAATGGTTTGCGGGTTTTCCACAAAGTTCAATATGGCGCCGGTGTACAGGCCGAAGTACTCGCCCCCCATGCGCTCGGCGATGTGGCACAGGGGCAGGAAGCACATACGTTCGTCGCGCTCGTCCTGGGCCACCAGCGTGTTGAAGCCGCGCACGGTGTAAATCAGGCCGGCGTGCAAATGCATGGCGCCCTTGGGTTTTCCGGTGGTGCCCGACGTGTAGACCAGAATCGCCAGGTCCTCTGGTTTGCAGGCGTCCAGACGTTGCTGCAATTCATCCGGATGCTGCGCCAGATACGCCCGGCCCAAGGTGCGCAACGCATCCAGACTGATGACGTCATCCTCGTCAAGTTTGTGCAGCCCTTCCATATCGAAGACC
Organism: uncultured beta proteobacterium; assembly: GCA_903927295.1. GTDB lineage: Bacteria > Pseudomonadota > Gammaproteobacteria > Burkholderiales > Burkholderiaceae_C > Rhodoferax. The sequence continues at coordinate 3,333 of CAIYMN010000163.1, read as the reverse complement.
ACAATCTTGCGCAAGAGCGGCAGCCGATCGCGCACTTCCAGCGCCTTGTCGAGTTGCTCATCGTCTTCGACAAACAGGACGGTGGTGCGCGAGTCCTCGCACAGGTAGTGCACCTGCGAAGGGGCATCCGTCGGATAAATGCCGTTGGAGACGCCGCCACAGGACAGCACGCCGATGTCGGCCCAGACCCATTCAACTGCAGTGTTGGCCAGAATCGAAGCACAGTCGCCCCTGGCAAAGCCCAGGCTCAGCAAGCCGCCGGAAATTTCCCGCACCGCATCGGCAGTCTGGTTCCAGGTCCAGCTACGCCACAGTCCCAGGTGCTTCTGGCGCAACCAGACCGTCGGGCCGCGCTCTTTCACCGCGTTCCAGAACAGGGCAGGAATCGTCTCGCCTGCGAGCACGATGTCGCGATTGGGCTTGATGTTTGACAGATCCCAGAGTTGGCTCATTGGTGTGCGCCCCGTTCGTCATTGCCGACCTGATCCGCAATCCATGGATCCCGGATCAGGTCCGGGATGACAGCCGACGGAATCGGGATGACAGCCGATGAAGTCAGGATGAAGTTGTTATGCGCTATCGCCATGTTTTCTTCTTCTTCCAGCGGCGCTCGCCGCGTACGCCGTCTTCCTTCAGGCCCAGGTAGAACTCCTTGATGTCGTCCTTTTCACGCAGGCGGGCACAGGTGTCTTCCATCACGATGCGGCCGTTCTCCAGGACGTGGCCGTAGTCGGCGGCGTTGAGCGCCATGTTCGCATTCTGTTCGACCAGCAAAATGGTGGTGCCGCGCTCGCGGTTGATGCGCACTACGATCTCGAAAATCTCTTTGGTCAGCTTTGGGCTCAGACCCAGGCTGGGTTCGTCCAGCAGCATCAGGTCGGGATTGGCCATCAGCGCCCGCGAGATCGCCAGCATTTGCTGCTGCCCCCCGGAGAGCAGACCGGCGTTCTGCGCACCGCGCTCGCGCAGAATCGGAAAGTAACCATAGACCGCCTCAATGTCTTTGGCGACACCATCCCGGTCGCTGCGCGTGTAGGCGCCCATCAGCAGGTTGTCGTGCACACTGAGCAGCGGGAACACTTCGCGCCCTTCGGGCACATGGCTCAGACCCTGTTGCACGATGTAGGCAGGGTCTTGTGCCGTGATGTCCACGCCCTTGAATTCAATCGATCCCTTGCGCGGATCGATGATGCCCGAGATCGTTTTCAGGATGGTTGTCTTGCCGGCGCCGTTGGAGCCCAGCACGGTGGCAATTTCGCCGCGCCGCACTTGCAGGCTGACACCGCGAATCGCCTTGATCGGTCCGTAAGCGCTCTCCACGTTAAGCAACTTGAGGACCGGGGCATCACTTACGGCGGGCGGGTTCTGGCTCATCTGGAGGCCCTCTTGCTGCCGGCGCTGCGGTGCAGCGAGGAGACGTCTTCAACCGAACCGAGATAGGCTTCGATCACGCCCGCATCGTTCTGCACCTCACGTGGTGTACCAAGCGCCAGAACCTCGCCCTGGTTCATGGCGAGCACCCGGTCCGAGACCCTGGAGACCAGCGTCATGTCGTGCTCCACCATGAGCACCGTGATGCCCAGATCATTCTTGATGTCGGCAATCCAGAACGCCATGTCCTCGGTTTCTTCGACGTTCAGGCCGCTCGAGGGCTCATCGAGCAGCAGCAGCTTGGGCTCGGTGCACAAAGCACGCGCCAGTTCCACCACCTTGCGCACGCCGTAGGGCAGGCCTTCAACCATGGCATCGCGGTGGTGCTGCAGGTCCAGGAATTCGATCACTTCTTCGGCCTTTTCACGCGCCTGCAACTCGGCGTCACGTGCGGCAGGGGTAAAGAACAGGTCTTGCCAGAGTCCGGTCTTGCGTTGTGTGTGGCGGCCAATCAACAGGTTGTGCAGCACGGTGGCGTGCTCAAACAGTTCGATGTTCTGGAACGTGCGGGCGATGCCCAGACCGGCAACGTTTTGCGGTGGCTGATCGGTCAGGCGCAGCATGCCGTGGGACCCCAGGTAATCGATCTCGCCACTGGTCGGCGTGTAGATGCGACTGATGAGGTTGAAGACGGTGGTCTTGCCGGCGCCGTTGGGACCGATCAGCGTAAAGACCTCGCCCTGACGCACGTCAAAGCTGACCTGATTCACGGCCAGCACGCCACCAAAGCGTACGCTCAGGTTCTTTGCGGAGAGGAGCGTGGTGGACATCATCTCTGCCGCCGCGCCGGGCCGCCCCAAGCAAGGCACGCCCCCTCGGGGGGCAGCGAATTACACAAAGTGAAGAGCGTGGGGGTCATCTCAGCCTATCGGACTTTTGGAAGGATTTCTGCCGCTTGAACATGCCTTTGCGGTAGAAGGGGAACATTTGCAGATAGGTGCGGATCTTCAGCCAGCGGCCATACAAACCCTGTGGCTCAAACAGCACGAAAGCCACCAGTACCACGCCATAGACAAAGCCCTGCAAACCCGGTGCCTGGCCAATCGAGGCAGGCAGATAGTCTTTCACCATGGCGATCACCTGCGGCATGCTGATCAGGAAGATGGCACCCAAAAACGCTCCATGAACCGAGCCCAGACCACCGATCACGATCATGAGCAACAGGTCAATCGATTGCAGGATATTGAACTGGTCCGGCGAGATGAATTGCAACTTGTGCGCGTACAGGGCGCCGGCAACGCCGGCCAGCGCGGCTGACAGCGCGAACGACAGCGTCTTGTAGCGCGCCAGGTGGATGCCCATGCTCTGCGCCGATATTTCCGAATCACGAATCGCGACAAAGGCACGGCCGGTCGGCGCGCGCAGCAGGTTCAGGATTCCGAGCGTGGCCAACACGGTGATCAGCAGACACAGAAAATAGAAAGCTTCGCCCGAGTCCAGCCTCCAGCCAAAAATAACCGGCTGCTTGATGTGGACACCGGCGTTGCCGCCGGTGACAGACTCCCAGCGCGCCAGCACCTCTTCCACGATGAAGCCGAACGACAGGGTTGCCATGCCCAGGTAGATGCCCTTGACGCGCAGTGCCGGCAGACCTACCACGACACCCACTGCAGCCGACAGAGCGGCGGCGCAAGCCAGGGCAATCGGAAACGGCCAGCCGGCGTTGGTCAGCACCGCCTGCGTGTAAGCGCCGACGCCCAGAAAGGCCGCGTGCCCGAGTGAGAACAGACCGGTAAAGCCGGCCAGCAGCATCAGACCGAGCCCGGCGATGGCGTAGATCAGGACGAAGGTCAACTGCGCCAGCCAGTACTCCGCTATCAACCAGGGCGCTGCCAGCAACACCAGCATCAGCGCGCCGTACCAGAAGACGTGCCCGCCGTGCTTGGCAAGACGGATGTCCTG
>CAIYMN010000162.1 GCA_903927295.1 uncultured beta proteobacterium | reverse complement strand
GCCGGCAAACCCACCAGGTCAAATCCCTTGAGCGGAATCTGATCCGTTGGCAGCGCCCGCAAGGCCGCTGGCATAGCTGACAGCGCAGCGAGCTCGCGCCGACCAATGGCGGCGGCCAGTGGGTCATGCGCGCCCTCAGCCAGGGGCAGGACGCCGTTGATCACCAGGTACTGTTGCGACAGGCCGATGCCGGCGAGTTCCTCGTGCGTGCGCGCTGCCTCGCGCAGGGTCGAGGCCTGCGCTCTGGCCACCAGAACCAGACGCGTGCGCACCGGGTCGGCCAGTGCGTCCACTGCGGCCTTGTACTGCGTGCGCTGTTTTTCCAATCCGGCCAGTGGCCCGAGGCAGGAGGCGTCGCCCTTGCCCTCTTCCAGAAAGCCAGTCCAGGCGCCCGGCAACTGCAGCAAGCGGATGGTGTGGCCGGTCGGTGCCGTGTCAAAAACAATGTGCTCGTAGCCGAGGGTCAGCGCGGCGTCGGTCAACAACTCCGTGAATTCGTCAAAGGCAGCGATCTCGGTGGTGCAGGCGCCCGAGAGTTGCTCTTCGATGCCGCGCACCACCGCGTCGGGCAGCACACCGCGCACCGGACCGACAATGCGGTCCCGATACGCCTGCGCTGCGGCCTGCGGATCGATTTCAAGCGCACTCAGGTTGGCGACATCGGGGATGGCGCTGATCTGGTTGCCAATCGCGATGCCAAAGACCTGACCGACGTTGCTTGCCGGATCGGTGCTGACCAGCAGCACGCGTTTGCCGGCGGCGGCCAGCACCAGTGCCGTGGCGCAGGCAATCGAGGTCTTGCCGACGCCGCCCTTGCCGGTGAAGAACAGAAAACGCGGCGGGTTCTGGAGGAATTTCATTAGCCGCAGCAGCGACCACCCGAGCAGCAATTGCCAGCCGCGGCTGCTGCCTGAGCAGTGTCGATCCCGGCCCAGCGTGCCAGCTCGTCGCGGCTTGGGTAGCGCCCGGCCAGCGCCAGTTCTCCATCGAGCAGGATCACCGGCAGCGCGCCCTCGCCGCTGCGCTCCAGCAAGCCCTTGACCACGGCGTTGCCGGCAAAAGCCATGGGTTGCTGCGCCAGGTTGAAGCGCTCAATGTGGGCGCCGTTCTGTTTGGCCCAGTCCACATCGGCCGAAAAGGTCACCAGTTTCTGGTCCACCTCGGTGCCACAGACGCCGCTGCTGCAGCACAGGGCGGGATCAAACACTTGCAAGTTCTTCATGGAATAGTCCTTCATTGAGCGTTTCGAAATTCGTGATACGTTTTGGGCGGGACGCCCTGATGGCGGTCGCTGTCGCAAGTCCGAGTCTCCGGCGTGTGCGGGCCAAGGGCGACGAGCTCAGTAGTTTGCGCTGGTCGCAAACCAACTCTGCTTGGAAGATCTGGCTGGTGGGGCGCTGAGCGCAGCGGCAGAAAGGGGGAGTCCGAAGGACGGAGGACAGCCGCGAAGCTGAGTGCCCCACCGGCCGGATCCACCGAAGATGCCGCGCGGAGGTTGCCCCGTCATTCATTCGAGAGAGAGCCATCATCAACTTGAGATGGGGCGCACGCGGTCCCGCCGGGTGGCTGGCAGGTTTCAGCGCAAAGTTCTGGATGCCCGGAACAGCACTCCGCAGTCAGGTAGCTGACCAGATCCTGCATCAGAGCCAGTTGAGCGCGGTAACGCAGAAAGCGGCCCTCCTGCGTCACCGACAGCAGTTGCGACTGCGTCAGCGCCTTCAGGTGAAAGGAAAGGTTGGTCGGCGGAACGCCCAGTTCAGCACCGATTTCGCCGGCGACCAAACCCTTTGGCCCGGCCTTCACCAGCAGCCGGTAAATGTCCAGACGGATGCCGGACGAGAGGGATTCGAAAACTCTGACAGCCGAGGATGTGTCCATTATTCGATTATACAACTATTATTGAATTAATGATTTGATGTGGTTTCGCTGGTCAATGCGCCAAGCCTGTGTGCATCACGCCGCGGAAGACCCGCGCCGGGGCGGGTCAATCTGTCCTTGCGCAGTGGTTTATGCTGCGGCTACCTGCTCAGGCAAGCTTGGCCAGCGGCGCCGCCGTGCCAGCCAACAGACTCTCGCGCTCCTTGGCCACCGCAGCGGCCGAAGTCTCACGCACATGGCCATAGCCTCGAATCTTCTGCGGCAGGGCCGCCAGGGTGACCAGCGTGTCGAGTGACGGCGCCTGCGCTGTCTTCAGAAGGTTCTCGATCTCCTGCTCGTACTCGGCCAGCAAGCGCGCGTCAAGCAGACGCTCGGCGTTGTTGCGAAATGGATCGAGCCAGGTTCCACGCAGACCACGCAGCGCATTCATCACCTTGAAAGCCGTCATGACCCACGGACCGGTTTCAGCCTTCCTGACCTTGCCGGTGGTTTTGTCCACCTTGCCAAATGGCCAGGCACCGAGGTGAAAGTGCAACTGGTAATCGCCCTCGAAGGTGCTGGCCAGTTGCTGCCTGAAAGCATCGGAACAATAAAGACGCGCCACTTCCCATTCGTTCTTGCTTGCCAGCAGCTTGAAGTAACTCTGCGCCACCGCCCTCGTCAGTCGATCCTTGCCACCCACTTGCAGGTCCACCTTGGCAACCCGATCCACCAGGGTGCGATAGCGCGTAGCGTAAGCCGTGTTCTCGTACTCCGTCAGGAAGGTCTGATGGCGCTGCATCAATTCGGTGAGCGACTCGTTGCTGCGTGGCACAAATTTGACGACGTTGGCTGGCATCGCCACTTTTTGCACTGCCGCCAGATCGGTAGCGGCGCGCCGGCCCCAGAGGAAAGCGGCTTTGTTGAATTCGATCTGCACTGCGTTAAGTTCGATCGCCTTGTTCAAGGCTGCCAGCGTGACCGGCACCCAGCCGCGCTGCCAGGCAGCTCCGAGCATGAACATGTTGGAGGCCACGCTGTCGCCCATCAGGGCGCGCGCGATTTCAAGGCCATTGGCCGTAAAAAAGTGCTCGCCGCAGACGCTCTGGATGTTTTTCAGCATGGCATCGGCGTCCACGCTCCAGTCGGCGTTGCGGGCGAATTCCGAAGTCGGAATGACGTCGGTACAAACCACGGCGTGGGTGCGCCCGGCGCGCATGCGCGACAGCGCTTCATCGCCGGCGGTGACGATCAGGTCGCAACCGATCACGGTGTCGGCCTCACCCGGTGCAATGCGGGTTGCATGCAGCAGCTCGGCGCTCGGCGCCATGTGCACATGGGAGAGCACGGCACCGTATTTTTGCGACAGGCCGGTCACGTCCAGAATCGAGCAGGCCAGGCCATCGATGTGTGCCGCCATGCCCAGCAACTGGCCGATGGTGACCACACCGGTGCCGCCAATACCGCCCACCAGCACACTGAAGCTGCGCGTGGGTCGCTCAAAGACCGGCATGTCCGGCTCGGGCAGCGCGGCGCTGCTCTGGCTGCTTACTTTGGCCGGTTTGCGCAGCGCGCCGCCGTGAACGCTGACAAAGCTGGGGCAAAAGCCTTCGACACAGGTGAAGTCCTTGTTGCAGCTGTTCTGGTTGATCTGGCGTTTGCGTCCGAGCGGTGTTTCCATTGGCTCGATCGACAGGCAGTTGGAGACCGTGCCGCAGTCGCCACAACCTTCGCACACCGCTGCGTTGATGAAGCTGCGCTTGGCCGGGTCGGCCCACTTGCCGCGCTTGCGCAAGCGCCGGCGCTCGGTGGCGCAGGGCTGCTCATAGACCAGCACCGTCACGCCTTTTTGTTCGCGCAGTCGACGCTGCACCAGTTCCATGTCGTCGCGGTGATGCACCTTGACCTCGGCGGGCAGGTTCGCATTCGCGTATTTCCCGGGCTCGTCACTGACCAGCACGACTTCGCTGACGCCTTCGGCCAGCAGCTCGCGGATGGTTTGCGGCACCGTCAGCTCGCCGTCCACGGGTTGACCACCGGTCATCGAAACAAAGCCGTTGACGAGCAGTTTGTAAGTCATCGGCACCTTGGCTGCAACCGCCTGGCGGATGGCGAGGAAACCGGAGTGGAAGAACGTGCCGTCTCCCATATTGGCAAACACATGGGGCTCGTCGGTAAAGGGTTGCTGGCCCAGCCACATTGCCCCTTCGCCGCCCATGTGAGACACAGTGCCCGTGGTGCGCGGGTTGTTCAGCATGGCGATGGTGTGGCAGCCGATGCCAGCCAGTGCCCTGGAACCCTCAATCACCTTGGTGGACCGGTTGTGTGGGCAACCGGAACAGAAACTGGCGTTGCGCTGCGCCGAGCCGGGCGCCTTCGGCCCCGGCAGACTGATGGCTTGCAGGCCGCAATCAGGCTGCAGCATCAGCATGACATCGAGCAGCACCTTGGCGACGATCGCCGGCGAGATTTCGGCGTTGTTCGGGAACACGCGTGCCGTACGCTCCAGGCCGTAGGTGGGCGCGCCGAGCGCTTTGCCAATCACCTTGGGCTTCTTGTCCAGATTCAGATCGTACAGAATCGACTTGATCTGTTCTTCGAGCAGCGGACGTTTTTCTTCCACCACCAGAATCGCGTCCACCCCCTGCGCCAGCGCGCGCACGAATTCCGGGTCGAGTGGCCAGGTCATGCCGACCTTGGCAATGCGGATGCCCATCTCAGCCAGTTGCGCTGCCGACCAGCCCAGTTCCACCACGGCCTGGCGCACGTCCTGGTAGGCCTTGCCGGCAGACACAATGGCCAGGCGCGGCTTCTCGGTGTCGCTGCTGATGACGTTCAGATGATTGGCGCGGGCATAGGCCAGGGCCGCGTAGAGCTTGTGGTTGTAGAGCCGCTCTTCGGCCAGCAGGGCAGTATCGAAGGGCCGGATGGACAGACTGGGCCCGCCCATCGGTGTGCCGGCCGGTAACGAGGGTACTTCGGGCAAGACAATCTTCGGTGAATCCGGTCCGACGTAAATCGTGCCTCCGCCTTCAACCACATCGGTCACGACCTTCATACCAACCCAGCAGCCAGAAAAACGCGACATCGCAATGCCGTGCAAACCGAAGTCAAGCAGTTCCTGCGTGTTGGAGGGATACAGCACCGGCAGCCCGGCGGCGATGAAAATCTGGTCGGAAAAATTGGTGATGGTCGACGACTTGGCGCCATGGTCGTCGCCCGCCAGCGCCAGCACGCCCCCGAGAGCGCTCGTGCCCGCGCTGTTGGCATGACGCAGCACATCGCCACTGCGGTCGACACCCGGTCCCTTGCCGTACCAGATGCCAAAGACGCCGTCGACACGGGCACCCGGGAAACTGCCTACGTGTTGCGAGCCCCAGATGGCGGTGGCTGCCAGATCTTCGTTGACGGCCGCCCGAAAGACCACATTGTTCTGCTTGAGAACCGCTTCGGCCTGCCACAGGTCCATGTCGTAGCGACCCAGCGGCGAGCCGCGGTAGCCCGAGACATAGCCGCCCGTCTTCTTGCCCTCGGCCTCATCACGCAAACGCTGCTGGATGGGCAGGCGCACCAGTGCCTGCGTGCCCGCCAGAAAGACCCAGCCTTGCTTGACCTGGTATTTGTCTGCAAGAGTGATGTCGGGTCGGGTCAAAGGGTCAGGCGCGTTCATGGGCTACTCTGGTTGCTGCACAAGTTGGTCATTATCAGACAGCTGGGTCGGGCTGTCCCGCCACGGCGCGCGAGCCGTCCGGCAGCGCGGTCGGCGCACACAACTGGCGATAATCACCCAGACCCTGGATTTGTCGTAGTACATTCCACCCTATGGCCGCAGTCGATCTCGTTCTTCCTGAAACCTCCAGCACCATCCTGCCAGGCTTGGGGCGTGCTCTTGTGCTGGCCGGAAAAATTGGGCAGCAGAAGGCCGAAGACATCTACCGCAAGGCACAGGTCGCGCGAACCAGCTTCATCGCGGAACTCACCGGCTCGGGCGTGGTGTCGGCGATTGACCTGGCGCACACGCTGTCAACTGCCTTCTCCACTCCCCTGATTGATTTGAAAGCGATTGATGCGCAGCGCTTGCCCAAGGGGCTGCTGGACCCCAGGATATGCCTCGATTACCGGGTCGTCGTACTGGCCAAACGTCACAACCGACTTATCGTTGCGACGGCTGACCCGTCAGACAACGAGGCCATTGAAAAGATCAAGTTTGCAACCCAGCTGCGCGTTGACTGGGTGGTTGCTGAATACGACAAGCTGCTGGCGCTGGTAGCGAGCAGCGCGGCCTCGGCTGTGGAGACGATGGATAGCATCATCGGAAACGAGTTTGAGTTTGATGAATCCGGCTCCGCCGCCCTGACCGAAATTGAGGACAACTCCCCTTCAGAAATCGAGGACGCCCCGGTCGTCCGTTTCCTGCAAAAGATGCTGCTCGATGCCTACAGCCTGCACGCATCCGATCTGCATTTTGAACCCTACGAGCACAATTACCGTGTGCGCTTTCGCATTGACGGGGAACTGCACGAAATTGCGGCGCCGCCGATTGCCATCAAGGACAAACTGGCCTCGCGCATCAAAGTCATCTCGAGGATGGACATCTCGGAAAAGCGCATTCCGCAGGATGGCAAGATGACGCTCAAGGTAGCACCGGACCGTGTCATCGATTTCCGTGTCAGCACCTTGCCAACGATGTTCGGCGAAAAGATCGTGATCCGTATCCTGGATCCCAGCATCGCCAAGCTCGGCATCGATGCCCTGGGATACGAGCCCGTCGAAAAAGAGAGATTGTTGCGAGCCATTGAACGGCCCTACGGCATGATCCTGGTGACAGGTCCGACCGGGTCAGGCAAGACAGTGTCGCTTTATACCTGCCTGAACCTGCTGAACAAGCCGGGCCTGAACATCGCAACCGCAGAAGACCCCTGCGAAATCAATCTGCCCGGCATCAACCAGGTCAATATCAATGACAAGGCCGGTCTGACTTTTTCCGCTGCCCTGAAGTCATTTCTCCGACAGGACCCCGACATCATCATGGTCGGTGAAATTCGCGACCTGGAAACCGCCGATATCTCGATCAAGGCGGCACAAACCGGACACCTGCTGCTCTCGACGCTGCACACCAATGACGCGCCAGCGACACTGGCACGCCTGCGCAACATGGGGATTGCCCCCTTCAACATCGCCTCCAGTGTCATTCTGATCACAGCACAGCGTCTGGCGCGGCGCCTCTGCTCGAAGTGCAAGACACCGATTGATATTCCTCGAAAGGCGCTGCTCGATGCCGGCTATCAGGACAACGAGCTCAATGAGCCCTGGGTTTCGTACCGGCCGGTCGGCTGCGCCAGTTGCACCAAAGGCTATAAAGGCCGTGTAGGCATCTACCAGGTCATGCCGATCAGCGAGGACATGCAGCGCATCATTCTGCGCGATGGCAATGCTCTGGAGGTCGGCCAGCAAGCGGCACTGGAAGGCGTGCGCACGCTGCGCCAGTCCGGTTTGCACAAAGTTAAACTGGGTCTGACTTCGCTGGAAGAAGTGCTCGCTGTGACGAATGAATAAACCTTCAATCCAGAGGACACGATGGTAACTTCAAGGATCAAAGGCATCAAGGATTACGTCTTTGAATGGGAGGGCCGCGACCGCAATGGCAAATCGGTGCACGGCGAAATCAGGGCCGGCGGCGAACATCAGGTGCAGGCAGCACTGCGCCGCCAGGGTGTGACGCCGTCCAAGATCAAGAAGCGCAAGATGCGCTCCGGAAAGGCGATCAAGCCCAAAGATCTGGCCATTTTCACGCGCCAGCTGGCAACCATGATGAAAGCCGGTGTGCCCCTGCTGCAGGCCTTCGACATCGTTGGACGCGGCAACCCCAACGCGAGTGTCACCAAACTGCTCAACGACATCCGCACTGATGTCGAAACCGGCACCTCGCTGAGCATCGCCTTTCGCAAGTATCCCCTGTACTTTGACAACCTTTACTGCAATCTGATCGAGGCTGGTGAAACCGCCGGTATCCTGGACCAGTTGCTGGACCGCCTTGCGGTCTACATGGAAAAGACCGAGGCCATGAAGTCAAAGATCAAGTCGGCCCTGATGTACCCGATTTCGGTATTGATTGTGGCTTTTGTGGTGACTGCGGTGATCATGATCTTTGTGGTGCCGGCGTTCAAGGATGTGTTCAGCAATTTTGGTGCTGACTTGCCGACACCCACGCTTGTGGTGATTGCCATCAGCGAGATTTTCGTCAAATACTGGTGGCTGATTTTTGGATCGATGGGCGGTGGTTTCTATTTTTTCATGCAGGCCTGGCGGCGCAGTGAGCCGATGCAGCATGTGATGGACCGCATCTTGCTCAAGATGCCAATCTTTGGTGTACTGGTGGACAAATCCTGCGTGGCGCGCTGGACGCGCACGCTGTCGACCATGTTCGCGGCCGGCGTGCCTCTGGTGGAAGCGCTTGATTCGGTCGGCGGTGCAGCCGGCAACCTGGTCTACCTGTCTGCCACCAAGAAGATTCAGCAGGAGGTGTCGACCGGCACTGCGCTGACGGTTGCGATGGGCAATGTGGGTCTTTTTCCGTCGATGGTTCTGCAAATGTGTGCCATTGGCGAGGAGTCGGGCTCGATCGATCACATGCTGGGTAAGGCGGCCGACTTCTACGAAGCCGAGGTCGATGACATGGTCGCGGGTATTTCAAGCCTGATGGAGCCCATCATCATTGTCATTCTGGGCACGGTGATTGGCGGCATTGTGGTCGCCATGTACCTGCCCATCTTCAAACTGGGGCAGATAGTCTGATGTTGATATCAAGCGGAGTTGACGCCGCCCTTTTTGGCGTCCTGGGGCTCCTGATCGGCAGTTTTCTCAATGTCGTGATCCACCGCCTGCCGATCATGCTGGAAGCACAGTGGAAGGCCGAGTGTGCCGAGCAGAGCGGCCAGCCCGTGCTGGCGCCGGAACCTTTCAATCTGATGCAGCCCCGTTCGCGCTGCCCCCACTGCGGCCACCGGATCGGCTCGCATGAGAATATTCCGATTCTGAGTTATCTCATCCTCAGAGGAAAGTGCTCAGCCTGCAAGGCAACCATCAGCGTGCGCTATCCATTGGTGGAACTGAGCACCGGCATCCTGTTTTATTGTTGTGCCTGGAAATGGGGTGCCAGCTCGACCGCGCTATTGTGGAGCGCGTTTTCAGCGACCTTGCTGGCACTGGCCCTGATCGACTGGGATACGACCCTGCTACCCGACACGATGACGCTGCCACTGCTCTGGGCCGGGCTGATCGCAGCCGCACTGCAGTGGACCAGCGTCCCGCTGGCGGAAGCATTCTGGGGCGCTGTTGCGGGCTATCTCTCGCTGTGGCTGGTCTACTGGGCCTTCAAGCTGATCACGGGCAAGGAGGGCATGGGCTTTGGCGATTTCAAACTCTTTGCCGCGCTGGGCGCCTGGTTCGGCTGGCAGGCACTGGTGCCCATCATCCTGATGTCCTCGGTCATTGGCGCCGTGATCGGCATTGCCATGAAATTTTCCAGCGGTCTGCGCGAGGGTGGCTACCTGCCTTTTGGCCCCTTTCTGGCTGGTGCCGGCTTGGCCGTCATGGTTTTCGGTCCGGGCACGCTGCTTCATCTGGTCGGACTTTGAACGATGCATGCCCCTGTGCGGCTCGGATTGACCGGCGGCATTGGCAGCGGCAAGAGCACGGTCGCCCGTATGCTGGTCGGGCTTGGCGCAGGCCTGGTTGACGCGGACGCCATTTCACGCCAGCTGACCGCGGCAGGCGGGCTCGCGATGCCGGCCATTGCAGCGGCTTTTGGTCAGGACTTTGTTGGCGCCGACGGTGCTCTGGAGCGCGACCGTGTACGCCAGACAGTGCACAGCGATCCAGGCGCGCGGCAAAGACTGGAAGCCATCATTCATCCGCTGGTCGGGCTGGAAAGCCGGCGTCAGGCGGCGCTGCTGGCTGAGCAGGCTTGTCCCTGCATCGTCTTCGATATTCCACTGCTGGTCGAGTCTGCACACTGGCGGCACGACCTGGATCATGTGCTGGTAGTCGATTGCACCGAAGAAGTCCAGATCAGCCGCGTCATGGCGCGCAACCAGTTGTCGCGATCACAGGTGCAAAGCATTATTGCTTCGCAGGCCAGCCGAAGCCGCCGCCTGGCCGCAGCCGACAGCGTGATCTTCAACGTCGACCTGTCGCTGGATGAACTGGCAGCGCAGCTGCAGAAAATTTCAGCCCGCTTCGGGCTATCATCAGGGTAGCACCGCCGATGGACAGAGCACGGAAACTAGCGTGATCCTTTACGAATACCCCTTTAACGAGCGCATCCGCACCTATTTGCGACTGGAGCAACTTTTTCTGCGGCTGGGAGAATTCATGTCGCGCGAATCAGCCCTGGACCACCACTTCGCGCTGGTCACAATTTTTGAAGTGATGGATGTTGGAGCGCGCGCCGATCTCAAGTCGGATGTGCTCAAGGACCTGGACAAGCAAAAGCATCTGCTCGACAGCTATCGGAACAATCCGGCGATTGCCACCGAAGTGCTTGACAAGATTTTCAATCAGGTCGATCGCTGCTTTTCTGCCTTGAACAGTCTTCCTGGCAAGGCAGGCCAGTCGCTGACGGAAAACGACTGGCTCATGGGTATCCGCAGTCGCGTTGGCATTCCCGGTGGCACCTGCGCCTTTGACCTGCCGGCGTATTACGCATGGCAGCAGCACGATGCTGCCACGCGCAGGGCAGATCTGGAACGCTGGGCCGGCACGCTGCGCCCTCTGGCTGAAGCGATTTACCTGTTGCTCAAACTGCTGCGCGGCTCCAGCACGGCGCAGAAGGTGATGGCAGTCGCCGGTCAATTTCAGCAAAACCTGCCTCAGGGCAAAACGTTTCAGTTGCTGCGCATGACACTCGACTCTGCGCTGGAACTGATCCCGGAAATCAGCGGCAACCGGCTGATGGTGTCCATTCGACTGATGCGCCATGGCGATGATGACAAGTTGCACGCCAGCCCCGAAGACACCGGGTTTGAACTGACCCTGTGCTCATGACCACAGTCGACAGACCGATCCCGGTTACGCCAAAGCGCGTCCCTTGCCCGACCTGCGGCGGCGACAGCATTTACGCGATTTCCAATCCGTATCGACCGTTTTGCAGCGCACGCTGCAAGAACGTGGATCTGGGTGCCTGGGCCAGCGAGGGCTTTCGCCTGGCTGCGAGCGGCAGTGCTGAAGATCAGCCACTTGAGGACTCGCCGCCCTCGTCCGCCAGCCACTGAAGTACGGGCAGGGTTCCCGGCAAAACGGGCGCCACCTGCACTGGCAAATGCTGCCAGGAGCAGGCCTGCCCTTCGCGCATCTGAAGCGCTCCGCTCCATTCGTAAACTTTGAGAAAATTCAGGCGCACCAGCGCGTGAGGATAGTCCACCATCGCGCAGCGCCAAGGGTGGGCTGAGCCTATCAGTATGCCCAGTTCTTCCTGCAACTCGCGGCGCAGGGCCTGCTCGATGGTCTCCCCTGCTTCGGTCTTGCCTCCGGGAAATTCCCAATAGCCCTGATAGACCTTGCCCACTGGACGGCTGGTCAGCAGGAAGTCTCCGCCCGGCCTGAAAAGCACACCGACCGCCACATCAATGGGCGCCCTGTCAACGCCGCCGCTGCGCGGTAGTTCGGCATTGGCTATGAGGGTTGGTTCGCTCAAGGGTGAGTTCACGCAGCGCCAGCGTGCCGACCGGCGTAGTCGCGTGCAAACTGGTAGGCCACGCGACCACTGCGAGAGCCCCGCTCCAGCGCCCAGATCAGGGCGTCAGCGCGCGCCGCTTCAATCGCTGCTACGGGTACTTCAAACGAGGACAACCACTGCGCCACGATCGTCAGGTATTCATCCTGCGTGAACGGATAGAAGCTGACCCACAAACCAAAGCGCTCGGACAGGGAGATTTTTTCTTCCACCACCTCACCCGGATGGACCTCGCCATCGGCGGTGTGTGTATAGCTGAGGTTCTCCTGCATGTATTCGGGTAGCAGATGGCGCCGGTTGCTGGTAGCGTAGATCAGCACGTTGGCTGTGGTCGCTGCCACGGAGCCGTCTAGTATCGACTTGAGCGCCTTGTAGCCTGGCTCGCCGTCCTCAAAGCTCAGGTCATCGCAATAGACGATGAATTTCTCGCTCCGCTCGGATACCACGTCAACAATATCGGGCAGATCGGTCAGATCCGACTTGTCGACCTCGATCAGGCGCAGACCGCGCGGCGCGTATTCGTTCAGACAGGCTTTGATCAGGGACGACTTGCCGGTACCGCGTGCCCCGGTCAGGAGCACATTGTTGGCTGGCTGTCCGCTCACAAAATGCTCGGTATTGCGCTGGATTTTTTCCTTTTGCGGCTCGATTTCCTTCAGGTCGGACAAGCGCATGGTGCCGACGTGGCGCACCGGTTCGAGCACGCCGTGACCGGAACTGCGTTTGCGATAGCGATAGGCAACGGAGGCACTCCAGTCGGGCGCAGACAGGGCCTGCGGCAAGACCGCTTCAATGCGGCTGATGAGTTGCTCGGCACGCGCCAGCAGGTGCTCCAACGCTGTGCTCATGAGCGGTAATCGGCGTTGATGCTGACGTAATCATGGCTGAGGTCACAGGTCCAGACCGTATCGATGGCTGTGCCGCGCCCCAGTGCGACGCGCACCGTGATCTCGCTCTGGCGCATCACACGTTGACCGTCCTCTTCACGGTAGGAAGGATGGCGCCCACCACAGGAGGCGACCTGTACATCGTCCAGATACAGGTCGATCCGGCGTTGGTCCAGATCCTCTACGCCAGCATAACCGACTGCTGCAAGGATTCGGCCCAGGTTGGGGTCGCTGGCAAAGAACGCCGTCTTGACCAGGGGCGAGTGGGCGATCGCATAGGCGACCTGCCGACATTCGGCTGTGCTCCTGCCTCCTTCAACCTGGATCCGGATGAATTTGGTGGCGCCTTCGCCATCACGCACGATGGCCTGCGCCAGTTGCCGGGCAACTTCCAGCAAAGCTGCCTTCAGTGTCTGGCCACTCGCGCTGTCCAGATCCTCGATCGGAGCGTGCTGTGCCTTGTTGCTGGCAATCAGCATGAAGGAATCATTGGTGGATGTGTCGCCATCGACGGTGACGCGATTGAAGGATCCGTCGGCCAGTTCCCTGGCCAGTCTGGACATCAGCGTCTGACTGATACAGGCATCGGTAGCGAGAAAACCGAGCATGGTAGCCATGTTGGGCCGGATCATGCCTGCGCCCTTGCTGATGCCGGTGATGCTCACCAATGCACCACCAATGAGCACCTGCTTGCCAAAAGCCTTGGCTACCGTGTCGGTTGTCATGATGGCTTCGGCGGCGCGCAACCAGTTGTCCTCGCGCGCGTCTGCCAGCGCCGCATCGAGTCCGGCTTCAATGCGATCAAGCGGCAGGGGCTCCATGATGACGCCGGTCGAGAATGGCAGGATTTCCGAAGGCGAAAGTTTCAATTTGCCGGCCAGCGTTGCACAACTGCGCAGGGCCCGCTGGCGCCCGTCTTCACCCGTGCCGGCATTGGCGTTGCCCGTATTGATCAGCATGGCGCGCACGCCGGGCGACTGTGCCAGATGCTCGCGGCAGATCTGCACCGGTGCAGCACAAAACCGGTTCTGCGTGAAAACGCCGGCCACCGAGGCCCCGGGCTCAATCAGCAGCACCGTCAGGTCCTTGCGACCCGCCTTGCGCACACCCGCTTCAGTGATACCCAGGCGCACACCAGCAATCGGATAAAGCTCAGACGGATTGGGGGGAGACAAGTTGACGGCCATGGCTTATTGATCTTTCCAAAATTCAAGTCATTCGTCATCGCGAGGCCGCAGGCCGTGGCGATCCATGCAGTTGGACTTCCTGGATTACCACGTCGCTTCGCTCCTCGCAATGACGGGATGAGCTCGCAAGGCCATCAGACTAACTTTCCGTGGCACTGCTTGTATTTCTTGCCGCTGCCGCAGGGGCAAGGCTCGTTGCGGCCGACACGTGGCACAGCCGTCTTGACCGTCTCCTCATCGACCACGGTTTCAATTTCGCCAGTTTCGGTAGGCGCGCTGTAGGTCACGTTGGAGATGCTCTCGCCGCGTGTCTCCATGTCGACGGCAGCCTGCTCCAACTGCTCGCCGGATTGAATCTGCACCGTCATCAGCACTTTGGTGACGTCATTCTTGACAGCGTCAAGCAGTTGCCCGAAAAGCTCAAAGGCTTCGCGCTTGTATTCCTGCTTGGGCTGCTTCTGGGCATATCCACGAAGGTGAATGCCCTGGCGCAGATAGTCGAGCGAACTCAAGTGCTCGCGCCAATGCGTGTCGATGCTTTGCAGCAACACCATGCGCTCAAACTGGGTGAAGTTTTCACCGCCAACCAGTTCCACTTTTTCGTCAAACACCTTGCCAGCCTCCGTGCGCACGCGCGCCAGCAGGTCTTCGTCGGTGATGGCGCTGGCTTCAATGACCATGCTTTGCAGCGGCACGTTGACTCGCCATTCGTCCGAAAGGATCTTTTCCAGGGCTGCCTGGTCCCACTGTTCTTCAACCGACTCTACCGGCACGTATTGCCGCACCAGGTCATTGAAACAGCCCTCGCGCAAGGAACTGATCTGCGCCGACAGATCCCTGGCGTCAAGAATTTCATTGCGCTGCTGGTAAATCACTTTACGCTGATCGTTCGATACGTCGTCATATTCCAGCAGCTGTTTGCGCATGTCGAAGTTTCGAGCTTCCACCTTGCGCTGGGCACTCTCGATGGAGCGTGTGACGATACCCGCCTCAATCGCCTCTCCATCAGGCATTTTCAGGCGGTCCATGATGGCCTTGACCCGGTCACCCGCAAAAATGCGCATCAAGGAGTCATCCAGGCTCAGGTAAAAGCGCGACGAGCCGGGGTCCCCCTGACGCCCCGAGCGACCGCGCAGCTGGTTGTCGATCCGGCGCGACTCATGGCGCTCGGTTGCAATGATGCGCAAACCGCCCAAACTCTTGACCTGTTCGTGGTCCTGCGCCCACTGCGCGCGGATGGCGTCAATCTGCGCGAGTTTTTGCTGTGCGTCCAGCGCTTCGTCAACCTCAATCGCTTCGACCGCCTTGCTGACATTGCCACCGAGCACGATGTCAGTGCCGCGACCCGCCATGTTGGTGGCGATGGTGATCATCTTGAAGCGACCCGCCTGCGCCACGATTTCGGCCTCGCGCGCGTGCTGCTTGGCGTTGAGCACCTGGTGCGGCAACTTTTCCTTTTCCAGCAATTCCGCCAGAACTTCCGAGTTTTCGATCGAGGTGGTACCCACCAGAACCGGCTGCCCGCGTCCATGGCATTCGCGGATGTCCCTGATCGCGGCTTCGTACTTTTCGCGCGTGGTCTTGTAAACACGGTCGAGCTGGTCTTCGCGACGACTCGGTCGGTTGTATGGCATCACCACCGTCTCCAGGCCGTAAATTTCCTGAAACTCATAGGCTTCGGTATCGGCCGTGCCGGTCATGCCCGCAAGTTTGTTGTACAGACGGAAATAGTTCTGGAAAGTGATTGACGCCATAGTCTGGTTTTCGGCCTGGATGGCGACACCTTCCTTGGCTTCGACAGCCTGGTGCAGGCCATCGCTCCAGCGCCGGCCCGACATCAATCGACCCGTGAACTCGTCAACAATCACAATCTCGCCGTTCTGCACCACATAGTGCTGATCGCGATGGTAGAGATGATTGGCACGCAAGGCGGCGTAGAGGTGATGCATCAGCGTGATGTTGGCCGGGTCGTACAGCGTGGCGCCCTGCGGAATCAGCCCCAGGCCCGACAGGATGCGCTCGGCGCTTTCGTGACCCTGCTCGGTCAGAAAGACCTGATGGCTCTTCTCGTCCAGCGTGAAATCGCCCGGTTTGGTGATGCCCTCACCAGTACGCGGATCTTCCTCACCTTCCTGCTTGGTAAGCGAAGGCACCACCTTGTTCATGGCGATGTAGAGCTCGGTGTGGTCTTCGGCCTGGCCGCTGATGATCAAGGGGGTGCGCGCCTCGTCAATCAGGATCGAGTCAACCTCGTCGACGATCGCATAGTTCAGCCCACGCTGCACCCGATCCGCCACCTCATAGACCATGTTGTCACGCAGGTAGTCAAAGCCGTACTCGTTGTTGGTACCGTAGGTGATGTCGGCGCGGTAGGCGGCCTGCTTTTCCTCGCGGGCCATCTGCGGCAGATTGATGCCGACACTCAGGCCGAGAAAGTTGTAAAGCTTGCCCATCCACTGGGCGTCGCGATTGGCCAGATAGTCATTCACCGTAACAACATGAACGCCCTTGCCCGTCAGGGCATTGAGATAGACCGGCATGGTGGCGGTCAGCGTCTTGCCCTCACCCGTTCCCATTTCTGAAATCTTGCCGTAGTGCAAGGACATGCCGCCGAGCAACTGCACGTCAAAGTGGCGCATCTTCATGACGCGCTTGGAGCCCTCTCGCACGACCGCAAAGGCCTCAGGCAACAAGGCGTCGAGCGTCTCGCCTTTGATCAGCCGTTCCTTGAACTCCTGCGTCTTGCCGCGCAGGGCTTCGTCCGACAGCTGCTCCAGCGCGGCTTCCATCGCGTTGATGCGAACCACGCTGGCGCGGTACTGTTTGAGCAGACGGTCGTTGCGACTGCCGAAAATTTTGGTAAGAATGTTTGTGGCCATGAATGCAGGACCGACCGGTCAACCCACCTGGGCCAACCGGGCAGCGCAATCCTTTTTCTGATCTGTATGAAGTGGGGGCCCTGTCACGAAACGCAACCGCGCTGATGCCAGACGCTTCGCTGAGAAACCCAAACGGCCGATTTTACCTTTGCGGCAAGTCGCGTCCCGGTGCTATCGCCGACCTGGTTGATAGTGCCCCTGCCAGGGCGGGCTTGCCTGCGCCAGGCTTGGTGACTTGAGCTTGCTGCCAGCGGCGAGGAATTTCTGCGGATCCTGGAAGACCCCCTGGATCAGCACCTCAAAATGAAGGTGGGTTCCGGTCGAACGACCGGTGCTCCCGACCTCGGCAATTTTCTGCCCCTGCTTGATCAGGTCGCCCTTCTTCACCAGCGTTCTGGAGGCATGAGCGTAACGCGTAATCAGGTCGTTGCCATGGTCCACTTCAACCATGTTGCCGTACTCAGGATGGAATTCCTGCGCCACCACCACGCCACCAGCCGCTGCCAGGATCGATGTACCGCGTTCGGCCTGGAAATCAATGCCGGTGTGCAGTGCGGAGCGCCCCGTGATGGGGTCGATGCGCCAGCCAAACATGGAACCGTAATTGGCCTGCGCGATGGGCAACTGAGTCGGCACCATCATGTTGCGGATCTTTTGGTCAAACAGGCGTGATTCCAGCACCGTCATCACATCCGTGCGCTGCTCCGTCAGCCGGTCCAGGTCTGCCAAAGTTGCCTTGAGTTCTTCGATCGACAAGGGGCGTCCGCTGACCAGCGCCCCACCCTGCCCCGGCTTCGTCCTGATGTCGTTCGGATTGACACCAGCCAGGCCCGAGACCCGTTCACCGAGCGACTCAAGCTGAGTCATCCTGGCCTGCATTTCACCCAATTGGCGAGCCAGCAGATCGAGGTTCTCGCGCATGAAGCGATCACGCTGTTCAAACTCGTCCTTGACCACCATCCTGACCAGCGTACCAATCACCGGCCAACCCTCCCTGGCCCCTTTGAGAAAGACCCAGTGGTACAGGCCAGCGGCCACCAGCGTCATGACGGTGGACGCCAGCAACGCGGCCAGCACCAGTTTGGTTCCGGTGAGATGAATGGCACGGCTTCTGGCAAGCCATGCATCCGTGATAATCAATTGCATTCCGATCTCCCCCTATGAACTCACCCTTGAGCCGCCGCCATCAAGCGTTCACGTTGCTGCAGGCAACGCAGGACTCGCCAAGTCTGGCACGACTGACCGCGCTCAGCGACGAATCGGTCGCACGGCTCAAGTCGATCGAGTCACTGATTCCTGCCACGCTCAGAACCGCAGTCAAAGCTGGCCCGATTGACGGCCCGGTCTGGTGCCTGATTCTCGACAGCAAAGCGGGCGCAGCCAAAATGCGCCAGCTGCTGCCTGTCTTCGAAGCCCATTTGCGAAGCAAGGGATGGGAGGTTACCTCAATTCGGCTGAAGGTCCAAATTTCGCGTCAGACATAAAAAAGGCCTCCGGGTATCGCTACCTGGAGGCCTTTGTACTATCAAATGGTGCCGATTAACGGATTCGAACTGTTGACCTACCGCTTACAAGGCGGTTGCTCTACCAACTGAGCTAAATCGGCACGTCGCTATTTTACGGGACTATTTGACGCGCTTTAACGCCGGTCGCATCCCGGCCGTGGTCGGTCGCGGTGGCTCGGGGTTGCCGTCTGGTGGTGTCGAATCCACACGCGTCAACTGCACGGGCTTGAGTTCAGCCGCGACCGGCTGCAAACCCTGTGGTCCGCCAGCCACTTCCGTACTGTCAGATATGACCATCGGAAACGCCATGCCCTGTCCGTTTTCACGCGCATAGATGGCCACCACCTGTGCCACCGGTACCGCAATGTCACGTGCCGTTCCAGCGAAGCGGGCTTTGAATTCAATGAATTCGTTGCCCAACTGAAGCCCGGTCGTGGCATCAAAGCTGATGTTCAGAACAATTTCACCGTCCTTCACATACTCGCGCGGCACCTGTACGCGCTCATTCACGAGCACCGCGATATAGGGTGTGTAACCGTTATCCGTGCACCACTCATAGAGCGCACGAATCAGGTAGGGGCGAGTCGAAGTGGCTTGCGCAGA
Source organism: uncultured beta proteobacterium (assembly GCA_903927295.1). Taxonomy (GTDB): domain Bacteria; phylum Pseudomonadota; class Gammaproteobacteria; order Burkholderiales; family Burkholderiaceae_C; genus Rhodoferax. The sequence goes on along the minus strand of CAIYMN010000162.1, from coordinate 9,323 downwards.
ATCCGTCATCGGCGTGCACTCTGCGCTTATTTGCGCATCACTTTCTCGGAGGGTGTCAAAGCCTCGATGTAAGCCGGACGCGAAAAAATCCGCTCAGCGTACTTGAGCAGCGGCGCCGCGTTCTTGCTGAGATCGATACCGTAGTAATCAAGCCGCCAAAGCAGCGGCGCAATCGCGACATCGAGCATCGAAAAACCGTCACCGAGCATGTATTTGTTCTTCAGGAATACCGGTGCGAGTTGCGTCAAGCGGTCCCGAACATGGGCACGCGCCTTGTCGAGCAATTTCTCGTTGGCTTTGGCGGCGCGCGATTCGAGGGTGGACACATGGACAAACAGTTCCTTCTCGAAATTGAGCAGGAACAGTCGCACACGAGCCCGATCAACCGGGTCGCCGGGCATCAGTTGGGGATGCGGAAAACGTTCATCAATGTATTCGTTGATGATGTTGGACTCGTACAAGATCAGATCGCGCTCAACCAGGATGGGGACCTGGCCATAGGGGTTCATGACACTGATGTCTTCGGGCTTGTTGTACAAGTCAACGTCACGAATCTCGAAGTCCATGCCTTTTTCAAACAGGACAAAACGGCAACGGTGGGAAAATGGGCAGGTAGTACCTGAATACAACACCATCATGGTGGGACTCCTAAAAAAACCAAAGAGTGGGATGCTTCACGCAAGCCCACTCCAGAAACCTCAGATTGCGCCCATTTGAGCGCAACTTGAGCCGCTTGACTGTGCTACTTGACCTCTTTCCAGTAGACCGCGTTGAGTCGCCAGGCGCAGAACGTAAAGACCGCGAGGAACAGCAGGACCCAGACACCGACACGAACGCGGGTATTTTGAACCGGTTCACCCATCCATTGCAAATATGCCACCAGGTCGCCGATCGCCTGATCGTATTGCGGACCGGTCATGGTACCGGGCTTGACTTGCTCCCAGCCCTTGAAAACGCTGGTGGCAGCACCGTGCTCCTTGACCTCTTCAAAGACGGCGCGCCGTTCGCCCTGCAGTTCCCAAAGCACATGCGGCATGGCTACGTTCGGAAACACCAGGTTATTCCAGCCGGTTGGTTTGGTGTCGTCCTTGTAGAAGGTCCGCATATAGGTGTACAGGTAGTCAGCGCCGGTTCCGCCAGCGCCGGCGCGTGAGCGCGCAATCACCGTCAGATCTGGTGGATTGACACCGAACCAGGCCTTCGCCTGTTGCGGGTCGATCGCAGACTTCATGGTGTCACCAACTTTGCCGTTCGTCACCAGCAGATTGGACTTGATCTGCTCCGTCGTCAATCCGATGTCGCGCAGGCGGTTGTAGCGCATGAACGCGGCCGAATGACAGTTGAGGCAATAGTTGACAAACAGCTTGGCACCATTTTGCAGAGCTGCCATGTCACTGGTCTTGTTCGGCGCTTTGTCCCAGGCCGGACCACCCACATTGGCCTGCGCACCCAGAGTGAAACCGCACGCCAGCAGCAACCCGATAACGAATTTTTGAATGAATGTCATGTTCTTCATGATGGTGTCTCCCCTTCAATGCGCCGTGTAGTTGACACGATCGGGCACCGGCTTGGTCTTGCCCATTTGACTCCACCAGGGCATCAGGATGAAGAACGCAAAGTAGAACAAGGTGCCCACTTGAGCCACGCGGCTGTAGATGGGTGACACTGGCTGCGTCCCCAGGTAACCGAGTACGAGGAAATCGACAACAAACACTGCGTAAAGGTACTTGTGCCAATTTGGCCGATAGCGAATGGACTTGACTGCACAGTTGTCCAGCCAGGGCAGGAAAAACAGAACGACGACGCCGCCGCCCATGGCAACGACGCCCCAGAACTTGGCATCAATGGCCATCATCATGGCTACGACGACCAAGGCGCCAAGCGCGATGGCGCCCTTGAACAACGCAGGCATCCTGATCTTGGCCACTGCCAGAGCAGCGCCCAACACGGTACAGGCAATCAGCGCGTACATCATTTCGGTTGTCACGGCGCGCAGCAGCGAGTAAAAGGGCGTGAAATACCATACCGGCGCAATGTGCAACGGCGTCTGGAACGGGTCGGCCGGGATGAAATTGTTGTACTCCAGAAAGTAACCACCCATCTCGGGTGCAAAGAAGACGATGGCGGAAAAAACCATCAGAAAAACACCGACGGCGAAGATGTCATGCACCGAGTAGTAGGGATGGAAAGGAATGCCGTCCAGGGGGATGCCCTTGGCGTCCTTCTTTTCCTTGATTTCGATGCCGTCCGGGTTATTGGAGCCGACTTCGTGCAGGGCAATGATGTGAGCCACGACCAAACCCAGCAACACCAGCGGCACGGCGATCACATGGAAGCTGAAAAAGCGATTCAGGGTCGCATCACCGACCACATAGTCACCACGAATCCAGAGCGACAGGTCCGGGCCGATAAAGGGAATGGCAGAAAACAGGTTGACGATCACCTGGGCGCCCCAGTAGCTCATCTGGCCCCAAGGCAGCAGGTAACCCATGAACGCCTCGGCCATCAGCGCAAGAAAGATAGCGCAGCCGAAAAGCCAGGTCAGTTCACGCGGCTTGCGGTAGCTTCCGTAAAGCAGACCACGGTACATGTGCAGGTAGACCACCGCGAAGAAAGCGGAGGCGCCGGTAGAGTGCATGTAGCGAATCAGCCAGCCCCAGGGAACGTCGCGCATGATGTACTCGACCGAACCGAAGGCCAGGGCCGCATCCGGCTTGTAGTGAATGACCAGAAAAATGCCTGTGACCAGTTGAATCACCAGCACCAGCAGGGAGAGCACGCCGAACACATACCAGATGTTGAAGTTCTTGGGCGCGTAGTACTCGCTCATGTGCTCCTTGAAGAGCTTGGACAGCGGAAACCGGTTGTCAATCCAGTTCAGCAGCTTTTCACCGGCGGCAGCGTTCGGGGAGATTTCGTGAAATTCAGCCATGATTTGTTTCCTTAGGCTTTACGGTCTTCGCCGATGAGCAGCTTGGTCTCGGAGAGATACATATGGGCCGGAACTTCCAGGTTGTCAGGCGCCGGCTTGTTTTTGAATACCCGACCGGCCAAATCGAAAGTGGAACCATGGCAGGGACAAAAGAATCCGCCCTGCCAGTCGTCCGGCAAGGAGGGCTGGGCACCGGTCTGAAATTTGTCGGACGGGGAGCAGCCCAGATGCGTGCAGATGCCAACGGCGACAAAGTACTCCGGTTTGATGGAGCGGTGGGCATTGCGCGCGTAGTCTGGCGCCTGCTCTGTAGGCTTGCGCTCGGAATTGGGATCAGCCAGTTGCGGGTCAATCTTGGGCAAGGCGGCCAGTTGCTCAGGCGTGCGACGCACGATCCAGACCGGCTTGCCACGCCATTCGACCGTCATCTTTTCGCCCGGTTTGAGGGCCGAAATGTCGGCCTCGACCGCCGCACCTGCAGCCAGCGCTCGCTCGGAGGGCTGCATGCTGGTAATAAATGGAACTGCGGCGGCGATACCGCCAGCCGCTCCAACACAGCTGGTGGCAATCAACCAGGTCCGCTTGCTGGCGTCATGGCCGCTATCGGCAAGGCTTTCACTCATGGGAATCCTCAATGAAAAATCGCTATCGGGGTTAACCACTAATTGTAGCTGAGCGCCTTGACCCGCATCAGGGTCCTCGCTGCACCAGGACTCTGCAGCAAGCCCGGCGTTTTTGCACGATACTGCCCACCTTGAACTAAAGAACGGAGATATTTCAAATGGGAATGATGCAGGAATTCAAGGAATTTGCTGTCAAAGGCAATGTCATGGACCTGGCGGTCGGTGTCATCATTGGCGGCGCATTTGGAAAGATCGTCGACTCTGTCGTGGGTGACCTGGTGATGCCCTTGGTCGGCGCTTTGATCGGAAAACTTGATTTTTCCAACCTTTTTGTCGTGCTTGGCACTGCGCCACCGGGCAATCTCATGACCATCGACGCCCTGAAAAAGGCCGGCGTTCCGGTATTCGCGTATGGCAGTTTCATCACCGTAGCGGTCAATTTTGCAATTCTGGCTTTCATCATTTTCATGATGGTCAAGCAAATCAACCGCCTCAAGAAGGCTGCGCCGGCGGCACCAGCAGCAGCCCCGACGACGCCGGAAGACGTGCTGTTGCTGCGCGAAATTCGCGACAACCTGAAGAAATAGTCCCTCAGCAGTGTGACAACTGGCGTGCCACGCGAATGGCCGCCAGCAGGCTGGATGGGTCCGCCTGACCGGTGCCTGCGATGTCAAAGGCAGTGCCGTGATCCGGGCTGGTGCGCACCAGGGGCAGGCCGAGCGTCACATTGACGCCCTGCTCCAGCCCGAGATACTTCACGGGAATCAGGCCCTGGTCGTGGTACATCGCAACCACAACGTCGAATTCGGCCAACCGACCGGGCCTGGCCCTGGCGCTCATGAACACCGTGTCCGGGGCGTAAGGGCCACTGACCTGAAGTCCCTGCTCGTGCGCCTGTGTGATGGCCGGAGCAATGATTTCAAGCTCCTCTCGCCCGAACAAGCCCCCTTCCCCGGCGTGCGGATTGACTCCCGCCACCGCAATGCGCGGCGCGCGACCCAGAATCGCGCTGAGCGACTCATGCGTGATCAACAGCGTCTGCAACACATTGGCTGTGGTCACCGCATCGAGCGCGTCGCGCAGCGACACATGAATGCTGACAAGCACTACCCGCAATTCGTCGTTGGCCAGCATCATGCGCACCGGCATCTGCGCCAGCGCCTTGCCCTTATGAGCGGCCGCTTGCGCCTGCAGCAGTTCCGTATGACCGGGAAAGCCGGAATAGGGCGGGCCAGCCAGCGCCAGCGCCTCCTTGTTCAGAGGCGCTGTCACCAGCGCCGCAATATCGCCGCGCAAAGCTGCCTGCGCCGCCCAAACCACACACTGTGCCGCCAGCAAGCCGGCAGCTGCATCCAGCCGCCCGAACGCAGGCGGCGCCGCCAGAGTACCTGCTTGTAACAGCGGCAGACAGTCTGGCGGCGCTTCAAACACATCCATCGCATCTTCAAGCACCGCCAGCGGCATGGGAATGGCCCCCGCACTGACGAGTTGGGTGGCCCGGCGCAGGGTGGCCGCATCGCCGACAACAAAGCAGCCTCGCAACAGTTCGGGCGCTTGCCCATACGCCTTGGCAATGATTTCCGGCCCAATGCCGGCAGCGTCTCCAAGGGTGATGGCGATGGGCTTGATCATGCTCAGGCCGGATTGTCTATGTCAATGAACTGATGCTCCAGGCCCAACTGCGCCGCCACGTGGGCAGCCACGGCGGGGGCGCCAAAACGCTCGGTCGCATGATGACCGCATGCCAGGTAAGCAACTCCCATCTCGCGCGCGTAATGCGCTTGCGGCTCCGAAATTTCCCCTGTGATGAATGCCTCTGCGCCAGCCGCAATCGCGGCCTCGAAGTAGCCCTGTGCTCCACCGCTGCACCAGGCGATTCTGTGAATCGCCCGCGCAGCACCACTGATCAGGGAAACGGGTCTGTGCAACTGCGACTCGATGTGCTGCGCCAATGCCCCGGCCGACGCGAACCCGCCCGGCTGCGCAGTTTCACCCAGAAAACCCAGCTCCTGCTCGCCAAAGCACTCGCTGGCCTGCAAGCCGAGCTTCAACCCGAGTTGCGCGTTGTTGCCGAGCTCCGGGTGGGCGTCCAGTGGCAAGTGGTAAGCAAACAGATTGATGTCATGTGCCAGCAGCAGGGCCAGGCGTTGCTTCATCCAGCCGGTGACGCACCCATCCTGGGAACGCCAAAAAAGTCCATGGTGGACAAAAACAGCATCCGCCTGAGCTGCAATGGCGGCCTCAATCAAGGCGCGGCTGGCACTGACACCGGAAACAATCCTGTGCACCTGTGCACAACCCTCCACCTGCAGACCGTTGGGGCCGTAGTCGCGAAAGCGCTCGGGCTGTAGCAGCGCATTGAAGCTCTGGAGTAGCTGTGCTCGTTCAGTCATGATGGCAATGGAAGATACGGTTCGCATTGTCGGGTAATTCTTTGCGCTGGCATGCATGGAAGTGGCTCGCCGCCTACAATTTGTGCTTATGAAGCGCCTCTGGTTAATTTTTTCTCAGGCCGTCACGGTGTTGCTGGCGATGTATTTTGTCGTCGCCACACTCAAACCTGACTGGCTGGGCAAGGGGTTCACACGTACCGGGCCGGTGGCGCTGCTGGAGGCGCCCCTGGCGTCGCCCGGTGTCGCGCCAGCTGGCAGCTTCAGGCTGGCGGCGCAGACGGCGTCGGCCGCTGTGGTCAGTATCAACACCAGCAAGACCGCCAAAAACCGGCCGCGCAGCAACGATCCATGGTTCAATTTCTTCTTTGGCGAACAGGGAAATGAGCCTCAGGTTGGACTGGGCAGTGGCGTCATTGTCAGCGCCAGTGGCTACATTCTGACCAACAACCACGTCGTAGATGGCGCTGACGAGATCGAAGTAAGCCTCAACGATAGCCGACGCGCCCATGCGAAGGTGATAGGCACTGACCCGGATAGCGACCTGGCGGTACTCAAAATCGAACTTGACCGCCTGCCGGTCATCGTGCTGGGCAACTCCGACACCCTTCAGGTAGGCGATCAGGTGCTGGCCATCGGCAACCCCTTTGGCGTCGGGCAGACTGTGACCGGCGGCATTGTCAGCGCGCTTGGACGCAATCAACTCGGCATCAATACGTTCGAGAACTTCATCCAGACCGACGCTGCCATCAATCCCGGAAATTCGGGCGGTGCCCTGGTTGACACTGCGGGACATCTGCTCGGTATCAACACCGCCATCTACTCGCGCTCGGGCGGCAGCATGGGCATCGGTTTTGCCATTCCCGTGGCCACTGCCAAGCTGGTGCTCGAAGGCATCGTCAAGGACGGACAAGTGACTCGCGGCTGGATTGGCGTTGAGCCCAACGATTTATCGCCAGAACTGGCGGAGACCTTTGGTGTCAAGGCGCAATCGGGCGTCATCATCACTGGCGTAATGCAGAGTGCACCAGCGGCCCAGGCGGGCATTCGCCCGGGTGACGTCATTGTTGAAGTTGCCGGAAAGGCGACCACCAACGTGGCCGAACTGCTTGGTGCCGTTGCTGCGCTCAAACCCGGCACTGCAGCCAAATTCACCCTGTTGCGCCGCGAAGAAAGAATCGAACTCAGGGTGACACCAGGGACCCGCCCCAAAGCGCGGCGCGTCGCACATTAGAGCGGCATCTTGAAAGCCGGGCCGGCGCCCACATTTAAGGGCTACGTGCGACCGGCGATGGCGCCCGTTTTCGATTTCTTTTCCGAACGTTCAAATCCAAAATGACCAAACAGACCCTCTCCTTCCAGGCCGAAGTGGCCCAGCTATTGCACCTTGTCACGCATTCACTTTATTCGAACAAGGAAATCTTTCTGCGTGAACTGATTTCCAACGCTTCAGACGCCTGCGACAAGTTGCGTTTTGAAGCGCTCGACAACAGCACACTTTACGAAGACGCGCCCAATCTGGAGGTCCGCGTGTCCTTTGACAAGGATGCCAAGACACTGACGATTTCGGACAATGGCATCGGCATGAGTCAGCAGGAGGCCATTGATCATCTGGGCACCATCGCCAAGAGCGGCACCAAGGACTTCATGTCCAGGTTGACCGGGGACCAGAGAGCCAATGTCTCGGAACAGGGGCAGTTGATTGGTCAGTTCGGGGTCGGTTTCTACTCGGGCTTTATCGTCGCCGACAAGATCACCGTGGAATCGCGCCGTGCCGGCCTGAAGGCCGATGAAGGTGTGCGCTGGATCAGCGGCGGTGCCGGCGACTTTGAGGTCGAAACCATCAGCCGTGCCATGCGCGGCACCAGCGTCACCCTGCACCTGCGTGATGACGCCATGGACTACGCGTCAGCCTGGAAGCTCAAGAGCATCATCGCCAAGTACTCGGACCACATCAGTCTGCCTATCCTGATGGAAAAGGAAGAGTGGAAAGACGGCGACTTGATCAACCCAGGCGACGAAAAGGGTGGTCGCCAACCCGGCGCCATGGTCAAGACCGGCGACTGGGAAACCGTCAACAAGGCGAACGCCATCTGGGCGCGCGCCAAGAAGGATATTTCTGCCGAGCAATACATCGAGTTCTACAAGCAGATCAGCCACGACATGGAGGCGCCGCTCGCGCATACACACAACCGGGTCGAGGGAAGCACCGAGTACACACAGTTGCTCTACATACCCGGCAAGGCACCGTTTGATTTATGGAACCGTGAAAAGTCGGCCGGCGTCAAACTCTACGTCAAGCGTGTCTTCATCATGGACGATGCCGAGGCACTGCTGCCGACCTACCTGCGCTTCGTCAAGGGCGTGGTCGACTCAAGCGACCTGCCGCTCAACGTTAGCCGCGAGTTGCTGCAGGAAAGCCGCGATGTGAAGGCGATCCGCGAGGGTTGCACCAAACGCGTGCTGGGCATGCTGGAGGACCTGGCCAAAAACGACCAGCCCGCAGCACCGGCCGAAGGCGTAACCGACGTGCTGAGTGAAGAAGACAAAGCCCAGCAAGGAAAATACAGCAAGTTCTACGCCGAGTTTGGTGCCGTGCTGAAGGAAGGCCTGGGCGAAGACTACGCCAACAAGGACCGCCTTGCCAAGTTGCTGCGCTTTGCCTCCAGCACCACCGACAGCATCAGCGTGTCGCTGGACGCTTACAAGGCACGCATGAAAGAGGGCCAGGAAGCCATCTACTACATCACCGCCGACACCCCCGCGGCGGCCAGGAACAGTCCGCAGCTTGAGGTGTTCAAGAAGAAGGGCATCGAGGTGCTCCTGATGACCGATCGCGTGGACGAGTGGGCGCTGAACTACCTGCATGACTTTGACGGCACGCCCATGCAAAGCGTGGCAAAAGGCGCCGTTGATTTGGGCAAGCTGCAGGACGAGACCGAGAAGAAGGCGGCCGAAGAAGCGGCTGAGACCTTCAAGCCCCTGCTGGCCAAACTGAAGGAAGCGCTAAAAGACAAGGCCGAAGACGTGCGCGTTACAACCCGGCTGGTGGACTCACCCGCCTGTCTGGTAGTGCAGGACCACGGCATGAGCACGCAACTCGCGCGCATGCTCAAGCAGGCCGGCCAGGCCGCTCCGGAAGTAAAACCGGTGCTCGAAGTCAACGCCGACCACCCCTTGGTCAAGAAGCTCGACGGCTCCGTACATTTCCACGATCTGGCGCACATTCTGTTCGATCAGGCACTGCTGGCTGAAGGCGGCTTGCCGGCCGACCCGGCAGCCTATGTGAAGCGGGTGAACGCGCTGCTGGTTTGATTGGGCCGTTTGCGGCACGCCGTGAAGATTCGCCCCTACCGTCATCACGATGAACAGGCAGTC
>CAIYMN010000161.1 GCA_903927295.1 uncultured beta proteobacterium | reverse complement strand
TCGTTCAAGAAATTGCGCGGTCACGCCGAACTGAAAACCCTGATAGACGGTCTTCGCCCTAACGCCCAACAACTCAAGAAGGCAGCATAATATTCATGACCACCGACTCAAACCTGCAACTGCGGTCGGGACATCGCCATATCCTGGCGCGGCATGTTCTGGCCATGCACCATGCCTTCAATCCGCCGTTGCTTCTTCAGCATTTCAGAGACTTTTTCGAGTGACATAGCGTTGCTCTTCTTGGATTATTGCGATTGCCGGTCGAGTTTACCCGGGTCTCACCGTTGCGTCATGAAGTTGAAACCAAGCGCGACGAGAATTAAGATTTCAATCGGGCTTTCATCGTTCCATGTACAAATACGAAGAGACTGTCATCTCCGACTGCGGTTTGCGCTATACATCCAAAGAACCTGGCTCCCCCTTTCAAGGCATGGCAGGCTCGGGAGAAACGCTCAGTTGCATCAAATGCGGCCGCCATAAATTGCGTAGAAATGGCGAGTTCAAACGGTACCTGAACTCATTGATGTTCTTTTGCCTGGACTGCAAACCGGCCAAGGTCAAGCAGTAAGCGACGCGTCGGCCAGGCAGTCAAACTCCGCATGCGGTTGGGTCTGATTCAATAGCTGCTCAAAGATGTCGGTCACCTCAAATACCGCTCGGTTGTCGATTTGCCCGACCGCCTTGCGAAATTCGGGCAAGTTCTGAATCATCTTCATTACTGCCGATCGGATGGAACGCACCGAGGGAACGACCAGCCCAACACCACTTTCGCGCACCCAGGTCGCGTTGTAGCGTTCTTGCGGCATCGTCGATTTGTTGTTGAATGTAATAACCGGCAAGCCTAACTGCACCGCTTCGCTGAGACTGCCAGGCCCCGGCTTTCCGATCAGAAATTCGCCCAATCTCATATAGAGTTCAATGTCTGATGTAAAGCCTATGACGACGTGTTTTGCCGGTGTCTCCAATCCTTCCAGCTGGACCTGCAAAGTGCTGTTGTGCCCGCAAAGCAGGATCAATTGCACGTCTGCCAGTGTTTTCGCGATGCTCAGCATTTGCGTCGAACCGTGACCGCCGAACAGAACAATGCCAATCGGTTGTTGCGGGTCCAGGCCCAGTTTGCGACACTCCACGTCGCGATTGAATACGGGTTCACGGTAAAAGGCTGGACGCAGAATCATGCCTGAGGTGAGACGGATGTTTTCGGCGGTATAGCCGGCGAGCCGGGCTTGTGTAGCCGCGTGCTGCGTGCCACAGACCAGGTACTGGGATTGTCCAGCCTCAATCCAGAAATTGGGTGGATAGTCCGCCATGTCGGTCATCACTGTGACAAACGGAACTTCGCCCAGAGCCGCAGCGACCGACTCACACAGTGCTTTGTTGAAGTTCGGCACCAGGGACACGACGAGGTCGGGTCGGGTCGAACTCCAATGTTCCAGCAACCGGCTGACAACGTTTGCATGACTGAACCGGATCATTCCGTGAAGCAATTTCAATTCGGTCGCTAGCCCATAAGTCCAGCCGCGCTCCAGACGCTTGTTGTAAATGGCCTCGGGAGCAATCCCGGTGAATTTGCGAAAGGAGTTCTTGGGATCGAGCACCTCCACCAGATTGATCAGACGTACCTGCCAGGGTCGGTGCTGCTCGCGAATCACTGCCTGCAAGGCCAGCGCCGCCGAGCGGTGACCGCCACCAAAGTTGAAGTAAACAAGGTCAATCGTCTTCATGGGCAGGCCCGATGATCAGCTACTCAGGTGACAGTTCTGTGAAGAGCGCCAGTGCCATCAATGCACCGACAGGCGAGTGACTTTTGCTTGTCATCAAATGTTCGCATTTCCGAGCCAGACTACTTCACTGCTAATTCAAACTTGGGGAAATCAAGCCATGAAAATCACGGTCATCGGTGCCGGCTATGTGGGACTCGTAACGGGCACCTGTCTGGCCGAAGTTGGTAACGATGTGATCTGCTTTGATACTGATTCCGGGAAGATCGGAATGCTGCAGGATGGCGAAATACCGATCTACGAACCAGGCTTGTCGGAGATGATCCGGCACAACGTCAGCGATGGACGACTTCACTTTACTGACGACATCAAAAAGGCCACTCACTTTGGCACCATTCAATTTATCGCGGTCGGCACGCCACCCGCAGAAGATGGCAGCGCTGATGTCAGGTACGTGCTGGAAGCCGCAAAGAACATCGGCAAGTACATGAATGACTACAAGGTCGTGGTTGACAAGAGTACCGTTCCGGTCGGAACGGCCGATGCGGTCCGGACCCTGATAGCGCAAGAACTGGATTTGCGTGGTGTCAATACCCCGTACAGCGTTGTCTCGAATCCCGAGTTTCTGAAGGAAGGCGCAGCCATTGACGACTTCATGCGGCCAGGAAGAATCGTTCTGGGTTGTGATGATGAGCAGGCGGCCTTGAATATGCGGGCACTTTATGCACCTTTCCAGCGGCATCACGACCGCCTGATCCTGATGGACATCCGCAGCGCAGAACTGACCAAATATGCGGCCAATGCCATGCTGGCGACACGTATCAGCTTCATGAATGAGTTGGCAAATCTTGCCGAGAAGCTTGGAGCAGATATTGAACATGTGCGCAAAGGGATCGGCAGCGATCCACGCATTGGCTACGACTTCCTGTATGCGGGCGCCGGCTACGGCGGCTCGTGTTTCCCGAAAGACGTCCGCGCTCTCATCCAATCAGCCGGTGAAGATGCCGGTGTCAAATTGCAGGTACTGACAGCTGTCGATGCAGCGAACCAACAGCAAAAGCACGTTCTGGGCAACAAGGTGAAGTCCCGCTTCGGATCGAACCTCGCCGGCAGACACTTTGCTTTGTGGGGCCTGGCATTCAAAGCCAACACCGACGACATGCGTGAAGCCAGCAGTCAAACCCTCATCAACGATTTGTTGATGGCGGGTGCGACGATCACGGCTTACGACCCAGTTGCCATGGCGCAAGCCAAAAGTGTTTACCCCGATGAGCGCCGCTTGAGCTACGCCACTTCGTCGATGGAAGCGCTGAAAGATGCGGACGCGTTGGTGATCGTGACCGAGTGGAAAGAATTCAAGAGCCCCGACTTTAGTGCGATCAAGGCGACGCTGAAGAACCCCGTCATATTCGATGGCCGAAACCTGTATGAGCCGCCATGGGTCCGGGGAATGGGTCTGGAGTATTTCGCCATCGGGCGTTAATTGTTATCAATCCCAAAGAGACCTCAATCATGTCCACATTCTTCGAGCAACTGGCCATCCAGCGGCGGGACGACCATCGTTACTACCACCATAGCCGCATCAACCAGACTCTCCATTTGATCAGTGCCGTGAGTTTCTTGGTGGCCTATGCATTTCTATTCATTCAGCCAGCCGTCGCGGCTCTGATCGGTTGGCTGATTTCCATGACAACGCGCCAGTCAGGCCACTTCTTTTTTGAGCCCCGTGGTTACGATAAGGTCAACCAGGTCAGCCACGAATACAAGGAAGAAATCAAAGTCGGTTACAACCTGCGTAGAAAAGTCGTCTTGCTGTCAATTTGGGTGGCTTCACCCCTGCTGCTGGTGCTTGATCCCACCCTGCTGGGCTTGCTGGAGACCGACACCAGCCTGATGGGCTTCATTCATCACACTGGTCTGATCTGGTTGGCCCTGGGCATTGCCGGTCTGATCTTCCGGACCGTTCACCTGTTTTTTATCAAGGATGTCATGTCGGGTCTGGTGTGGATGACGAAGATCCTGACCGACCCTTTCAATGACATTGTTCTGTACTACAAGTCTCCACTTGCCTTGTTGCGCGGTGAATTGCTTGATCCAAAACAGAGCGCCGGCCAGGTTTGATGCAAGAGCGTCACGCGCTGGAACTAGAGGCGGGCCTGCACAAGCTCCAGAAGAATGCGGCGCTTGATGGACTTGTTGGTGGTGGCCGGATCGCACAACCACCAACCATCGCGTTGCATTTTTTGAGCAGCCCTGACAAATCGGGCGGCAACTTCGTCAAAGTCTTGTTGTGTGTAGTTCAGACTGAAGATGATTCGCCCGGTCCCAACCCAGCTCAATGCCAGTCCTTCCAGTCGCAGGTAATACTGAAACAGCCAGTTGTAGCACGCGGGTTTTGTGTACAGCACTGTCCAGATGGAAGACAGGTTAGCCACTTGGACCGGGACGCCAGCATCGTGCAGAAGGCCATTGAGCGTACGAGCCCTTTGATTCCAGGTTTCGTCCAGGTCGATGTAAAGGCGACCGATGTCCGGGCTGTCGAGCTGTCTGAGGAACACATTCATGGCGCCCATGACATAGGGATGCGCGTTGAAGGTACCGCGGGCAAAGCAGATGTCGGCTGGCGCCGCGTCGTTGTAGCGCTTCATCCAGCCGCTCTTTCCACACAAGACACCGACGGGCAGCCCTCCGCCCAGTGTCTTGCCATAGGTCACCATGTCAGCCTTCACGTCAAAGTATTCCTGAGCGCCACCCGGGGCAAGCCGAAACCCGACAAACACCTCATCAAAAATCAAGGCGATGAATTTCTCATCGCAGACCTGGCGCAACTCCTTCAACCAAGCGCTGTAGGCTGCTCGCGAAAAACCTGCGCGGCGCGAACTGTCCAGCAGGGCGGAGTCGCTGTGCGCGGCAGCATTGGGGTGCAGGGCTTGCAGCGGATTGACAAGCACGCAAGCAATATCTTTGCGATGCCGCAGCACACGCAGAGTGGCGGCGCTCATTTCGGCCAGGGTGAACGTATCGCGGGCCGGCACGGGGTTGCCAATGCCGGGCTGCACATCACCCCACCAACCATGGTAAGACCCACAAAACCGCAGCACCTTGTCTCGCTTGCTGTGATAGCGCGCCAATCGCACTGCCTGCATGACCGCTTCGGTACCCGACATGTGAAAGCTGACTTCATCCATGGCCGAGATAGACTTCAAGCGTGTCACGTTATCCGTTACGACCGGATGATAGGAGCCCAGGACCGGTCCCAGTGCACGCACCATGTCGGCCCCCTGATCAATGCACTCTTTGTAGAAGTCATTGCCGAAGAGGTTGACACCGTAGGAGCCGGTCAGATCGTAAAAGCAGTTTTCATCAAGATCCGTCAGCGTGACGCCTGCACTGGAATTGACAAAAGAGCCTGCCCTGAACTGCTCGCCCACGAGCGGTCGAAACTGGAACGGCATCCTGTAGGCGCTGATGAACTGCAGGTCAGACAGTCCGCTGACAACTTCAAGACTGGCTTGTCGACCCTTGCTGAAGCGCAGCCCATACTGCGTGACCAGCGCCCTGAACGCCCGCTTTCGATCGTCCACCACGGAAGGTGTCGCGCCATCGAGTCCAAACGCAGTCACTTCGTCGTAGCTGTAGGTCCGGAACAAGGCAGAAATCCGCTTCGCGATCCTTGGATGTCCCGCCAGGGAGCGATGTTTTGCAAGCGAGAGTTCCACGCGATCGCGCAGGCGAGTCGCCACCATCAGAAGCACTGCCGCACCGAGCGCGCTGAGCAACAGCGGATTGAGTCCAATCAAATCATTCACACTAAACCCCTTGCAATCGAAGACAAAAACGGGTCATGAAGAGATGAACTTGCGCCAACAAATCCAACAATTGCTGCTGCAGGAAGACCTTAACTTTCTGCTGACAAATCGCCTGCCGCGCCGTTGGCTCACCCAATGGATGGGACGCTTTAGCAAGATCGAAACTCCGTGGGTGCGCGACCTCTCCATCGGTGTGTGGGCGTTCTTCTCTGACCTTGATCTGAGCGAGGCAAAGAAAACCACCTTTCGCAGCATGCACGACTGTTTCACACGCGAACTCAAGGACGGCGCCAGGCCGATTGACGCTGATCCGCTGGCGCTGGCAAGCCCGGTCGATGCCATCGTCGGAGCGCACGGCCCGGTTCAGGGAACGCAGGTCTTTCAGGCCAAAGGCTTCCCTTACGCGATCGAGGATTTGCTTGGACCCGAAGAGGACCCGCAAGACTGGAAGGATGGCTACTTTGTAACGCTGCGCCTGACGTCCAGTATGTACCACCGGCTTCACGCTCCCGCTGACTGCACCGTCGAGCACGTGCGGTATTTTTCCGGAGATACCTGGAATGTGAATCCGATCGCCTTGCGGCGGGTCGAAAAGTTGTTTTGCAAGAATGAGCGGGCTTTCATTCGGACGCGCTGCGGCGGAGGCGGTCCTTGTCACGGGCAGGCTGTAGCACTGGTGCCGGTCGCTGCTATCCTGGTAGCAAGCATTCGACTTCATTTTCTTGATGTCTTGTTTCACTTGAAATTTTCCGGACGCAGAACCTTCGACTGCAATGCCATGTTTTCCAAGGGGCAGGAAATGGGGTGGTTTCAGCATGGCTCTACTGTGATCATGTTGGCAGCCAGAGGATTCGTACTGCGTGACGGCTTGCAACAGGGGTCCACGATACGGATGGGCCAGGCGCTCATGCGTTGGAGCGATTGACCAGGACACGACCCGCCACTAGCGCGGCGCCAGCGTGTTGCTGGCCATGGCGTTGAATGACATCCGAAAGAATATCCACAAAGCGCTTGCAAATCGCGTCCCAGCGCAGGTGCGCCACACTCGCAACAGCATTCTGTCGCAGTGTGCTTTGCCTTTGCCTGTTGAGCGCGAGGCTCAATGCCGCTTCGACGAAGTCGAGCTCTGTGCTGCCAGAGACCAATACGCCGTTCAGATCCTTCGTGATCAATTCATGTGCCGCCGCACAATCGTAGGACACGACCGCGAGCCCACTGGCCAGCGCCTCCGGCACCACGTTACCAAAGGTCTCCGTCAGACTCGGAAACAAGAACACGTCCCCGGACGCGTAATGGCTTGCGAGCGCCTCGCCCTCCTGAACGCCAGCGAAAGTCGCGAACGGACAGCTTTCCTCCAACTTCTTTCGCTCGGGACCGTCGCCAACAAAGACCAGCCTGGCAGTGGGCAGGCGAAACTGAATGGCCCTGAACGCGGCGATCACGGCGGCAATATTTTTCTCCTTGGCCAGCCGCCCCACATTCATGATGACCAGATCATCGACTCCCACACCCCAACGTTCACGCAAGTCCGTGGAGCGCTTGCATGGTGAAAACTGCCTGGTTTCCACCCCTCTGGACAGCAGCATCACATCGTTAAAGCCCAGAGCCTGCAGATCCCGCACCATGGTCTTGGTTGGTACCATGGTTGCCAGCGTTCGGTTATGCAGCCGCCGCAGGTGCCCTTCAATCAGCGTTCTGAAAAAGCCAATGCCGTAGTAGCGCGAGTAGCTTTGAAAGTTCGTATGAAAGGAACTGCTGACAGGCAATTGCAACTGGTTTGCGGCGGCCACTGCGGACCAGCCCAACGGACCCTCGGTGACGACGTGCACTATATCGGGTCGCTTTTGCCTCCAAAGTTTCACGAGTTTGCTGCGGGAAGGAAACCCGAGGCGCAATTCTGGATACGTAGGAACTGGCATGCCACGAAACAAGACCTGCTCGAGAGCGCCTTCAACTGGTCGGTCCTCTTCCTCAAATTGACGCGGTCGCATGAGTTGGACGGTGTGTCCACGCTCCAACAAGCCGGCCACAATACGGCCCAAAGTCATCGCCACTCCATTGACTTCGGGGGGAAAGGTCTCGGTGACTATTGCAACACGAAGGCGTGATGCTTTCGACCCACGGGACTCTGATGTAGTTGCTTCCAGATCATGCATGCCGCCGAGGCTACTGATCAAAAGCAACAGTTTGATGATTGTTTTTTGACAGTTTCAAGACGGATCGCGCGACCGAGGGTTCAATGACGTGGCAGCGCCAGCGTGCTTACCGGGAGCCGGCGCTGCGCAAACCAAACGAGCGCGATGACGAGGGTGATCAGCATTCCAAAGCAGATGATCAGCGTCCGAAGGGGTATCTGGTTCGCGGTAGCCGCAGCGTACAGCCCCAACATCAACAAGATTCCACCGTTTTCATTGAACCCTTGGACGGCAATGGAACGCCCCGCTGTAAGCAAGTTGTGCCCACGGTGTTGCAGCAGCGCATTCATCGGCACCACAAAATAGCTGGCGAGGGCGCCCACCGCCAAAAGCAGAATGCACGCCCAAACGACTGACTTGACGGCAAGCATCAGTGGCACCAGCAGTCCGATCAACACACCTAGGGGCAGCAACTTGATGGCATCTGAAAGCTTTACATAGCGACTTGCAAGAACGGCACCACCAACCACGCCCAATGCGGTCACGCCCTGCAGGTACGCCGCCTGTGCCAGAGGCAAGCCCAGGGACTCGTTGGCCCAGCGCAAGACAATCAGTTGCAGCGTTGCACCAACACCCCAGAGCAAGGTCGTAATCGCCATCGAAAGCCCGCCAAGCGGATCGGTCCACAAGACTTTGTTCTCGTGGAAGAAGCGACGAACCATCCGTATCGGATGAATCGAATGGCTTGCGTAGCGAGCACCACTGTCAGTCACAGCAAAGTTCAGCATTGCTGCGACCACATACAAGGCCAACAGAATGAACATGCCGGCCAGCAATCCGGTGCTGGTCAGTGGCAGCAACTCAAACCACCTCGGCAAGGCAAGCGTGAGCAGCAGAGGGCTGATCAGGAGTCCCCCCAGCGCCGTACCCAGCACGACAGCCGAGACCGTGACACCCTCAAAGAAGCCGTTGGCCTGCACCAGTTGCGCGGCTGGTAGCAATTCCGTAATCAATCCATACTTGGCAGGCGCGTAGATGGCGGCGGCCAAACCGGCCAGCGCCAGCGCCAAAGTCGGATCACCACCCATCAGCAATCCGCAGACCGCAGCGGCCTTCAGGAAATTGGCCAGCAACATGACCCGACCTTTGGGAAGGTAATCCGCAAAGGGGCCGACAAAGGGCGCCAAGAGGACATAACAGAAGGTCAGACTGAGTTTGAGTACCGGGATCAGCCAGGCCTGCGCATGAAGCTCAATGACACGTGCAATCGCCAGGATCAGCAGTGCATTGTCAGCCGCAGTGGAAATGAACTGGACCGCGATGACCAGAAAGAAGGTGCGGGACCGAGCCCTGGCCAGGAGCGCTGCGCCGTCTGCCGAACCGGTGTTCATCGACGGCATGGGCCGGAGGTGCGCTTGTGCAGGGACTGCTGATCCAGCACGATAACGACTTTCTCCTTCTGCATGAGCACTTTCTGTGTGTGACAACTTTGTTCTGGAATCATGACTGCCGACTGTTGCAAAATGATGACCACTTACTAAGGCACACTTACAGAACCGGCCCCCAGTACCATGTACAGCAACAGCAACCGATTAATTGTTTTTGATGTCGATGGCACGATCATTGATGCCTATAGCGCCATCGTTGAAACATTCAGCAAACATGGTATGGAACTGGGAGATCTGGAGCGGTTTCAAAAACGGCACCATCTATTCAAATATCTGGGTGGCATCAAAGAGTTCCCGTTCAATTTGCGAAAGCAGCTAGGCAAGCGCAGTCGCAAAAAGATTCTGTCAACGCTAACCGATGTCTACCGCGATGATGCAAAACTGTACCCCGGTATGGCCGACCTTGTCCGTACTCTCGTTGCGGCACCTGGCATCCGGGTTGGTCTCGTCACCCGCAACATTACGAACGAGCCCATGTTGACGATTCGCAAAGTCTTGTCTCGGCACGATATTGATCTCGACGCGTTTGACTTCGCGGTCCACGTCCCCTTGCGGGAGGACAAAACCCATGCGCTCAGGTCGGCCAGAAAGAGCTTCGACATCAACCCAGCGCGTTCCTATGCCTGTGGTGATGAGCACAAGGACTTTACCTCGGCCATCGCCGCTGGTATGCACGCCTTTATCGGGTCCTATGGTTTTGAGGACTACACCCGTTTGACCAAAAAATTCCAGGTGCCAGAGGACGTGATTTCACGAACCCCGGAGGACCTGAGCATTCGTGTTCTTCATGCACTGGATATCGGACCATTCGAATGTCGGTAGTGGCGTTCTGCGATCACCCTGTCCCCGTCACCGATACCGTCCCCAGCGCTCCAAGGCAAGTCGAAGTCGACTGAGCCGCTGCTCGTGGCATCCGAATAAACATTTGTCCGCACTGTTTTGTCACGCACAAGGTCCATATATTGTCCTTAGGGGGTCAGTGGGTACTGAAAATCTTCAGCAGCCCGCAATGGGCCGCATCGACCGGAGAGTGTCAATGAACTTCGAAGAACCAAGCGCAGCACTGCAAAGAAGGGTCTTGCTGGCAAACAGACACTGGAAAAGCTTCTTTTCCAGATTGCCACTACGGGCACCCGATTTGCCATTGTTACCGGATTCACCTCCGACCAACGTCAGTCGGGCTGAGGTGAAACGAATTCTGGTTGCCTCCGATCACCCTTGCGAGCGATGAGCCGTCGCGGCATCCAGGGGGTCATAGCGCTGCCCACGCAGCAAGGCGATGGGTGACCTCCAATAGATGGCAATGTTGTGGAACGGGTCCGTGAGAATTTTGGTGGCCCAGGCCAGACCCCAGGTGGGGCCGCGCAAAAAGAACAGGTGTACGGTACGAAATAGGACGCCACCGGCGCCCAGTGCCAGCCAACTCAAACCGACGTCATGCAGGTATTCATTGGTGCTGGTCGCAGGCTCAATCATGCCCAGAAGGCTTGGTGAGAGATACAGGGCAAGCGGGAGTAAGAGCCAGACTCCAATCAGGATTCCCTTGCGCCGCATGTTGTAGCCCACCTTGATCGACTCTTTGTGGCTGTACGAAGTGTTGTTGATCTGGTCGTAGGCGCGCAGCTCAAAAAAGATGTGGCCGGATTGACGAGTCACCATGCCGACCAGCCAACCCACCATCCCGGCGGCCGCGGGCTCGACGAAAAGCAGCCCATAAGCGACAACAAAACTGACTGCACTGATGAGATGCAGTGTCTGGTTGATACGGCACTGATGATAAAAGCGATGGTCGTCCCAGCGCAGCGTGTGAACTTGATTCAAGAAATGTCGCATGTATTCTGTTCGTGAAAACTTGGACCACGAATCATCTTCGCCGAATATTGCAAAATGATGACCGTCACCGTCGTGAAATTCGGCAAGGCGACAACAGTCGAATTCGGTTCTCGCTTGATGTGGAGCACAAACGCGGCAATCAATCGGACTGATAATCGCGCCGTCGACTGCGCTAGTGCGCGATCAGTTCGCGGCCATAAGATCAGTCAGGGTTCAATCAGATTATTGAAGGGTCATCGTATGCATGCCGTCAAAGCTGCCCGCAAACTCATTCAGCAGCAACCAGACTCAGACTCCGCTAAGACGCTCAGCAGACTGGTACTTGCACTGGAGTCAGAGGCGGACTTCCGGATCTCCGATATTTACAAGCTTGATTTTGAGAGCTTCGAGTTGGCGCTGAAAATTCTCGATGAGTGGCGACTTGACCGATATGCCAGCGGCAAAGTTCGTCTGTTTGACCTTTCTCTGCAAATGGCGGATTTGCATCCGCGGCCATAAAAAGTTCGGCTGGGCCAAGTGTGCCGGGAGATTGCTGCCGTCCCACAGTTCGCTCGAAAACTGCTGTCATCAAGGTTTCATCGATTGGCGGAATGCTGACGCTGCGGCAAGTCGCCGTTGCAACTCTTCTTGGAGAGAACCTTATGACCAGTCAAACCAATCTGGAGCCCCTCGCCAAGGCTCTCGCACAGTTTCCAATCGAACATTTTGATGACGAGTACGAAACCTTGGGCGACCACCACCGCATGGCGGCTCAACATTTTTCTGCTGCTGCCAAACATCACCAGCTGGCTGCAACGGCCGACGACGACGGGGACGGACAATCCCACGCCCGTCACGCCTATCTGGCGTACCGGCATCAGCTCAATGCGGTGCAATACGCCGAGATAGCCGCACTGAATAGTGAAACCATGGAGGAAGAACTGACGGAAGAGAACTTCGGTATTTGATTGCCCTGGTCAAGACTGTGCCGCCAGCCTTGAAGGCCAGGCGGATCTCTCTTTGTCTTGTTGTGCAAGCAAACTGCCGGACGCCAGGTGATGACAATCATCTGCTGAACGTGAATCAAAATCCAAGAAAAAACATCGCTGCAACCCACAGGCAACAGTTTGATGATTTGTGCCTCTGGATTGATGCGCATATCGGTGAGGCCATAAGCTGGCAACAGTTGATGGAACAAAGTGGGCTGGATTTTCAAACACTTCAGATTCTGTTTTTTCAATACAAAAGCACTACGCCGATGACCTGGATTCGACGCCGAAGAGAAGTTGCCAAATCGAAATTGACGTGATTTGAATGTCAGCCGGAATTTGAACCTTCAAGTCATTCTTTTGTAACAACACTGAAATATTTCCATGCGATGCTGCAGGCATGGAAAGTCCACACAAAGGCAAGACTGGCATGCGCCGCTTGATCAACGCCTTCAGCTATTCGCGCTCCGGTTTACGCGAGGCGTTTCGAAATGAAGATGCATTCCGTCAGGAAGTACTGTTGGCAGCAGTCCTCATACCCATGACCTTCGTGATCGAGAGCGAGATGTTCGGCCGGGCCTTGATGATCAGTTGCGTTCTGCTGCTTCTGGTCATCGAACTGATCAATTCCGCCATAGAGGCAACGGTCGATCGAATTTCTCTGGATGACCACAGGTTGGCCAAGCGGGCCAAGGACATTGGAAGCGCCGCAGTATTGGTCGGCATCGTCAATCTAGGGGTCGTCTGGACCCTGGTCTTGCTGAACTGAGCATGAAAATTCTGTTCATCTCGGACGTCTATTTTCCGCGGGTCAACGGCGTCTCCACTTCCATAGAAACGTTTCGGCGCAATCTGCACCTGCTTGGGCATACCGTCCACCTGATTGCGCCAGACTATGGCATGCCCGCTACGGATGAACCAGGCATCCTGCGCGTACCGGCACGCCGTGTGCCGTTTGACCCGGAAGACCGGTTCATGAGTTACAGCTGGGTCATGAAGCAGCTCAACAATTTTCGCGACGAGCAGTACGACCTCATTCATGTTCAGACACCGTTTGTGGCGCATTACCTTGGTGTCAAGCTTTCGTCCCTGCTGGATATTCCGTGCATCGAGACCTACCACACCTTCTTTGAGGAATATCTTTACCACTACATTCCATTGGCTCCGAAGTGCTTGACACGCTACCTGGCCAAGCGCTTCTCGCGTCATCAAGGAAACAGTCTGGACGGCATGGTGATTCCGTCCAGGCCGATGCAGCGCGTGTTGCAGGACTACGGGATCGAAACGACGATGGAAGTGATTGCTACCGGCATCGAACCAGAGAGCTTTGTGCCAGGAGATCGTATTGGGTTTCGGGAACGATTCGGCATCCCGCAGAATCAACCGATGTTGCTTTTTGTAGGGCGCGTCGCGCACGAGAAGAACATTGACTTCCTGATCAAAGTGGTTGATCAGGTCAGAAAGCAGGTTGAAGATGTGCTTTTTGTCATTGCCGGTGAAGGACCAGCGCGTGCCAGTCTGGAACAGGAAGTCCGCAAGCGTGCGATTGGCGAAAACGTCCGCTTTATCGGCTACCTGAATCGCCACACGGAATTGAACAATTGCTATAGCGCAGCAGACATTTTTATTTTTTCATCAAGAACGGAAACACAAGGACTCGTCCTGCTTGAAGCCATGGCGCAAGGCGTGCCTGTTGTTTCCACCGCAGAACTCGGTACGCGCGACGTATTGCAGGACGGCGCCGGCGTATGGATAGCCCAGGAGGAACTGTCGGACTTTTCCGGCAATGTCGTAAAAATGCTTGGGCACGATCAAGTGCGCAGTGAATTGGGTGAACTGGGTCGTGCCTATGCGAACGAATGGTCCTCGGCCGGGCAAGCAAGAAAAATGCTGGACTTCTACGATTCCATCACGGCCCAGCTACCTTGATTTCGGCACAAAAATTCCACTCCAGCCACTGGCTGCAATGCGTAGCTGATCTGCACCCAACCTCGTCAATGTGAATTTTCCACCCTGCGCCAGCAAACTGCGCAGTAGCCAGCCGCTGGCCGGACCCATGCGAAGCTGATCTTTATCGAAACTGATTTCAAGATTCGCACCGTTGCCGCAAACAGCGCCATTACCTTGGGCCCACAGACCTTCTTTGGTCTTGACGAATTCCAGTACCAACGCGCCTTTGCTCTCGAAAATCGACACCACCAGGGGCTTGCCATCGTTCATGCTGATCTCTTCCCACTGCAGTGACGCTCTCTGGTCGCCCATCATGTTTCTCAATTCCTGGACACTTGTGACGCAGGCTGGCGCTGCCATCGTTCCAGCGCCAGCAAAGGCAAGCGGCCACAGGAAAAAGAGGCTTCGCCAAGCACTCATCGTGTCACCCCTCAGTACCAGTGCTGCAGCGCTTGCGCATGATGTTGGGCGCGCACATCAGGCGCCGGCAGCCATAGCGGATGACCACAGGCTGCCCGCGACAGGAAATCGAGAAACAGCTGGTGTTGGCGCAGCACGCGTTGCTGTCGATGCTCGATCAGGGGGTTGAAGATGCCATGCCGCGAGAAGAGTTGACGCGGATTCTTCTTGACCCAGAGCCAGGAACCCATCTCCAGCGTCAGCGGCAAGAATACGCGCTGCGGATGCGCTTCAGACTGCAGGTACAGGTGGTCCCATAAATCACCGTGCGCCAGGTACTGCAGGCTCTGTGGCTCGATGATGTAGCGATGATGGTTGTGCGACTCGACAAAAATTCTTTTCAACGCGTGCATCTCGGCCAGATGGGTGATGGGTGAGCGCTTGTGCGCATAGGGGAACCAGATCCGGTCGCTGCTGCCAAAGCCTGAATGACAGTCCACACTCAAGCTGAAGTCGCGCGTCAGCAACTCTGCACTGACAACGTCGCAGACCGCCTGATTCTCGATTTCCATTGCCTGATTCCTGGGACCGCGGTACCAGGGCAGACCTGCGCTAAGGCGCTGGCCACCGAGCAAAAAAGGTACCTTTTCGTGTGCCTGAACCGGTGCGTTGCGCATCAAGTCCACGCCGTTTGGATTGGCCCGCGTCCCCATGGCCATGCCGCCGGGGTTGACGATGGGCATGAACACCATGCGCACCGTTTCAAGTTGACGGTGCAGTGTGCTGTCCCACTGCAAGCGCATGACCAGGCTTTGCAGGTAGGCAATCACAACGCCTGAACCGATCCGCTCCAGGCCATGCACGCCGCCAAAATATCCCACCGCAGGCACCTCCCGTGCCGGGTTGCCCAAGGTAATGACATGGACCGGATAACTGCCACCCATGGGCAAGCTCACCTCACAGACGATACGTGACTGAATCCAGCTGGCACCCAACTCCATGATGCGCTCCAGGGCGACCAATTCCGGTAGTTTCGGCGGTGACACAATCAACTCAGGCGTGCGGACAAGTGGGGTGCATGGGCGCGAAGCATACAGGCGCCAGCGCTAGACATGCAAGCCATGAAAAGGCCAACGTGGTAATTTGACACTGACACAAAGGTGTCACAGGCGGCGTGTAACTTCGCCTCTGAAATGTCACACACCATGTTACGCAAAGTCACCTTCTCACGCCTGATGATCATTCCCGTCTGCATCCTCTGCGGCGTGCATGAACTGTTTGCCCTGCAACGTTCACGCCTGCAAGTGCGAGGACCCCGGTATTTGCCCCGTTTTCATTCCAGATAGATGAACCAGCCGCCTCTGGCGCAGACTGTTCCCGCCGAACGCGTTAGCAGAAATATGCGCAGCCATGCACTGCTCAAGATGCTTGCACTGCTGCTGGAGCTGAGCCGCTCCAGCCTTGTTTTGTACTTCAAATTTTCGAAGTTTGGATCTGAGCAGAGACTAGGGGAGATTCAACGCTGGGCGAAGAACGTACTGCACATTCTTCAGATAGATGTCCGCGTTGAGGGAGTACGCCCGGCGTCAGGTGTCGGTCTGGTTGTGTCGAATCACGTCTCGTGGCTTGACATTCTGGTCCTGCAGTCAATGCTGCCGGGTGTCTTTGTTGCAAAGGCCGAAGTGCGGCGCTGGCCCCTGATCGGTACCATGGCGCAGATCTGTTCGACGATCTTCGTAGAACGCTCTTCACGCAAATCGGCCCGAAGCATGGTGCACAGCACGTTGATGGCCTTTGATCAGGGTTACTCGGTGATCGCGTTTCCAGAGGGGACCAGCAGTGACGGCCATGATCTGGGCGTCTTCCACGCCAACATTTTTGAGGGTGCGATTCAGGCCCGAACCCAGGTTCAGCCAGTCAGTCTGCGCTACGTCGATGCGCACAGCGGCCTACCCGACGACAGCGCGATTTTCATAGGTGATACGACACTGGCAGCATCCCTTCGCAAGGTGATGTCAAATGCCTCGATCCAATGCCAAGTGCACCTCGGCGAGCCCATCGACTCGCTTGGCCACAACCGGAAATCACTGGCCAGTCACGCGCATCAAAGTGTTCGCCGGCAACTGAAGCAACAGGGTCAGGGTTTGCCCTGTGACTGATGCGCCAGCAAGGCCGCACGAAGCTGCGGCAACGCTGCCCGCATGGCCGCGCGTCCCGCCTCGATCGAGCGACGCCGGGCACCAAAGTCGGAACTGGCGACACCGGTCAGCACCGGTCGCACAACGACCTCGGCTTCACGCAATTCAAAGTTGTTGATGCTCTTGCCCATGATGGAAAACGTCTGCAGCAGGACTTGCAACGTGTCGCTGGCGGCGTTTCCCTCGGGTGGGTCAGAAATATCGACCGCAATGATCAACTCGGCTCCCATCTGGCGGGCGTAGCGCACTGGCACCGGTGAGACCAGTCCACCGTCCACATACTCGCGCCCTGCGACCTTGACAGGTTGAAACAGCGCCGGCACCGCACTCGATGCACGCACCGCCGTGGCGGTGTCACCGCGCTGAAACAGCACACCCTGGCCGCTGTTCAGGTCCGTCGCCACAATTCCCAGCGGCAAGGGCATGTTCTCGATCAGGCGGCCATTGACCTGGGTGCTGACATAGCGTGCCAATGCTTCACCACGCAACAGGCCGCGGCTGAAGATGGGCAAGGTCCAGTCCGCAAACGTGGCCTCCTCCATGGTCTCTGCAATCTGCTGTAACTGCGCGCCGTTCTTGCCACTGGCGTAGAAGGCCGCAACGACGCTGCCAGCCGAAGTGCCCACCACCAGCGCGGGGCGAATGCCTGCTTCCTCAAGTACCTGGATGACGCCGATGTGGGCAAAGCCGCGTGCGGCGCCACCGCCCAGAGCGAGACCAATCCTGGGTGGCTTCTTGGGGACCACCGGAGCCGCCACTGGTACCTCTGGCACCGGAACCGGGACAGGCGTCGTGCCGCAGCCAGCCAGCCACAGCGCCAGCAGCGCTGGCAAAAACGAAAGCAGCTTCAAACCGGCCCTAGCTGGCGGCAACTTCCTGTGGCTCGGGCTTGGCGCGGCCTTCTTTCTTCGGCAAGGGCTGAATGTCGAGCAGGACCTCGGTTTTGCTTTCATCCTGGTCGTCCACGTCGACCGTCAGGCGGCCACCGTCAATGAGTCGGCCGAACAGCAATTCATCCGCCAGCGCGCGGCGGATCGTATCCTGAATCAGCCGCTGCATCGGACGCGCACCCATCAGCGGGTCAAAGCCCTTCTTGGCAAGATGCTTGCGCAGCTTGTCGGTAAAGGTGACATCCACTTTCTTGTCGGCGAGCTGCGCCTCCAGTTGCAGCAGGAACTTGTCAACGACGCGCATGATGACGACTTCATCGAGCGCCTTGAAGCTGACGATCGCATCGAGCCGGTTGCGAAACTCAGGCGTGAACAGGCGCTTGATGTCGACCATTTCGTCGCCGACCTGTCGCTCGTTGGTAAAGCCCATCGTGGCCTTGTTCAGTGCCTCGGCGCCGGCGTTGGTGGTCATGATGATGATGACGTTGCGGAAGTCGGCCTTACGCCCGTTGTTGTCGGTCAGCGCACCATGATCCATCACCTGCAACAGCACGTTGAAGATGTCGGGATGCGCCTTCTCGATCTCATCGAGCAACAGCACACAGTGCGGCTTCTTGGTTACGGCCTCGGTCAGCAATCCACCCTGGTCAAAACCGACGTAGCCGGGTGGCGCGCCGATCAGGCGACTCACGGCATGGCGCTCCATGTATTCGCTCATGTCAAAGCGAATCAACTCGATGCCCATGATGTAGGCCAGTTGCTTGGCGGCCTCGGTCTTGCCAACGCCGGTGGGGCCGCTGAACAGGAAGGAGCCAATCGGCTTGTCGCCCTTGCCCAGGCCGGAGCGCGCCATTTTCACGGCTGACGCCAGCATGTCGATGGCTTTGTCCTGACCGAAGACAACATTCTTCAGGTCACGGTCCAGCGTCTTGAGTTTGCCGCGATCATCGTTGGAGACGTTGGCCGGCGGTATGCGGGCAATCTTGGCCACGATTTCTTCGACTTCGGACTTGCTGATGATCTTCTTGCGCTTGGACGGTGGCAGGATGCGCTGTGCCGCACCAGCCTCGTCGATGACGTCAATCGCCTTGTCCGGCAGGTGCCGGTCGTTGATGTACTTGGCGCTGAGTTCCGCAGCAGCCTGCAGTGCAGCGACGGCGTACTTGACGTTGTGATGCTCTTCAAATCGGGATTTCAGGCCTTTCAGGATCTCAACCGTCTGTTCGATTGTCGGCTCAACCACATCCACTTTCTGGAAGCGCCTTGACAGCGCGGCGTCTTTCTCGAAGATGCCGCGGTATTCGGTAAAGGTGGTGGCGCCAATGCATTTGAGGGCACCCGAGCTCAAGCCGGGTTTGAGCAGATTGGAAGCATCCAGCGTACCGCCAGAGGCAGCACCGGCGCCAATCAAGGTATGGATTTCGTCGATGAACAGGACCGCATTGGGCTTGTCTTTCAAGGACTTCAAGACACCTTTGAGACGCTGCTCAAAGTCACCACGGTATTTGGTGCCTGCCAGCAACGCGCCCATATCGAGCGAGTAGACGACCGCTTCGGCCAGAATTTCGGGCACATCTTTTTGTGTGATGCGCCAGGCCAGACCTTCGGCAATGGCTGTCTTGCCAACACCGGCTTCGCCAACGAGCAGGGGGTTGTTCTTGCGCCGGCGGCAAAGAATCTGGATGACGCGCTCGACTTCGTATTCACGTCCGATCAAGGGGTCGATCTTGCCCTCCTTGGCTAACTGATTGAGGTTCTGCGTGTACAGTTCCAGTGGCGACTGCTTTTCGTTCTTGTCAGCGCCCGCCTCTTCATTTTCAGTCGGGCTTTCGCTGCTCTTGGTGCTTTCTGCCGGATCGCTTTTCTTGATGCCGTGTGCAATGAAGTTGACTACATCGAGTCGCGTTACACCTTGCTGGTGCAAATAATAGACAGCGTGCGAGTCTTTCTCGCCAAAAATGGCGACCAGCACATTGGCGCCGGTAACTTCCTTCTTGCCACTGCCGGTTGACTGCACGTGCATGATGGCCCGTTGAATGACGCGCTGAAAGCCCAACGTTGGCTGCGTGTCCACATCGTCCAGCCCGGCAACCTGCGGTGTGTTGTCCTTGATGAAATTGGCCAGCGATTTGCGCAAATCGTCAATATTGGCAGAACACGCCCGCAGCACCTCGGCTGCACTGGGATTGTCCAGCAGCGCCAGCAGCAGATGTTCCACCGTGATGAACTCATGGCGCTGCTGGCGCGCCTCGACGAACGCCATATGCAGGCTTACTTCCAATTCTTGGGCAATCATGTGATTTCCTTTTGAGCCTTGCTTTGATGTTTAACTGTAATCCGAATTTAATACCATGGGTTCGCAGCCCTATTATTCAAGCGGCTGGCTGACACATTGCAGGGGATGCCCCGCCTTGGCAGCCGCATCCATCACCTGGTCCACTTTGGTCGCCGCCACATCCTTCGAATAGACGCCACAAACACCCTTGCCGTCCAGGTGAATCATCAGCATGATTCTGGTCGCAGCCTCCAGGTCCTTGCCGAAGAACTCCTGGATCACGCCCACAACAAACTCCATCGGCGTGTAGTCGTCGTTGAGCATGACCACCTCGTACATCTGTGGTGGCTTGACCTTTTGCGTCCGCCTCTCGAGCACGACCGAGCCTCCATCGTCCGCATTCGGCAAACGTACCGGCTTGACTGGAGGAGTTACAGGAGGTTTGCTTGCCATGCGTCAATTCTATAGATCGTGCCCATACGCCGAATATCAATACCTGGCGTTACCGGGGGTACGCGGAAAGGGAATCACGTCACGCACGTTGGACAGGCCGGAAATGTAGGAAATCGTGCGCTCAAACCCGAGGCCAAAGCCGGCATGCGGCACCGTACCATAGCGGCGCAAGTCGCGATACCAGCCGTAATGTGCGGGGTCCAGCCCCACTTCAATCATTCGCCTGTCCAGCACGTCGAGCCGCTCTTCACGCTGGGAGCCGCCAATGATTTCGCCAATGCCGGGTGCCAGCACGTCCATGGCCGCCACCGTCTTGCCGTCATCGTTGAGACGCATGTAAAAGGCCTTGATGTCTTTGGGATAGTTCATGAGCACGAGCGGTCCATGGACGTGTTTTTCGGCCAGAAAGCGCTCATGCTCGCTTTGCAGATCAATCCCCCACTTCACCGGGTATTCGAACTTTTCCTTGGCGCTTTCCAGAATCTTGATGGCATCCGTGTAGTCCATGCGCACAAAGTCACAGTCAATCATGGCTTGCAGCTTGGCGATCACACCCTTTTCAATGCGCTCGTCGAAAAATTCCATGTCGTCCGCGCGCTCGGTGAGCACCGCCTGAAAGACATATTTCAGCAGGGCTTCAGCCAGCGCAGCGTCATCGGCCAGATCAGCAAAGGCGATTTCTGGTTCGATCATCCAGAATTCCGCCAGATGACGGCTGGTATTGGAGTTTTCGGCCCTGAAGGTCGGGCCGAAGGTGTAAACCTTGGACAGCGCCATGCAGTAGGTCTCTACATTCAACTGGCCTGAAACGGTGAGGAAGGCCTCACGGCCAAAAAAGTCCTTCGAAAAGTCGATCTTGCCGCTTTCAGTGCGTGGCAGGTTGGCCAGATCCAGCGTTGAAACGCGAAACAGTTCGCCAGCACCCTCAGCATCAGAAGCGGTAATGATGGGCGTATTGACCCAGAAGAATTCACGCTCATGGAAGAAGCGGTGGATCGCCTGAGCAACCGTATGGCGCAAGCGCGTAACGGCGCCGATGACGTTGGTGCGCGCTCGCAGATGCGCCACTTCGCGCAGGTATTCCATGCTGTGCGCTTTCGGCTGAATCGGATAGGTGTCGGGGTCATCGACCCAGCCGGTCACCTTGATCGAGGTGGCCTGCATTTCAAACGGCTGCCCCTTGGCGGGAGATGGCACGATCTGCCCCGTGGCCTCAATGGCGCAACCTGCGGTGAGACGTGCTATCTCATCGGTGTAGTTGGTCAGTGTGTTTGACGCCACCACCTGGATCGGGTGAAAGCACGACCCATCGGACAGGTTAACGAACGATATTCCGGCCTTCGAATCACGGCGCGTGCGCACCCAGCCCTTGACCGTAACCGGTGTATCGACTGGCGCCTGCGCCGCCAGTATTTGCTTGACGCTCAATGTTGTCATGATTTGTTCAGTAATGGCAATTGGAAAAGCATACCCCATTCCCCCGGCACCGGTGGCAGACAACAAAAACCCCCAATGCACGGAGCACATTGGGGGTTGCTTCTGGCGAACCTCGATGTCTGTCGTTCGTCGATGTGCGTCTTTCCTAGACAGCTACTTCCGGGAATAGCGCATTGAACGTGGGGCTGGGACGCATCACCTCGGTCACCTTCTTCTTGTCTACAAGGAAGTAACCGCCAATATCAGCGGGCTTGCCCTGCACAGCCTTGAACTCTTCAGTGATCTTCTGTTCACTCCCTGCCAGAGATTTCGCCAGTGGTGCGAAATGGGCCTGCAGATCCTTGTCGGCCGTCTGCGCCGCCAGTTCCTGCGCCCAGTACATCGACAGGTAGAACTGGCTGCCACGGTTGTCCAATTGACCGGTTTTGGGTGACGGGCCCTTGTTGTTGTCCAGCAGTTTCCCCGTCGCGGCGTCCAGCGTCCTGGCCAGGATCTTGGCTTTTTCATTCCCGGTCTTGATGCCCAGATCTTCCAGACTGACTGCCAACGCGAGGAACTCCCCGAGTGAATCCCAGCGCAGGTGGTTCTCTTCCACCAACTGCTGCACGTGCTTGGGCGCCGAGCCGCCAGCACCAGTTTCGTACATACCGCCTCCGGCCATCAGTGGCACGATGGACAGCATCTTGGCGCTGGTACCGAGTTCCATGATCGGGAACAGATCGGTCAGGTAGTCGCGCAGGATATTGCCAGTCACCGAAATCGTGTCGAGTCCGCGGATCGCACGTTCCATGGTGTAGCGAATGGCGCGCACCTGGGACATGATCTGAATGTCCAGTCCACTGGTATCGTGGTCCTTCAGGTAGATTTTGACTTTGTGGATGAGTTCGTTTTCATGTGGGCGATAGGGATCGAGCCAGAAGACAGCGGGCATGCCGGAGTTGCGGGCCCGCGTGACAGCCAACTTGACCCAGTCGCGGACGGCAGCATCCTTGGCCTGACACATGCGCCAGATATCTCCCGTTTCCACGTTTTGCGTCAGCAGCACTTCGCCGGTCGCCAGATCCGTGACGTTGGCCACACCATCCTCGGAAATCTCGAAGGTCTTGTCGTGGGAACCGTATTCTTCGGCCTGCTGGGCCATCAAACCCACATTGGGTACCGTTCCCATGGTGCGGGGATCAAAATTGCCGTTCCATTTGCAGAAGTTGATCATCTCCTGGTAGATGCGGGCAAACGTACTCTCAGGCATCACTGCCTTGACGTCTTTGAGTCGACCGTCCGCGCCCCACATCTTGCCGCCGTTGCGAATCATGACAGGCATGGAGGCGTCGACGATGATGTCATTGGGCGAGTGGAAGTTGGTGATGCCCTTGGCCGAGTCCACCATCGCCAGTTCAGGGCGGTGCTCATGGCAGGCGTGCAGGTCGCTGATGACCTCCTCGCGCAGTGACTGCGGCAGCGTCTCGAGCTTGTCATACAGATTGCTCATGCCGTTGTTGACGTTCACGCCCAACTCGTCAAACAGTTTGGCGTGCTTGGCGAACGCGTCCTTGTAGAAGATCCGCACGCAGTGCCCGAACACGATGGGGTGTGACACCTTCATCATCGTGGCCTTGACGTGCAGGGAGAACATGACGCCGGTCTTGTGTGCGTCTTCAATTTCTTTCTCATAGAACTCAAGCAAGGCCTTCTTGCTCATGAACATGCTGTCGATGATTTCGCCGTCCTTGAGCGAAAGCTTGGGCTTGAGCAGGAGGGTTTTTCCGCTCTTGGTGAGCAGTTCCATCTTCACATCACGCGCGCGGTCCAGCGTCATCGACTTCTCACCGTGATAGAAGTCGCCATGGTGCATATGCGACACGTGTGAGCGCGACGCCTGACTCCAATCGGCCATCGAATGCGGGTGTTTGCGGGCAAATTCCTTGACCGCCTTGGGTGCGCGGCGGTCCGAGTTGCCTTCGCGCAGCACGGGGTTCACGGCGCTGCCAATGCAACGGGAGTAACGGTTGCGAATCGCCTTGTCGGCGTCCGTCTTCGGATCTTCCGGGTAATCCGGGACAGCGTAGCCCTTGGACTGCAGTTCCTTGATGCAGGCCATCAATTGCCCAACCGAAGCACTGATGTTGGGTAATTTGATGATGTTGGTCTCTGGCAGTTGTGTGAGACGACCAAGTTCTGCCAGGTTGTCAGGCACTTTTTGCGACGCTGTCAAGCATTCGGGGAACTCGCCCAGAACGCGCGCAGCGACGGAGATGTCGCACTCTGCCACATCGATGCCGGCCGGTGCCGCAAAGGTGCGGATGACTGGCAGGAACGCACACGTTGCCAGAAACGGTGCTTCATCGGTCAGCGTATAAATTATTTTGGACGGTTTTGACGCCATGGCATTCCTCTTTCTAATTGGGTTGGACAGTAACAAGTGACTGTATTCGATGGGCGCCGGCCCGCCCGGCTCAGATTGCCGAAAAAATTTGATTTACATCATGAATTGATGAGGTAAATCGGGCATCACATGTTGTCGATCATCACTTGACCAAAGCCCGAGCAGCTGACCTGCGTTGAGCCTTCCATCAAGCGTGCAAAGTCATAGGTCACTTTCTTGCTCGCAATCGATTTCTTCATCGAACTGATGATCAGATCGGCCGCGGCGGTCCATCCCATATGACGCAGCATCATCTCCGCTGACAGGATCTCGGAACCCGGGTTAACATAATCCTTGCCCGCATATTTTGGTGCTGTTCCGTGCGTCGCCTCAAAACAGGCCACAGTGTCGGACAGGTTGGCACCCGGGGCAATTCCGATGCCACCCACCTGGGCAGCGAGCGCGTCAGAGATGTAGTCGCCATTCAGGTTCAAGGTGGCGATCACGCTGTATTCTGCTGGACGCAACAGGATTTGCTGAAGGAACGCATCGGCGATGCTGTCCTTGACGATGATCTCTTTGCCGGTTTTCGGATTCTTGAATTTGCACCAGGGTCCGCCGTCAATCAGTTCGGCACCAAACTCCTTTTGTGCCAGGCCGTAGGCCCAGTCACGGAAGCCACCTTCGGTGTACTTCATGATGTTGCCCTTGTGCACAATGGTCAAATTCGGTTTGTCATTGTCGATGGTGTATTGCAGGGCCTTGCGCACCAGGCGTTGCGTGCCTTCGCGTGAGACCGGCTTGATGCCGATGCCGGAAGTGCCGGGGAAGCGGATCTTGGTCACTCCCATCTCGTTTTGCAGGAAGTTGATCAGCTTTTTCGCCTTGTCGGACTCCGCTTCAAACTCGATTCCGGCATAAATGTCTTCGGAGTTTTCACGGAAGATCACCATATTGGTCTTCTGCGGCTCTTTGACGGGACTGGGAACACCGTCAAAATACTGGATAGGACGCAAACAGACATACAGATCAAGTTCCTGGCGCAGCGCTACGTTGAGGGATCGAATGCCACCCCCCACCGGTGTGGTCAACGGCCCCTTGACAGAGACCACATACTCACGAAGTGCCTGCAGGGTTTCTGCGGGCAACCAGACGTCGGGGCCATAAACCTTGGTCGACTTCTCACCAGCATAGACTTCCATCCAGTGAACCTTCTTCTTGCCGCCGTAGGCTTTGGCGACCGCGGCGTCAACCACCTTGAGCATGACCGGCGTGATATCCAAACCTGTGCCATCGCCCTCAATAAAGGGAATGACCGGCTCATCAGGCACATTGAGTGACATGTCGGCATTGACAGTGATCTTTTGGCCGTGGGCGGGGACCTCGATGTGCTGGTACATGCTTTTTCTCCGTACGTGGGTCGAATTTGTGTTGACGTTGTCGCCAAAACCAGACAAAAACCCTATTCCAAACTGGTTTGAAGAGGTTTTTAAATTTTAGTCCGAAAAAAAATGCCAATTTCTGTCAACCGGCGGCAAAGCAGACCCGTTACGGACAGACCTTCCAAAGCTTGGGGGGAAATTTTTGAAATAACGTTATCTCAAGGAAATTGAACATGAACAAACTCCTCGCCGCTTTGGTTGCTGGCCTTTTCGCCGCTGGCGCTTTCGCGCAAGCTGCCGCACCTGCTGCTGCTCCCGCTAAGGCTGCTGCTCCCGCTGCTGCTGCTGCTCCTGCTGCTGCCCCCAAGGCTTCTGCTGCCAAGGCTGACGACAAGGCTGACAAGGCTGCTGCTGCCAAGGCTGCCAAGGCTGAAAAAGCTGCCGCTGCCAAGGCTGCCAAGGCTGAAAAAGCTGCCGCTGCCAAGGCTGCCAAGGCTGAAAAAGCGCCTGCCAAGAAGGCCGCTCCCGCTGCTTCGAAGTAATAAGATATTCAGAAGCCAAGCTTCTGGCACTTATGAAAATGCCCGCTTCGCGGGCATTTTTCTGTCTGAATCACTGCTACAACCGCAAACGTTAAGCCAAAATCAGCTTATGAAGAAACTGTTGGCCCTCATTCTCGGCTGTGCCATTTGGCCCGGCTGCCTCGTGCAGGCTCAAAATGCACCGCAGATGAACCTGCCTCGCGTGAAGATTGGCGCTGGCATGTACCTGATTGACACACAACTGGCTAGCAACTCCGAGCAAAGGGCGATCGGCCTGATGTTCCGCACCGAAATGCCAGCATCCGAAGGCATGCTATTCATATTTGAGCAAGCCAGCGAGCAGTGCTTCTGGATGAAAAACACCCTGATACCGCTCACCGCGGCCTTTGTTGCCGATGACGGTACGATCGTCAACCTCGCGGACATGAAGCCCCAGACCACCGATTCCCATTGCTCAGCCAAGCCCGTTCGCTATGTTCTTGAAATGAACCAGGGCTGGTTCAACAAGAAAGGTATCAAGGCCGGCTTCAAACTGTCCGGCAAACCTTTTCAGGGCAATTGAAAAGCCGCGCCGTCAGGCGAAGTTGCCTTCGGCAAAGCTCCAGTTGACCAGTTTTTCAAGGAAGGTTTCGACGAATTTCGGGCGCATGTTGCGGTAATCGATGTAGTACGCGTGCTCCCAGACATCCACAGTCAGCAGCGCCTTGTCTGCCGTGGTCAAAGGTGTCCCGGCCGCACCCATGTTGACAATGTCAACCGAGCCGTCTGCCTTTTTCACCAGCCAGGTCCAGCCTGAGCCAAAGTTGCCGACTGCAGATTTGACAAATGCTTCCTTGAAGACTGCGTAAGAACCCCACTTGGCACTGATCGCCGCAGCCAGAGCACCCGATGGCTCACCGCCGCCGCTTGGCTTCATGCAGTTCCAGAAAAACGTGTGGTTCCAGATTTGTGCCGAGTTGTTGTAGATGCCACCGCTGGACTTTTTGATGATGTCTTCCAGTGCCATATTCTCAAAATCCGTTCCTTTTTGCAGGTTGTTCAGATTGACGACATAGGCGTTGTGGTGCTTGCCATGGTGGAACTCCAGCGTTTCCTTGGAATAGTTCGGTGCCAATGCGTCAAGCGCATAAGGCAGTGCGGGCAGTGTGTGTTCCATGAGATCCTCGTCGAGTGAAGGGTAAAGATGGGCGATTGTAGAAACTTTGTTCAACTTGCGCCGGCCACGGTCAAATCCAGCTTGCCATCAGCCAGCGTGGCCTGCAGCGCCTGACCGACCTGCGCTTGTTGGACACTGGTGATTGTCTTTCCGTCACGGCTGCTGAGCCAGGCATATCCCCGCTGCAACACCAGACCGGGATCGAGCAGACCCAGGCGCAGCGCCGCTTGCTGTAGATCCTGCTGTTTTTGCTTGAGAAAGTCGGTCGCAAGATAGTTCAGCCGTTGCGCCAAGGTGGCCAGGTGCAATTGCTGCTGCGTCACGCGTGCGCAAGGCCTGCCTAGTCTGGACGCCGTGAAGTCAAGACGCTGGCTCTGTTGATCAAGATGCCGGCAAGCCGCAAGTTTCAGTCGGCGTTCCAGGCCTTCCAGTCCGGCCAGCCAAACCTCACGTGGTTGCGCCACCAGTTCTGCCGCTGCAGTCGGCGTGGGCGCCCGCAAATCGGCAACAAAGTCGGCAATCGTGAAGTCCGTTTCATGTCCCACACCACAAACGA
This sequence comes from uncultured beta proteobacterium, assembly GCA_903927295.1. Taxonomy (GTDB): domain Bacteria; phylum Pseudomonadota; class Gammaproteobacteria; order Burkholderiales; family Burkholderiaceae_C; genus Rhodoferax. The sequence continues at coordinate 18,079 of CAIYMN010000161.1, read as the reverse complement.
TAGGTACCGGACTTTTCGCCATCGCCTGTGCCAGACGCTCATCGTTGAAAGCCCACAAGTCTTCCGCCGAGCCACCGCCGCGCACGAGCAGGATCACATCGACAGGCGGATTGCCCTCCTGCGCCAGGAGGCAAAGCTTTTGCAGGGCCTGAATCAACTCCTCTGGCGCACTGCCACCCTGAACCGAGGCTGGCACCAACAGGACGGGAATGTGCGGCGCCCGGCGCTGCAGGGTCGTCATCACATCATGCAGGGCGGCCGCACCCAGGGAAGTCACCACGCCGATGGCTCGCGGCATCACAGGTACGGGTCGCTTCCTGACGGCATCGAACAGTCCTTGCGCCTCCAACTTCGCCTTGAGTTTAAGAAACTGCTCAAACTGCGCACCTGGCCCGGCCTGCCTCATGCTTTCCACAATCAGTTGCAGATCACCGCGTGATTCGTAGACGCCAAGTCGGCCGTGCAACTCAATCAGTTCACCATCGCGTGGCGAGAAATCGAGCAAACCGGCGGCGCGACGGAACATGGCACAGCGAATCTGTGCACCCTCGTCCTTCAGCGAAAAATAGCAGTGCCCGCTGGCTGCACGAGAAAAGCCGGACAGTTCACCGCGCACCAGTACGGGGTTAAAGCGCGCCTCCAGCGCATCGGCGACAGCGCGACACAACGCGTCCACCCGCCAGACCTTCGGCTGCGGCAAGGACATTTCTGATTCGTTTGACTGGGACATAATCACACTGCCCATTATCCGTGCGGAGATTGCATTTGTTTTCCATCATACAAGCCGCTGGCTGGCCGATTTGGCCACTGATTGCCTGCTCCATCCTGGCTCTGGCGCTTATCATTGAGCGCTTCATCAGCCTGCGCACCCGAAAGATTGCCCCAGCGAATTTGCTGCAGGAAGTCCTGACCATTTCACGCATGGCGGTTCCCGCCCCGGAGGTGCTCAATCAGTTAGAGAAGACCTCGGCGCTCGGCGAAATTCTTGCCGGCGGTTTACGGGCACTTCAAACCAACCCGCGTTGCAGCGAAGCCGACGTTCGCTCGACCATGGAGGGTGTCGGTCGAATGGTGGCGCATCGGCTGGAGCGCTATTTGAGCGCACTGGCCACGATCGCCTCCGCTGCACCGCTGATGGGGCTGTTTGGCACCGTAGTCGGAATGATTGAAATTTTTGGTTCTCAAACGCCGGCCGGCGGTGCCACGGGTGGCAATCCGGCGCAGCTGGCGCATGGCATTTCGGTGGCTTTGTACAACACTGCGTTCGGTCTGATTGTGGCCATTCCGTCGCTCATTTTCTGGCGCTACTTCCGTGCCAGGATTGATGCCTATCTGCTGACGCTGGAACTGGCGTCCGAACGACTGGCACGCCATCTCAACACGCTGCGCAAGTAGACCATCATGAAATTCCGACTGCGCGTCCACGATGAGCCCGAAATCAACCTGATTCCGTTCATCGACGTCCTGCTCGTCGTGCTGATTTTTCTGATGTTGTCCACCACCTACAGCAAGTTCACAGAGTTGCAACTTCAGTTGCCGATAGCGGACGCCCAGGCACAACGGGATCACGCCAAGGAAGTGCGGGTCAGCGTTAGCAGCGAAGGCGCCTACACGATCAACAATGTCGCGCTACCTGAACGCAGCGCCGAAGCACTCGCCTCCGCCCTGCTCGAGGCCGCCAAGGCGGGCAAGGATTCGGTTCTGATCATCAACGCCGACGCGAGCGCCAGACACCAGGCGGTAGTTACCGTCATGGAAGCGGCGCGGCGCACTGGCCTGACTCAAATTGCGTTTACCGCCCAATCTTCGGCGCGGGCCGGAACCCCTTGAACCATGAGTCGAGTGGCGCTGCAGCGCTCCTTAACCAGCGCGTGGGCGCATCGGGGCTGGCTTGCATGGCTGCTGTGGCCCTTGTCTCTGCTCCTTGGTGCAGTGGCGTCATTTCGACGTGGCCTGTTCCAGCTTGGCCTGTTCAGGACTGGCAGACTTACGGTCCCGGTGATTGTGGTCGGCAATGTGGTCGTGGGCGGCTCAGGCAAGACGCCCGTTGTCATGGCATTGGTCCGGCACCTGCAAAGCGGCGGTCACAAAGTTGGCGTCATCTCACGCGGCTACGGTCGAAGCCGACATGAATGCTGCGAAGTACTACCGGACAGCCCTGTCCTCGATGTCGGCGACGAGCCAGCGCTGATTCAACGAAACACGGGAGCCGGGGTATTTGTTGCACCGGCACGCATCGATGCAGCCAGGGCACTGCTGCAGCGCCATCCTGACACCGATGTCATTGTCTGCGACGATGGGCTGCAACATTGGGGCTTGCACCGTGATCTGGAGATCTGTGTGTTTGACGATCGGGGCATCGGCAACGGCTTCTTGCTACCGGCTGGGCCGCTGCGTGAGCATTGGCCGCGCATGGTGGATCTGGTATTGCACACAGGTAACCAACCCGCTTTTTCAGGTTTTCGCGCCGAACGTCGCTTGGCTGAGCATGCCAGGCGAGCCGACGGCAGTGCAGTCGCCTTGACCGACTTGATGACCCCGAGTACCCGACCGCTGCTGGCGCTCGCCGCGATTGCAAAGCCGGAGGAATTCTTTGCAATGCTGCGTGCTGCCGGCCTGAAGCTGGCCCGCACCGAGGCACTACCCGATCACGATGATTTGATCAGTTGGGCAGAACAGGATCACCGCGCCTATCAAATCATCTGCACTGAAAAGGATGCCGTGAAACTTTGGCGTCTGCTGCCTGACGCACTGGCCATACCGCTGCAGTGCACACCAGAGCCAGACTTCATTACGCACTTTGACACGCTCCTTGCGAGCCTGCTGAAGGAGCGCTCGAGTGCGGCGCTATCATCTGGCCATGGACACACGACTTCTTGAATTGCTGGTTTGCCCGGTCACCAAAGGGCCTCTTGAATATGACCGCGAGAAGCAGGAGCTGACCTCACGCAGCGCGCGCTTGGCCTACCCGGTTCGCGATGGTATTCCAGTCTTGCTGGAGAACGAAGCGCGAACCTTGAGCGACGAGGAACTCGGACTTTGAATTTCACGGTCCTGATCCCCGCGCGCCTGGCCTCGACCCGCCTGCCCAACAAGCCGCTGGCAGATATTGCCGGCCTGCCGATGGTGGTCCGGGTAGCGCAGCGCGTCAGTTCAATAACGCATGACAGTGGAAAAGTCCGCGTTGTGGTTGCCGCGGACAGCAGCGAGATCATGGCTGCCTGTCAGTCTCATCAGGTTGAAGCCGTCTTGACCCGCACCGACCACGCCTCGGGTAGCGATCGCCTGGCCGAGGCTTGCCAGTTGCTCAATCTCGGTGATGAGGAAATCGTGATCAACGTGCAGGGTGATGAACCCCTGATAGCGCCTGCGCTGGTGCAGGCCGTGGCCCGCTTGCTAAGCGAACAGCCGGCAGCCAGCATGAGTACAGCGGCACACGCCATCGAAACCGTCGCGGATTTCAACAACCCGAATATCGTCAAAGTCGTGCTGGACAGCAACGGCATGGCACTCTATTTCAGTCGTGCGCCTATCCCTTTCTGCCGTGATCTGCCGGGTAGCTTGCCCCGGCCCGCGCCGCTGCGACACATCGGGATTTACGGCTATCGCGTCGGCTTCCTGCGGCAGTATCCAACACTGTCGCAAGCGCCCATGGAATCGACCGAAGCTCTGGAACAATTGCGCGCCTTGTGGCACAGTCACCGAATCGCGGTTCACATCACTGATGAAGCTCCCGGCGCTGGCGTCGATACACCCGAAGACCTGGAGCGCGTGCGCCGACTTTTCCGGGCCTGAGCGACGTGCTATTCTCCGAACCAACAAGGCATTGTGATCGGCGTGGCAGTACGCTGAACAATACGGCCTGATTTTCAATTGCTCGAAAGATCGTCATGAAACTTATCCTGTTGGGCGCGCCGGGCGCTGGCAAAGGTACACAAGCCACCTTCATCTGTCAAAAATATGGTATTCCGCAAATTTCCACGGGTGATATGCTGCGCGCCGCCGTCAAGGCAGGCACGGCACTGGGCATCGAGGCAAAAAAAATAATGGATGCCGGCGCGCTGGTGAGTGACGAACTGATCATCAATCTGGTGAAGGAACGCATTGCCCAGCCAGACTGTGCCGGCGGCTTCCTGTTTGACGGGTTTCCGCGCACCATCCCGCAGGCCGATGCGATGAAGGCTGCCGGCGTCAAACTCGATTACGTACTGGAGATCGATGTGCCGTTTGACGCCATCGTCGAGCGCATGAGCGGGCGGCGCTCGCATGCGCCGTCAGGACGCACTTACCACGTCAAGTTCAATCCACCGAAGGTCGCCGGTCTGGACGACATTACAGGTGAGGCGCTGATTCAGCGTGCCGACGACGCGGAAGAAACGGTCAAAAAACGCCTGGAGGTCTATAGCGCGCAGACGCGTCCTCTGGTGGATTACTACGCCGGCTGGGCCAAGGCCGATCCAAGCGCCGCCCCCAAATACCGTGCCATCAGCGGCACGGGTGATGTCAACGAGATCTCCGCACGCGCTTTTGCTGCACTGCTGAGTTAAGCACCGTCGGGGCCCGCGCCGGCCCTTGGTAAGTATTTTCGCGGCTGCTTGCATTTTTCTGAAAACTGGTTAAAAATACAGCTACTGGATATGAAACCAGTGTGTATACACCAACAGCAAGCCCCGCCCAAACACCAAGGAGTCGCCATGCTTGAAAGCCCCAAACTGACAGCCCGTCAGCAGCAAATTCTGGACCTCATACAGAGTGCCATCGCACGCACCGGCGCACCGCCAACGCGGGCCGAGATTGCCACTGAATTGGGTTTCAAGTCGGCCAATGCCGCGGAGGAACACTTGCAAGCCCTGGCACGTAAGGGTGTGATTGAACTGGTCAGCGGCACGTCGCGCGGCATCCGCCTCAAGAGCGAGGCACTGCGCTCCATCAACGAGTCGCGCAACAAGCAATACTCATTCCAGCTTCCAAGTCTGGCCCAACTCGCCCTGCCTCTGATTGGACGCGTTGCCGCCGGCTCCCCGATTCTCGCGCAGGAACATATCGATCAGACTTATTACCTGGAGAGCAGTCTGTTCCAGCGTAAGCCCGACTACCTGCTCAAGGTGCGTGGCATGTCGATGCGCGATGCCGGCATCATGGACGGTGACCTGCTGGCAGTGCAGTCCACCAAGGACGCCAAGAACGGGCAGATCGTGGTGGCCCGACTGGGCGACGAAGTAACAGTCAAGCGCTTTAAGCGCAACAAGAACCTGATCGAACTGCACCCCGAAAACCCGGATTACCAGACCATTGTGGTTGAGCCCGGCGACCCCTTTGAAATTGAAGGACTGGCCGTTGGTCTGATTCGCAACACCATGTTGATGTAAACACCCAAGCCGTTGCGATGGAAGAATTTCAGATGAGTACTGCCCTGTTTGCCGTTCCCGGCCTCTTGTCACCACTGCGCACCTGGTGGCGCACTCTCAGGCCCGCGCCGGTGTCCAGACAGTTGCCAGGACATCGGGTCGCACCGGTTCAGCGCGTAGCCATGCCATCGGTTCACAAACCACTGCGAGTGGTGCGCATTCTCGAAGCAGGTCAGGCACCGATGCAGGTTGGCCGCATGACCATCTCCGGCCGCATGGCCGATGTCTGCGCTGAACTTGATCGACTGGCAGCATTGCACTGATTGTGCCGCGCCCACCCGGCACCGGAAGAATGCCAAGGCACAATATCAACCTATGAATATTGTGATTCTTGATGACTACCAGGACGCAGTTCGCAAGCTTGAATGTGCTGTCAAGCTCGAACCCTACGCGGCCAAGGTTTACACCAACACGGTAAAAGGACTGGGTCAGCTTTCCTTTCGACTTAAGGATGCTGACGTCATTGTGCTGACCCGGGAACGTACTCACATGCCGCGCTCTCTGATCGAAAAGCTGCCCAAGCTCAAGCTGATTGTGCAGACTGGTCGGGTCGGCTCGCACATTGATGTCAGCGCCTGCACCGAGCGTGGTATTGCCGTGGCGGAGGGTACTGGCTCACCGGTGGCTGCAGCCGAGCTGACCTGGGCTCTCATCATGGCCGCCATGCGGCGTCTGCCGCAGTACATTGGCAATCTGAAACACGGCGCATGGCAACAGTCCGGTCTCAAAGCCGGATCGATGCCGCCAAACTTTGGCTTGGGCGTCGTCCTCAAGGGAAAGACGCTGGGCATTTGGGGTTACGGAAAAATTGGCCAAATGGTAGCTCAATATGGCAAAACCTTTGGCATGCAGGTCCTGATCTGGGGACAAGCCCCGTCGCGCGAAAGGGCGCTGTCGGACGGTTTTATGGTAGCGTCAAATCGCGATGATTTCTTCTCACAATGCGACGTACTCACTCTGCATCTCAGACTGGTGGATGAGACCCGTGGGACGGTCCGGCTGGACGATCTGGCGCGCATGAAACCGACGGCGCTGCTGGTCAATACTTCGCGCGCCGAGTTGATCGAACCGGAAGCCCTGATCAGTGCGCTCAATCGGGGTCGCCCGGGCTTGGCGGCAGTCGACGTATTCGAGACCGAGCCGATTTTGCAGGGTCATGCCCTGTTGCGAATCGAAAACTGCATTTGCACACCACACATCGGCTACGTTGAGCAAAACAGTTATGAGATGTACTTTGGCGCAGCCTTTGACAACGTCATCAATTTCATCAAAGGCACGCCAACCAATATCGTCAACCCGGGGGCCCTGCAGGTTCGCCGCTGAAGCAACGAATGGCTATTTTTTCGATGCGCTGCGCGTCATCAAAAGCTCGGTATTGGCTTTGCGATCGGCGTTGACTTTGCGCACACTCGGGCGCTCATTCATCGCTCGCAGATAGTCTTTCAGCGGCAACGCCGCCAGCACATCCTCGCCATAGATCAGCTTGCTGACGCTGGCCACCAGCGGTAGATGCGCGATGGCAGCGCAATCAGCCAGGGTGAATTGGGATCCAGCGATAAAGGGTGTGAACCGTGTCAGTTGTGCAAAGCCGGCCACACCTTTGACGAGCAGTTTGTAGGTTCTTTCTTTGGTACCGTCGCTTACTTTGCCACCGAAAAACGCCTCTGGATAAAGTTGCCGCGCCACCAGTTCAAGATGCAGTTCACTGTAAATGATCAGCTCGCGCACCTTGGCAGCAGCGTACGGGTCAGCAGGCAGCAGATGGTTCTGGGGAAACACTGTCTCTATATATTCTGCGCAGGCCACTGATTCCGAAATCGGCCCCAGTGGCGTGTCCAGGAAGGGTACCTTGCCGAGTGGCGAGCGCTGCAGCAGCGCCGCATCTGAGGTGCCAACCCAGACCAGTTCTTCCTCAAACGGAACCTCTTTTTCCAGTAACTGGAGTTTGATCTTGTTGTAGTAATTGCTCGCCGAAAAACCGCATAGCTTGATGGTCATGAAATTTTCAAATCAAAGGTTGGAGCCGCACACCCGCAGCCCATGGGAGTCAGGCAATACTTCATTGTGTCATGGTCGTATCGATCAAGGAAATCGCGCTTGTGTCGAGTCATAATTGGGCGCATGAAGCCAACATTTTCCAATCTCGGCATCGTGGGTGCCGGCGCCATGGGTCGCGGCATTGCGCAGATTGCAGCACAAGCCGGCAGCACTGTCCAGTTGTTCGACATGCAAGCAGAGACTGCGCGAACCGCCCAAGCCGCGGTCTTTTCCCAATGGGACAAGCTGCGCGAAAAGGGTCGTCTCACCGCTGAGCAAACTGCCCAGTACAAAGGGCGACTTCAGTGTGTCAACTCAATGACTGAACTGACGGCATGTGACCTTGTGGTGGAAGCCATTGTCGAACGCCTGGATCTCAAAGTCAGTCTGTTCACTGAACTGGAGAACCTCGTTGCACCAGGCACCGTCCTGGTCACCAACACCTCTTCCCTTTCAGTGACCGCGATCGCCGCCCGGCTGAAGCGACCACAACAGTTTGCCGGCTTTCACTTTTTCAACCCGGTGCCATTGATGAAAGTCGTCGAGGTCATCGCCGGACTCAAGAGCAGCGCCGGCGTCTGCGCCGACCTGGCTGCCTATGCCAGGCAGATGGGACACACACCGGTCCAGGCCAATGACAGTCCTGGCTTTATCGTCAACCACGCCGGTCGAGGCTATGGCACTGAGGCATTGCGCATCGTCAGCGAAGGTGTGGCCGATTTCGCCACGATCGACCGCATACTGAAGGACCAGATCGGCTTCAAGCTTGGCCCCTTTGAATTGATGGACCTGACCGCGCTGGATGTTTCGCATCCGGTCATGGAATCAATTTACCACCAGTATTTTGAAGAGCCGCGCTATCGACCAAGCATCATCACGGCCCAGCGACTGGCCGGTGGTGTTGTTGGCAAGAAGGTGGGCGAGGGCTTTTACAAATACGTGGGCGGTGCCGCGCAGATTGGTCCGGAGCCAGCCGTGCCGCAGGTCGACGACATGCCGCCCGTGTGGCTATCGCCACGTGCCGCGCGGCGCGCCGAGTTGCTACTCCTGCTGAAGAACCTGGGCGCCCGCATTGAAACGGGCGCCACGCCTTCAGCACAAGCGTTGACCCTGGTCGCACCACTCGGCTTTGATGTGACTACTGTCGCGGTCGTGGAGCGGCTGGACCCGACGCGCACCGTCGGCATCGACATGCTGGTGGACGATGCCAGTACCAAGCGCCGGGTGCTGGCGACCAACCCGGCAACCCGTTCCGACATGCGCCAGGCTGCCCACGCCTTGATGGCACGTGATGGCAAGGCCGTCAGCGTAATTCGGGACAGCGGCGGCTTTGTCAGTCAACGTGTGGTCGCGACCATCGTCAACATCGCCAGCGACATGTGCCAGCAAAGTGTCTGTTCGCCAAGTGATCTTGAAACCGCCGTTACGCTCGGTTTGGGCTACCCGATGGGGCCGCTGGCAATGGGCAATCTGTACGGCCCGACCAACGTGCTTGAAGTCCTCTTCAACATGCAGACGGTCTATGGCGACCCACGGTACCGTCCAAGTCCGTGGCTGCGCCGTCGTGGAGCCATCGGCCTGAGCCTGTTGCACGAAGAGGACTGAGAAAAAGAAATCAGCTCTCGATATAGCGACTCATGCGTATCGTGTTGATACCCATGTGGTGCAAGTATTCAACACGGTCGCAGGCATTGCGAATAATCATCAAACCAAAACCACCTTCCGGGAAAACGTCGAAGTTGGTTTCGACAATTTCTTCGGGAGGCGTAAATGCATTGCCCAGATGGATCACCTCCAGAATGAATTCGTGGCCCAAGCAATGCGCCACCAGTTCGACTGGCGCTCCGGCCAGCAATCCTCTGGCATGACGAATGATGTTGGTGAAGATTTCGACACTGGCCACTTCGAAGATCGCAGTATCGGCTTCCGTCATCCCGGCGCGCATGGCCTGCCGTGTTACAAACTCACGAAACGCGCGTAAGGATTTCATGTCAACCGCGAATTCGCAGCGCACCCTGCTGCTGTTCTCGGGCGGCTGCATCACCAGCAGCAGAGAGACATCATCATTGATGCTGACATCGCTCGGCAGAAGGTCTCGGCGCAAGCAGTGCAATACCGCCCCGGGTGTGGGGTGTTCCCGCACCAGTTTGCGCACTGTCTGGTTGATCAACTCCCGTCCGATCCTCTCTCCGCTGGGCAGGACAGCGTCCGCCAAACCGTCAGAGCACAGGAACAAGGCGTCGCCGGCGGCCAGTGGCACCTGACCCTGAACAAAGTCAACCCGATCCAGAACACCCAAGGGGGGATGCTGGTTAGGCAACAAAAGGACCTGCCCATCGGAATGAATCACCAGCGTTTCCTCGTGACCACAACCAACCCACGTGATGACCTTGCGCGCCCGATCAATCCGGACGTAAGACAGTGTGACGAAGGCTTCCAGTGCCTGCAGATGCGGTGTCATGGCATGGTGTACCAAGGACACAATGGCGATCGGCTGCGGCGCTCCCTGTCCTGATACCTGGGTGGCCAGCAATTCTGCCAGGGAACGGCTGAACTGCAATTTGGTGGCGGCACCCATCAAGGCCGCCGGCACCCCCTTGCCCATGACATCGCCTGCAATGATGTCGACGCAATCCTCCCCAACTTGAATCACTTCGACAAAGTCACCGTCGATTCCTTTGGATGCCTGGTTGAAACTGCTCATCCACAGGTCGCTCAACTTCAGCAGCGGACTCGCCGCCAACAGTGACTGCTGGATTCGGGTGCCAATTTCCAGCTCACGTTCACTGGCTTGGGCCAAGGCGATTTCAGCCTGCCGCAACTGGGAAATATCGGTTTGTATCGTGATGTATTGCCGGATGCTGCCATCCTGGTTCGGCACCGGAACTGTGGTGCTGGAAACCCAGTACTTGCCGCCGTCACGTCGGCGCAGCGACAACTCGCCGTGCCAGATGGACCCGACGGCATGGGCAGAGCGCATTTCGGCATACGCAACCGGATTCAAGCGCTCGCGAAACTCGTAGTACTTCTTGCCCAGCAATTCCTCTCGGGCAAAACCGGAAATCTGGACCAGTTTGTCGTTGGCGTAGATGATGGTTCCTTCAACATCCTCGATGCCGACGATGGCGTGCTCGTCAAGTGCCATCTTTTGGCGTTCCAGGTCGGTCGTCAGTTCCCGGTACTTCAGTAACAGATCGGCCTTTTCCCTTTCGTTCTCCTTCTTCTCGCTGATGTCTCGTACTGAAACGGTAAAAAACACCTGTCCTTGAACCTGCAGCGGAACAATCGTCAATTCGATCGGGAAAACACTTTCATCGGCACGCATGCCCACGGTTTCGATGCGCCGGTTCAGACGCGCCATCACCGGACCGTCCCCGCTCTTCAGATAGCGCTCCAGCCCTTCCTGGTGGTACTGCCGCAAATGCGTGGGCACCATGAACTCGTGCAGTAGTCTGCCTGCAACCTGGGCACCCGTTCGCCCGAACATGCTTTGCGCCGCCGGATTGATGGCCACAATGCGACCACTCGAGTCGACTGTCAGTATGCCGTCGATGGAAGAATCGAACATGGCGCGCTGGCGAGCTTCGCTTGCATACACCGTCTGATGCAGCCCCTCATTGATCGACTGGTGGCGCTTCAGACTTCGCGTTGTCAGCAGCGTCAATGCCAGAATCACCAGCAAGGCGGCCGAAGCCAGGCTCAGCGTCCATCTCTCAACCCTCGTCACCTCGCGCATGACGTCGCTGAGTGAGGACTCAACGATCAAAGCCATCGGCCACTGTGGCAGCATGGAAAATGCGGTTGAGACGTTTTGATCGTCCATACCAGCACCAACATAGCGGCCCCACTCCCTGCTTGGGAAGAATTCGGTAAACAACCGAAGCTGACGCAGTGAACTGCCGATGGCACGCGCTGTATTGCTGGTCGCGACCAGAAGCTCGCCGTCGTAGCTGACCAGCGCGATGCGCACGGTTGGATCGTTGGCCGAGGCCTCGTACACCGAGCTGAAATAGTCTGCGTTGATCAGCGCCACCAGCATCTGACCCTGACCCGCCGGCGTACTCAATCGAACCAGCATAGGCAACACATTCAATCTGGAGGAGTCTGGTACTCTGGGTGCAAGGTCAGCAAGGTCCCGCCCCTCAAGCATCTGGCCTATCACCACCTTGGAGGCGTCAAGCGGTACTACACCAAACACAGCCAACCGGACCTGAACGCCAGCATTGCCAGGCGAACTGCTTGCCAGCACACGACCCTCTTCATTGAGTACCGAGACGCTCCTCAATTGAGGGTAACTGCGCACCACGCTGGCAATCAGCGGCTCGAACTGACCCGGCTCACGTGGATCACGCAAGTCACGATCGGCCGACGCCAACACCAGCAGCATCGACTCCACGGCACTGATGTCGGTGGCAGACTGGCGCGCCATCAACTTGGCCAACTGCTGCAACTCCAAAAGATTTTCCGACCGCTTCTCGGCCTTCACCAGGTCGATGAAACCCAGGCTCAGCGCCATCACCAGGGCCGCCAGCAAACAGGCGATGCCAATCAGATGATTGCCGTTCAGCCAAACCTTCAGGGGCGATGCCGCCGGCGCAATTTGATTTGACACGATGACCCTATTTCGCAACAACAATTTCGCTCAAGCCGTACTTCCTGGCCGCCTTTTCAAGGCGGCCATCATCCTTGATGCGTGCTACGAACTGATCAAGCAGTGCCAGCCACTCAGGGTCACCTGGTCTGACAGCGTACGCATACGGAATGATGCTGAACGGCTTGGGCGGAGAAACCAGACGCACCCAGTCGGCACTGGCCATCAGGCGCCGACTATACGGGTAGTCTGTCATGAAGACATCGACACGACCCGATTCAAGCTCCTGCTCGCGCGTCAGGGGTGGTCGAATCACAACCAGTTTGGCCTGCCTGAGGGCAGCCGCCATCACGGGTTCCATAAAAGTTCCAGCCTGAACCGCGACCTGGATCCCTGGCTTGTCTATATCGTCCCAACTCCTGATGCTGCGGCTGGATCGGGTTGTCATGCCATAGATGTCGCTTTGAAGGTAGGGCTGTGTGAATTTCAGCGATTGCTGACGCTGCGCTGTGATGCCGACCGCAAACATGGCAGCATCGCAACGATCATCGAGCAGATCAGGAATCAGCTTGGCAAAGGAGGATTCGACGTACTCCAGCCGCACCCCGAGGTCCCTGGCAAATTCGATGGAAAGGTCAATGTCAATGCCATCGAGTTGTCGATTGCGGGGATTGCGAAAGGTGATGCCATAGTATTCCGGCCAGATACAGATGCGCAACACCTTGGCTGCCTTCACACGATCCGAAACCTGTCCTGCAACCACCTGCGGTGGACATGACAGACAAAAACATGCCAGCAGAGCAAATACCCATGGCAGTCCCCAAGTGCCAGAAGAGAACCGCATCATGCCTGCAAGCCCAGCATCCAAAGTCGCCAATAGTGTGGTTCAGGCAAAGGATCGGACGGCTTCTTCGCGCGTATCGTGGATCTTGAAAACCCGGTCGATGCGCATCAGTTCAAATAGCGCTCGTACTGGCTTGGACATGGCACAGAGCTTGAAATCGCCTTCTCTGCCGTTGAGCAGGCGCAAACAGGAAATCAACGCGCCCAGCCCGGAGCTGTCAACAAACTTGACTCCCTCCATGTCCAGCACGACCCGTGTCTGCTCACGCATCATGAGCTGCATGGCGTCCCTGAACTCACGCGCATTGCTGGCATCCAGATTGCCTTCGTTAAGCTCAATCAGAAGGACGTTGTTGTCTGTGCTGACTTCTTTAAGTTTCATCGTGTTCAACCCTGGCAGAGTATGTTGAAAGCCCGGTCACCGTCGGACTCGTCGCCCTCGCGAATCGGTCGCGATCCCCGGTACTTCCCGTTTGATTGTGTCAAGTTTAATGGTTCACGTCATTCAACGTAGCTGCTGCACTAAGCTTCCCGCAGACACGCATGCGACAAGCCAGGCTGCGAGCTATCGTCGCCAGCGCGACAATGGTGCAGTTTTCAGTCACCCACAAGACAGCCCATGGACGACCCTATTCTTACCATCGAAGAGCGCGAGGCAATCAATGCTGGTCGCTGGTTTTCGGCACTTTCACCCTCACTACGGCACGATATTCTGCGATGCGCCTATGTCAAACGCTACAAGGACGGCGAGCTCATCACGGCTCGCGGCGAACAGCCGCAAGAGTGGATTGCCTGCGCGCGCGGTGCCGTGCGGGTCAGTTCGACCTCGATTTCGGGCAAACAGATCACGCTGACCTATGTCGAACCGGGCATCTGGTTTGGCGATGTGGCCATCTTCGACGGCGACCGGCGCACGCACGATGCCTATGCACATGGCGACAGCACCATTTTGTGCGTGGCCAGAGCGGACTTCAAGAAGATACTGGCGCTGCACGCCGAGTTGTACGAGGCCTTGCTGCGACTGCACGCCCGGCGCATACGCCAGCTCTACGGCCTGGTGGAAGATCTCAACACCTTGCCGCTGCGGGCGCGCCTTGCCAAACAGCTGCTTCACCTGCTGCGCAGCTACGGCATCCCGTCACTGAGCAACGGCACCGAGATGCGCATCGGGCTGCAGTTGGCACAGGAGGAATTGGCCCAGTTGCTTGGCGCCTCCAGACAACGCGTCAATCAGGAACTCAAGTCGATGGAGCGCGAAGAGGCGATCCGGATCGAGCCGGGTGGTCTGGTCATTCGCAACCGCGAAGCCCTGATGCGCATCATTGAAGCAGACACCTGAACACACCGAATGATGACCACACCATGAGCGATTTTGATCATTTCGTCGGCACGCGCCCGGTCTCGCCAGCCCAGGCCTTTGACGTCGCCGCGCTCTCAACCTGGTTGGAACAGCACCTGCCCGGCTTCAGTGGTCCCTTGAGCGTCGAGTCCTTCAAGGGCGGCCAGTCCAATCCAACCTACAAGCTGAGTACGCCTACACAGCATTACGTGATGCGAGCCAAGCCCGGCCCGGTCGCCAAATTGCTGCCGTCGGCTCACGCGATCGAACGCGAATTCGCGGTCATGAGTGGCCTCTACGGCACCGATGTGCCGGTGCCCCGCATGTACTGTCTTTGCGAGGATGAGGCGGTTATCGGACGCGCCTTCTACGTCATGGAGTTCATGCCCGGACGCATCCTGTGGGATCAGAGCCTGCCCGGCATGAGCACCGGGGAGCGCACAGCAATCTACAAGGAAATGAACCGCGTCATTTCGGCACTGCACAGCGTCAAATTCGCCGAGCGTGGACTGGCCGGTTATGGCAAACCGGGCAACTATTTCGAACGCCAGATCGCCCGCTGGAGCAAGCAGTACGCAGCCTCGGCCGACGGCGCCGGGCCGATGTCGCAACCCACACGCGAGATGGACCAGCTGGTGCAATGGCTACCGCAGCACATCCCGGAGATGGCACGTGCCACCGAACTGGTTAGCATCGTGCACGGCGACTATCGCCTGGACAACCTGATGTTTCACCCGACCGAGCCGCGCATTGTGGCAGTGCTGGACTGGGAACTCTCCACGCTCGGTCACCCGCTGGCCGATTTCAGCTACCACTGCATGGCATGGCATATTCCACCTGGCTCGTTTCGCGGCATTGGCGGCCTGGATGTTGCCAGTCTGGGTATCCCGACCGAAGAAGAATACATCCGCCTTTACTGCGACCGCACCGGCTTGGCCACGCCACAGGCACTCAAGGCCGACTGGAATTTCTACATGGCCTACAACTTGTTCCGCATTGCCGCCATTTTGCAGGGCATCGCCAAGCGGGTCGAGGCTGGCACGGCCGCCAGTGCGCAGGCAGTCAGTTCCGCCGCCGGCGTCAAGCCCCTGGCGCAAATGGCCTGGAAATTCGCACAGAAATGACCCCCACGTTCGCCACTGCGTGCGCTTCACTGCCCCCCGAGGGGGCCGTCGGCCTGCTTGGGGCGGCCCGGCGCTGGCCGATCACAGACACATCAACTTAACGGAGACATCATGGATTTCGACTATTCACCCAAGACCAAAGACCTGCAAGTCAGGCTGCAAGCTTTCATGGACGAGTACATCTACCCCGCCGAAGGCGCGTACCACGCGGAAATTGCCGCCAACACTGCGGCCGGCAAGCGCTGGACACCGCTGCAGCTGATCGAAAATCTCAAGCCAAAGGCGCAGGCTGCGGGCTTGTGGAACCTGTTCCTGCCGGTCGACAGCGCCGCTGCGTCCGGCTACGATGGCGCCGGCCTGACGAACCAGGAATACGCCCCGCTGGCCGAAATCATGGGACACGTCATGTGGTCGAGCGAAGTCTTCAACTGCTCGGCGCCTGACACCGGCAACATGGAAACGATTGCCCGTTATGGCTCTGAAGCCAACAAGGCGCGCTGGCTCAAGCCCCTGCTGGAAGGCAAGATCCGTTCCGCCTTTGCCATGACAGAACCCGAGGTCGCGTCGAGTGACGCCACCAATATCCAGACCCGCATTGAGCGTCAGGGCGATGACTACGTCATCAATGGGCGCAAATGGTGGACTTCAGGCGCGGGCGACCCACGCTGCGCCGTCTTCATCACCATGGGTAAAACCAATCCGGATGCACCACGCCACTCGCAACAAAGCATGATCATCGTGCCCGCTGGCACGCCCGGCCTGACGGTGGTTCGCGCTCTCAACGTGATGGGCTACGACGATGCACCCCATGGCCACATGGAAGTGCTGTTTGAAAATGTCCGGGTCCCGGTTGGCAACATCATGCTGGGCGAAGGACGGGGCTTCGAGATCGCCCAGGGTCGCCTTGGCCCGGGACGCATTCACCACTGCATGCGCCTGATTGGCCTGGCCGAAAGGGCGCTGGAGCTCATGTGCAAGCGCTCGTCCCTGCGGGTTGCCTTTGGCAAACCGATTGCCGCGCAGACCGTGACTCAGGAACGCATTGCCGAGGCTCGTTGCAAGATCGACATGGCGCGCTTGCTCACACTCAAGGCAGCGTGGATGATGGACCTTGCCGGTAACAAGTTTGCCAAGAATGAAATCGCCATGATCAAGGTGGTGGCACCCAGCATGGCCTGCCAGGTCATCGACTGGGCCATGCAGGCCCATGGTGGCGGTGGCATGTGCGACGACTTTCCACTGGCCTACAGCTACGCCAATGCACGCACGCTACGCTTTGCCGATGGCCCGGATGAGGTACACCGCAATTCGATTGCCAAGGCGGAACTGGGCAAGTACATGGTCAAGGCCAAGCCGGCCTGAGTCGGGTCTGCGGTCGCGTCAGTGCAGATGACGCGGCTTGCGCCCGCCACCGTGACCGGAGCCACCATGACCGCCGCTGGAGCCGCGCGGCGGCTTTCCAAGCTGCAGTGAGTTGACCAGTTCGTCAAAGCGCTGGCCGAACAGCTTGTCGATTTCCGTCACCACCCCTCCCAACTCGGCGCCATCAAAGTGGCGCTCCATCAGATTCACGACATCCTGCACCAGCAGGTCACGCTGCACCTGCATGATGGCAGCCGGATCGGGACCAACAAAGAGCATCACAAAATCATCGCGCGACTCGATGTCGGACTCGTCCGTATCCTCGTCGTCCTCAAATTCAGTGTCATAAAAAGTAACTTCTATGGCGGCGCCGGTTTGCGCCAACTCATTGAGGTTCATGCACATTTCATCCAGCGTCTGGCGGAAATCGTCGTCGCCCTCCACGGTCCAGCACATTTGCAGCAAATGTCCCTGGGGATCGAACTTGATGCCCGGCTCGTCTTCGTAGGAACTCTCGGCGGCCTCCGTCAAAGAACGCGCCCCGGCGTACTTCCATAGCGGCTTGAGGGCATCCTGCAACTGGCCAAACACGACTTCGGGGCGTAAAGTCACCTGACCATGGACATGAATCTCTAGGGGGTGGTTATAGCTTGACATGGGATTAGTGTAATGGGATCGCTTGGTGCCCGAGACCGGAATCGAACCGGTACGCCCCAATTACGGAAGCGGCGGATTTTAAGTCCGATGTGTCTACCAATTTCACCACTCGGGCACAGGCCGGATTGACTGGAGGCGCGACCCAGAGTCGAACTGGGCTCCACGGATTTGCAATCCGTTGCATAACCGATTTGCTATCGCGCCATTGTTCTGACAAAAAAGGGAAGCCATGGCTTCCCTTTTCGGAATTTGGAGCGGGAAAAGAGTCTCGAACTCTCGACCTCAACCTTGGCAAGGTTGCGCTCTACCAACTGAGCTATTCCCGCGTTACAAGCCGCAAATTATAGCGCAAAATTTCCACTGCCATCGACCGGCTCATGAAAATTTGCACTGCTATCCCGTCCTAGTGCTTGATCGACCCGAGTTGCGCCGGAGTCGCCGCGGCGGTCTCGACCGGTGCCACCACCGCCACCGGTTCTTCGTCCGGCAACGGGCTTGGCATGTGCTCCAGGGCAATCTCCAGTACCTTGTCGATCCAGCGTACCGGAACGATTTCCAGACCGTTCTTGACGTTCTCCGGAATGTCCTGCAAATCCTTGGCATTTTCTTCCGGGATCAGCACCGTCTTGATGCCGCCACGCAAGGCAGCCAGCAGTTTTTCTTTCAGGCCACCGATTTCCGTGACCTCACCGCGCAAGGTGATTTCGCCCGTCATGGC
>CAIYMN010000160.1 GCA_903927295.1 uncultured beta proteobacterium | reverse complement strand
GCGATGCGGGAAACAGGCTAGCCGCGGCTGCCACGATTGACACTCGCTGATTTCCAATGACCGCAGTTTGCGCAACACCAGTCATTCAGTTGGAAATGGCGAGCGCGAACAATGTGCCCACTCCAGCCACCGACGAAAGTTAGGATCGGACGTTCGCGGTCGTGGGCAGTGAGGCCAGAGCAGTCGTTCGGATTGCGGGTTCGTATTCAATGAACGGGCCAACCCAGTGAAGTAATCGTGGATCCGGCCGCCGGGTGTTCTATAGATTGAAATTGGTACGACATTGGCCGCATTCGGAGTGCGCCCACATGAAAGCGTATCCGCCCCAGTTCGATTCTGGTGGCGCACCAGCACCACGAACGGCACGATGGCTCAGGCCAGCATCGGACACGCGGTTGGGTTTCACCAGCCGAATTCATCCCGAAGTCAGAAACAACCGGTCTGATCGTGCCCCTGGGTTTGTGGGTGCTGGAAGCCGCCTGCAGCCAAATGGTACGCTGGGCGACCCAAGCATGGACAGCACACTTGACGATGGCTATCAACGTCACGGCGCGCCAGTTTCACCAAGGTGACTTTGTTGATCAGGTGCTGGGCGTGATTCAGCGCCGCGGTGCAAATCCAAGACAAGTCAAGCTTGAACTCACCGAGAGCGTGCTGATCACCGAAGTTGAAGGCGTCATTGCCAAGATGAACCTGCTCAAGGAGGCCGGCATCAGCTTTTCGCTGGACGACTTTGGCACCGGCTATTCGTCACTTTTCGTCCCTGAAACGTCTGCCGCTGGCGCAACTCAAGATCGCGCAGGAGTTTGTGCATGACATACCGACTGATCCGGATGACATGGCCATCGCCAGGATGGTGATCGCACTGGCAGACAGCATGGCCCTGGCAGTCATTGCGGAAGGCGTGGAGAATGAAGCACAGCGCGACCTTCTGGCCGGGAGGGGCTGCCACAACTATCAGGGCTACCCGTTCAGCCGGGCGCTGCCGGCGCAGGAGTTTGAGGCGGTGATGGCGCGGGTGTGAAACTAGGTCGATGGCGTTGAACAAGGTGGTTCTGACAGTCTGAATCCTCAATGTCGCCAATGGAGAAATGCGACAGACCGCGATGTGTCGAGGCTGTGTAAAAACACTGACGAAAACATTCGGTCAAAAAAAGACCGCATAGAAACGCCTACAAGCGACGATCGTCGTTCCGGGAATGGTTTTGGCATCCCCAAATTTCTCTGCAAGGGCGCTAAATTTGAGTTTTTACACAGTCTCTGTCTTTTCTTGACGGTGCCGGCAGGGTCGATCGGTTTTCAATGTCTACGCCAGCCAGAGACACCAAGCGGCGCTAGTCAACTCGGATCTACCTTCACCTTACCCGGCGATGTCCCGACCGCAGTTGCAGGTTTGAGTCGGTGGTCATGAATATTATGCTGCCTTCTTGAGTTGTTGGGCGTTAGGGCGAAGACCGTCTATCAGGGTTTTCAGTTCGGCGTGACCGCGCAATTTCTTGAACGATT
>CAIYMN010000159.1 GCA_903927295.1 uncultured beta proteobacterium | reverse complement strand
CAGGCCCTGGAACTGGTGCTGATGAATTTGCCGGCCGAAGCGCCGAGCATTGTCATCACGCAGCACATGCCGGAGAAATTTACTGCCTTGTACGCACAGCGGCTCGACGGCATATGTGCCATGAACGTTCGGGAGGCCAAAGACGGCGACCGTCTCGAACGTGGCGTTGCCCTGATCGCACCCGGCGGGCTGCACCTGCAGATTCAAAAGAAAGGCGGGCAGTATTTTGCCAAGGTCCTTGACGGGCCACCGGTGAATCGGCACAAGCCCTCGGTGGATGTGCTGTTCAGGTCTGCGGCAGAGTGTGGCGGGCGCGATGTGCTGGGCATCATCCTGACCGGCATGGGCGACGATGGGGCACGCGGCATGAAGGCGCTGCATGACGGCGGTGCACGCACGATCGCCCAGAACGAAGAAACTTGCGTTGTCTTTGGCATGCCCAAAGAAGCCATCAAACTCCAGGCGGTGGACGATATCCTGCCACTGGAAAGCATTGCGCGGGCCATATTGCAGTTTGACTCACGTGCCTGATTTGCTGGCCCAGATGGACGGCTTTTTGGAATATTCAATGGATCATGGTAAGACGCCTGCGCCCGCCACTGTAGCCTTCAGTTTTATTCGCTATTTGCCGATGAACGCATGGTGGGCGGTAGAACTCAGGTCGCGGGGCAACTGTTTGATGCCAAATCACTGATTCAGGAGTAGCAAATGTCAGCTTTGAGTGGGATGGGACTTCAGCACAGGCTGCAGTTTCTGATTCAGGGAATGTTGTTGGTCATCTTGCTGTTGGCACAGCAATGGTTGACGCGCGAGTTTGAGTCTGGAGCGCTGAGGTCCGCCGAGGCGCGCACCATGACCGTGGCAGACAGCGCCAATAATGGCTTGAATACCTTTATGGAAATTCAAGTCGACGGCAAGGACGTCATCAGCGACCCCAAGAGTCGGGAATTTTTCATTAAACGGTTGGGTGTTTCTGACGGTCTCAAGGAACTCCGTGTTGTTCGCGCCAAGGGTGTCAATGACGAATTTGGCGAAGGGCTGCCGACAGAGAAGCCTGTTGATGACCTGGACCGCGCTGTGCTTGCCAGCGGCAAGCCCCAATTCAAGATGACCGTTCTGGCCAACGGTGAAACCTCAATGAGAGCCGTGATTCCGACAATTGCAACCAAGGAGTACCGTGCTTCCAAATGTTTGCGCTGTCACGGCGTGGACGATGGCAAGGTGCTTGGCGTGGTCAGCGTGGTCGTGGATATCACGAAAGAGATGACTGACATTCAAAGGATTACGACCTGGATATGGATCGGTCAGGGCGTATTGCAGGTAGCGCTGTTTTTCATCATTGGCCTGATCGTGCGCCGTTCGCTCAATCAATTGGGTGCTGAACCTGGTGAAGCTGCGGATTTGGCAAGAAGCGTGGCTGAGGGGGACCTTTCCCAACCCATCGCACTCAAGAGCGGTGACACGCACAGCATGATGGCGCAACTCAAGAACATGCAACTGAGCCTGGCCAAAGTGGTTGGCAACGTCCGCATGAGCGCCGAAGGCGTGGCCACAGCCAGCGTGCAAATTGCCCAGGGTAACAGCGATCTGTCGGGACGTACGCAGCAGCAAGCCAGTGCACTGGAGCAGATAGCAGCGTCCATGGAAGAGCTGGAAGCGACCGTCAAACAAAACGCTGAAAGTGCACGCCAGGCGAACCAACTCGCGCTAAGTTCCTCTGGCGTAGCCATTCGCGGCGGGGATGTGGTCGCCCAGGTGGTGCAAACCATGAAGGGAATCAATGATTCGTCGCACACCATATCGGAGATCATCAGCGTCATCGACGGCATCGCCTTTCAGACCAACATCCTGGCCCTCAATGCGGCCGTAGAAGCGGCGCGTGCTGGAGAACAGGGACGAGGCTTTGCGGTAGTGGCAAGCGAGGTGAGGAATCTGGCCGGCAGGTCAGCCAACGCCGCCAAAGAAATCAAGTCGCTCATCGATGCCAGCGTGGAGCGGGTTGATCAGGGCAATGCACTGGTGAATCAGGCTGGCAATACGATGCAGGAAGTCGTCACCAGCATCCGGCGGGTGACCGACATCATGGGTGAAATCAGTGTTGCCAGCGGCGAGCAAAGTGCCGGTGTGTCCCAGGTAGTCGAAGCCCTGTCTCATCTGGACGAGAGTACCCAGCAAAATGCAGCCTTGGTCGAGGAAATGGCCGCTGCCGCCGCCGGCCTGGAGACGCAATCACAGGAACTGGTTCAAGCAGTGGCGGTGTTCAAGCTTGGCGGCGCAATTAACCAAGTCGCTTGACGGTCTCGGTTAAGGGATGCGTAAGAGGATGACAAGCCCATAAGCCCGTCCCAACATCACCCATTTGAATGAAATTTAGAAGAAAGTCCAATAAAGTCATCCGAAGTGACGTTTTCGCTCAACTTGACGAGCCAAATAGGGGGGAGCTCCAAGTTCAAACTTGGATCCTTGACCATTTCAAGCCGATTGTGGTTGATCGTTGCCAGCGCATTGGTCGGCGTCATGTCCCAGGCAGGGGTATCTCTGTACTCCGAGTCCAAAATCCTGACCGATGAGCGTTACAACAGTGTGCGTCAGAATGTGGAAGTCGCTCACGCGCTGATCGTCCATTATCACGAGCAGGTGGTTAAGGGCAAACTACTTGAGGACGAAGGCAAGCTGCGTGCCGTAGAAGCCGTCAAAGCCCTGCGCTACGGCGGGGCAGAATATTTCTGGATCAACGACATGCAGCCCAAAATGGTGATGCACCCGATGAAGCCCGAACTCGATGGCAAGGACTTGACGGAGAACAAGGATCCTGAAGGCAAACATTTGTTTGTCGAAATGGTCAACGTCGTCAAAACTGGTGGCGTCGGCTTTGTGCCCTACATGTGGCCCAAACCAGGAAGCGCCAACCCGGTGCCAAAAATTTCTTATGTCAAGGGCTTTGAGCCCTGGGGTTGGGTTGTCGGCTCTGGTGTCTACTCGGACACCATCGATACGGCAATCAGGAATCGTCTCATCACCATTGTGGCGGGCTGCCTGGTGTTGGCAGGCATTTTGATAACGATCGGCATGATGATTAGGCACAGTCTGCTCAGTCAATTCGGTGGCGAGCCGGTTTGCGCCGAGATGATCACACTGCAAATTGCGCAGGGAAACCTCAGTATGGATGTCGCGCTCAAGCCAGGCGATGAATCGAGCCTACTGCATGCCATCAAGTCAATGCGTGGCAACTTTTCAGGCATCGTTGCCAAAGTGCGAGTGGGCTCCGAGGGGGTTGCTGCCCACAGCGCAGAAATTGCCCAAGGCAACAACAACCTGAGTTCCCGCACGGAAAGTCAGGCCAGTGCGCTTGAACAGACCACTGCCTCCATGGATGACCAAGCCGGGGCCACCATGACTGAAGTGGTCAGCGCCATCAAACTTGTCACTGACATCATGGGTGAAATCAGCGCCTCCAGCAGTGAACAGTCACACGGCGTGGCACAGGTCGGCCAAGCAGTTCGACTGATGGACGAAACTACACAACAAAATGCTGCATTGGTGCAGGAAATTGCAGCCTCCGCCGGCAATTTGAAATCTCAGGCGCAGGATCTTGTGCAAACGGTGGAGGTTTTCAAACTCGGAGCCAGCGACACTTTGGTCAGGACCACAGTTCGCGCTGCCGCCCCTGTGAGAACAATAGGCAAGGGAGGTGAGAGACGCACGGTTGCTTATGCACCTAGCAAGTCAACGCCTACTCCTGCATGATCTCCTGCGGCAAAGTAAATGTCGGTTCTCAAACCGACACCAATAGCCATGGCAGTTTCACCGCCGGACGCTGAACAAGACTTCCAGAACCGGAAAGATGCATACCAGCAGAGTTAGCACGCGTGGTCTGTGCGGTATCGCACAAAAAAAGTCGAGCAATTCCGGTGGAGTTTCCCCACCCTTCTGCATCGTGGGACAGATAAGCGGGTCACGGCCGGGCTGAGCAAAGATTCAAGTACGCCGTGATCCAGGCGGCCGACTACTAATCGCCATGAGCGGCGATTGCCTTGCGCCAAAAATTACTCAGCTGGCCCTTCAGATGGCGGATCGTCTTCCCTAGTCTGGCCGGCTCCAGCGCAGCGACGAGTCGTCACTGCTGTGAGCTTACTGGAAGCAATTTGGAGATTAGCTAAGAGCTGGCGCTTTTAGGAGCGCACTGATTTCCTTGTTCTAACGAGTTCCGGCGAGATTCCTCTGTATGCATTCGGCCAGTCCTTCTTTGCTAAACGGCTTGGTCAAGAAGTCATCCATTCCGGCTTCCATGCAAGCATCCTTATCGGACTGCATGGCGTTGGCCGTCAAAGCGATGATCAGCGTGTCGGCGTTGAGTCCGCCCCCAGACCGAATGGATCGAGTGGCATCGAACCCGTTCATTACAGGCATTTGTACGTCCATCAGAATGAGTGCGTAGCGTTTGCTGTTCGCTGCATTCACGCCCTGCTCGCCGTCCTTAGCCAATTCAACTGTGTATCCCAAACGTTGCAAGAGGACCAAGGCAAGTTTCTGATTGATTGGATGGTCCTCCACCAACAGGATGGGCAGTCGATCATCTTCCATCACGGCCGACTGCGTCATTGATGTGTCCGAAATCGCTTGAAGCGTCCCAGGGACCGTTTGCGCAGGTTGACCTGTGTACTTGGATGCCCAGCCAATATCGGGAAGATCAAAGGTAGTCTCATATGCTTTCTTGTCAACTTGATCGAGTGGCAACTCAAACCAGAAGCAACTGCCCCGGCCTGGTTCGCTATCAACGCCAATTGATCCCTGCATGCCTTCAACCAACTTCTTGCAGATTACCAACCCTAAGCCTGTACCGCCAAACTTGCGCGAGGTGGATGAATCGACCTGGACAAAGTTCGAGAAAAGCCTTTGCAGACCATCTTTGGAGATTCCAATTCCGGAATCGTTCACTTCAAAACGAAGTCCACGGGCAGTCGTACTGACGGCTAGTCGCACTCCACCCTGTTTGGTGAACTTGATTGCATTGCCAAGCAAATTAAAAATAACCTGTCGAATGCGAAGGCTGTCACCGACGTAGTCAACGGAAGCATTTGGTGGCAAGTCGACCTGAAAGCCAATTCCCCTATCTTCGGCGCGGATGCGCAAGACGGCGGCCACAGAATCGACCAGTGTTTCAACAGAGAAGGGGTGAAATTCAAATGTCATGTGCCCAGCCTCAATCTTGGACAGGTCCAGGATATCGTTGATGAGCGCGAGCAGTGCTTCCCCCGAGTGTGCGATATTGCGGGCATAACTTCGCTGTTCCCGGTTGAGATCGCTTTCCAGAAGCAGGTCCGCCATTCCAAGCACCCCGTTCAAGGGCGTGCGAATCTCGTGGGACATATTGGCCAGAAATTCGCTCTTTGCCCTGTTGGCGCCTTGGGCTGCATCGCGCGCGTGACGAAGTTCGTCGGTCTGGCGCTCGGCGACCCAGCGTGAACGTGTCGCGATTCCGAATAGTAGAAGGACAAGCATTGCACGGCTTCCAGCAGCTTCGATGACTGTCTCACCAGCAGGGTTGGCTACCATCAGACTTGGTGCCAGCAAATCAACGCAAACCATCATCACCATGCTTATTCCAGCCCAAATCACGCCATGTCGCACACCCATCAGGAGAACTGCCGTAAGTGGAAGGATGGTCAGCCACCATGCAGAGGAAATCATGCCGTAGCGGACAGGTGTCAACAGGCAAAACGCGCATAGGCCGATTCCCAGATGCACGCAGAAGCGGAACCGCTGACTTTGGTCAGCTCTATAGTACAAGTAGAGGGCAGCCATTGTCACCGTACCGAATACATTGACCCACCATCCGGTCTCGCGATTTCCAAGTATTTCGGTGGCGAAGCGCTGCACTCCAAAGAGCAGGTTGGCGATCATTGCCGCCATCAGACCTATGCCAAAGTAGCGCTCATTGACGAGCTGATCTTCACCGGCGATTACCTGCGATGCTTCGCTCATGTTTGCTTCCTCCTTGGAAGATCAATTTGTCGAATCGCCAGCACGCTGCCACGCCATGTCGACACCGCTCAGAGGATTTGGTCGGTACGTGTCTTTCGACCAATTCGCGAAAAACTGAATCTGTCGCCCCACACAAACGGGTAGTATTGGTGAGCTACAGTGGAAGTGTTGTCCCAAGTCAATTCAGGCCAACTTACTTTCAATTCTGACAGCCAGACTACTGAGGAACCGTGGACATATTCAAGAACCGTAATCTTGGTACTCGGCTTCATCGAAACTATCGACCTATCGGCCACCCCAAGGTGTCCGGTCTGCACACCCAAGCGGCCTGCACACATCACCCAAGGGCTTCATCCTTACGCGAGAGGAGGGAGGCGAAGAACAGAAACTCAAAAACCTGCTGATCAGGGGTGTAATTTTTGGTGACTGCAATTGAAAATCGTTTAACTATTGCTATCATAATAGTAGCTATAACTTCAATATAACCGAGCGTTACAGGTCAAATAGACAACTATCGACAAATTTCCTTGCTCCCTCCTGTTCGTGTCGCAGGCAGCACCAATCAGGATGATTGATATATTCTGGCCTGCGAAGCGTTGGATTTTCACTCTGCGCTAATGACCTTGTGGCCGAAATATCATGTCCGAAAAGAAACCTTTTGAAATTGCACGCGAAACGCTCACGCAACTATCCGCGCGCAAGCTCGCGCCGACGCCCGCCAACTATCAAAAACTTTACAGCGAAGTCTCTGGCATACCCATCGAGCATTCTTTCCCGGTCGAACACCTGCGTAGCATCGCCCAGGACCTACCCACCCGCACGCCTGGCCAGCAGCGGCTGAAGGGCCTGCTTGACTCCGCCATCGGTCAACTCAACTGGGACGGTGTCAAAGCGGCCCTGGCGGCCTATGCCGACCACAGCCCGGCGACCCCGGCGCAGAGCATTGCCAACTCACTGCCAGCAAGCGCGTTGTCGCCCGGCAATGGCTCGACCACGGCTCCGGCACTGATGATCGACTTCTTTGAGCAAGTTGCCCGCCTGATTGAGTACACACTGCCCGCCCTCGGTTCGGACGATGCCCGTTTTGCCGAGCAAACCAGGGCCATGCTCGAAGCCATGCGCCAGCCCGACGCCGATGTCGTGGCACTTAAGCCGATGCTGGGCAACTTTGGCAGCCGACTTTCATTTGCGGCCGAAGACCAGGCGGAAATCCGAGGCACGCTGCTCAAGTTGCTGCACCTGATCATTGAGAACATTGGCGAACTCAGTCTCGATGATCGCTGGCTGAAGGGGCAAATTGAGGCGCTTTTGCGTGCTTCGTCACCGCCGCTGACTCTGCACCGGCTCGACGATGTTGAACGTCGCCTGAAGGATGTCATCTTCAAGCAAACCGAGGCCAAGGGGCGGACCATCGAGGCGCAGGACGAAATGCGCCAAATGCTTGCAACCTTCATTGAGCGGCTCTCGCAGATGACCGAATCCACCAGCGCCTTTCACGCCAAGATGGAAAAGAACGCCCGCCAGATTGAGCAGGCCAAAACCCTGACCGAAATCACACCAGTCCTGAAGGAGGTCGTGAGTGCCACGCGCAGCATGGCACATGACAGCCTGAACGTACGCGACGAACTGCGCGGCATGCGCGAGAAAGCACATGCCACAGAGGCCGAACTGGTCAAACTGCATGAGGAACTCGACCGTGTCAGCGCGCAGGTACGTCATGACCCGCTTACTGGTGCGCTCAATCGCAAGGGTCTCGACGAAGCGGTGGAGCGCGAGGTGTCCAACGTTCGGCGCAAGGATACGCCGTTGTCTGTAGCTCTGCTCGATATTGACAACTTCAAAAAACTCAATGATCGACTGGGGCACGCCGCCGGTGACGACGCGCTGGTGCACCTGACCGCTGTGACGCGCGAAGCCATGCGCCCACAAGACACGCTGGCACGGTACGGCGGCGAGGAGTTTGTCATCCTCATGCCCGACACGCCACTGGCGAGCGGCATCGAGGCCATGACCCGGCTGCAGCGCGAGCTAACCAAGCGTTTCTTTCTGGCGGGCAACGAAAGGGTGTTGATTACCTTCAGTGCCGGTGTGGCACAACTAGCAGACGAGGAAGCGGGAGCCGATGCTATCAAACGCGCCGACCGAGCCATGTACCTGGCCAAACGCGCAGGCAAGAACCGCGTGCTGGGGGCGTGATCCTCAACTGAATGGGGGATGCCAGTTGTTCAACCGGTCGGATTCTGACTCGATGACGATGACAAGAGGTTGGCTTGGGCAATGATGGTTTCAGCCAGCTTGGCGGCCAATTGAGCTATTGCAATTGCCGCCGGACATCCTGGCAGTGATTGCATCAGCAGCTGGCGCCGCATAACCGATTGGCGTACCGACGGATCCAAGGGGATGTCCCCCAGATGGATTAAACGGATCGGGCGACCCGGTTCAGTCACCACAAAACGATCAAGCACTTGCTGAAGTTGCGCGGTAATGGCACGACCATCACCCAGGCGTGCTGTTTGGTTGATCACGGTGTGAATGTTTTGTCGCCTTTGTTGCGTCGCCAGCACCTTGATGGTGGCGTAGGCATCGGTCAGGGACGTGGGTTCCGGTGTGGCCACCACCAACACCTCCGAGGCCAGCGACACGGCAAACAATACGACATCGGAAATTCCAGCCCCAGTGTCCAGCAGCACAATGTCGTATTGAGGAATCAAACTACCCATGATGCGCTGGAAGTCGTCACGCACCTCGGGCGTAAGGCGGGAGTATTCCACCATGCCGGAACCGGCCAGCAGAACTGAAAAACCGCCCGGCGCCTGCACGATTGCTTCTTCAAGCTTGGCTTTACCCGTAAACACGTCATGCAAGGTAACTTTGGGGTACAGGTTTAGCACTACATCCAAATTGGCCAAACCAAGGTCAGCGTCCAGTACCAACACTCTGTGACCGCGCTTGGTCAGCGCTGCAGCCAGATTAGCTGAAACAAAGGTCTTACCAACGCCGCCCTTGCCGCTGGTCACTGCCATCACCCTGCCCAAAGACTTGAGCTGTACAGTGGGCGGTGCCGCATTGTCTTGTCGTGGATGCAGGAATTCGTACATCGTCAGTTCAACCTATCCATTGCGCTGTCCGCTGCAACAACCGCAGCGTCACTCGAACCATTGTCCAAGCAGGCTGGGTCATCGATTGAGCGTTCGTAAAACAGCATGTTTTTCTCTTCTGCACTCACGGCGATCTCGGGCTGCTGGTCAATAAAGACCCGATTGCGTCCCTCTGTCTTCGCCCGATAGAGTTGACTATCTGCCCGGTCGATCCACACTGCAGTGGTCGAGCGCACTCGTTCGGTGGCGTAGGCTCCCCCAATACTGATTGATACCTGGATAGTCACCGCCGGTGCCACTGATATGGTGAGTGCTTCAACAGACTGACGGATCCGCTCGGCCACGACCTTGCCGAACGAGGCTGGACAATTGGGAAGAATCGCGGCGAATTCTTCACCACCGTAGCGGGTCACCGTATCCATAGGGCGAACACAGGCTCCCAAAGTCTTGGCGACGGACTGCAGCACCTGGTCTCCAGCCAAATGACCATAGGTGTCGTTGACCTTCTTGAAATGATCAATATCGAGCATCAGCAGTAATGCAGCGTCACCCGATCGAGCTACCGCATCAATTTCGCGACGCAACGCATTGTGGAAATGGCGTCGATTAGCCAAACCTGTCAGGGGGTCTTTGAGGGACAGTTCGCAAAGCTGATCTATGACTTTTTGCAGGAAACGGGTGTGGGAGCCGTCGAGTTCAGGGAAACTGCCAGGTACATCATGCTCGAGCAAGGCGCGAGCATTAGCCAGACGCAAGTCACGCAGGGCAATCATGGGGATGCATTGAGATTGTCAGAACCACAAGATATCTTACTGCCCTATCAGCCAAAATGAAAGTTTTGGTGCAATTCGATCATACTTGAAAGCATCAATTGGGCCAGAGTTGGAACCAAGTTGGCCTGACTTGACTTAGGGTAAAGATTCTGGATCAAGTCATCGTTAATACCCGTTTCGGGCTCGCTACAGATTCAGTTTTTCTCAGATAGGTCGAAAGCTTGGTACCGACCAATTCCTCTATGCGACGCGGACACCCCGCGTGCGCTTGATGACGATTCGGTCAATTGACCTTCAAAAGAGCAAGCAGACATGAGCGAAGCAGCGCAGGTATCGGCCGGTGCGGCCAAAATGGGGCCAGGCACGGACACTGCCCCCCAGGAATTCCTCACCTTCACCCTGGGCAAAGAGGAATACGGCATCGAGATCCTCAAGGTCCAGGAAATCCGCAGCTACGAGGTGGTGACAACCATCGCCAACGCACCCGAATTCATAAAGGGTGTGGTTAACCTGCGCGGCACCATTGTTCCCATTGTCGACATGCGCATCAAGTTCCAGCTCGGAGATGTGGACTACACGCAGTTCACGGTAGTCATCATCCTGAATGTGGCTGGGCGTGTGGTGGGCATGGTGGTGGACAGCGTCTCCGACGTGATCTCGCTCACTTCAAGCCAGATCCGACCAGCGCCCAATTTTTCTTCCACCTTCGATGTGCGCTACATCACCGGCCTCGGGACGGTGGACCAGCGCATGCTGATTCTGGTGGACATCGAGAAGCTGATGTCCGGCAGCGACATGGCACTGTTCGACAGTGTCCACTGAGACCACCATTTTGCAATTGCTCGAACTACAAACGCTCAAGCAGTCTTTACTGATTTAAGGAGAAGTCGT
>CAIYMN010000158.1 GCA_903927295.1 uncultured beta proteobacterium | reverse complement strand
GGCGCATGGCTGGGCCGCACGGCGAGTCGCCTGCAGCCCATCACCGTGACCCAGGTTGAACAACTGATGGTGCATGACGCGCACGAAATGGGGCACCTTGCCGCGATCCTGCCGCAGTTGTATGAAACCTTCAAGACCTGATTAAGTGACTTGGAAAGACCTGGGCATGACAACAAGCAACAACGACAGAATTTACCTGGGCTACAGCGACAGCGAACTCGCAAGCAGCCCCTATGCTCGATTTTTCAAGCCGGACATGGCGCCGCTGCCAGCGCATGTGCGCGAGGCCATCGCGGTGGGGTTGCAGACGGTTGACCTGATGCCACCGATCGAGAGTGCGCCAGACCTGCAAGGCGCAGGCTACTGGCCAGTCGAAACCGGCGTCACCATCAGTCCTGATCACGCCGTTCGTGTCTTTGTTCTGACGCACATGCCTGGTGTGACGCCCGTGATGTGGGACTGGTGGTTTGCCTGGCACGGCAGCGAGGCGCAGCGTTACAAACTCTGGCATCCGCGTGCGCACATGCATGCGGCCTGGGCCGACGGACGTGCTGACCTGAACGACTACATCGGTCGAACCTCTCGCGTGGTGGAGTACGTGGGCAACCAGCGTCTGAATCTTGGCATCCGCTTTGTTCACCCTGCCAATCTCGGTCTGGATGAGGCTCGTCTCACGCGCGATGGCGAAGTTGCCATCTGTGCGCGTGGCAGCATGGCCGGGACGCCCATGGAAACCGGCTGGCTCATTCACCATGTGCGACCAGTGTCGGGTGGCTCGGAAATGCGTTCGCGCTTTTGGTTGGCCGGCTCCAATATCAGGCCGCGTAGCATGCCAGGCCCCGTTGGCGCATTGCTGGGACGAGTTGCGGCGAAGCTGGCGCCTCTGACCAGCAACATGGCTGTGGAACTGTTGGTGCACTGCGCCCAGGAAATGAATCATCTGGCGGGGATATTGCCAGAGCTCTATGCCACTTTCGGCCCCGGGAAGAAGCGCTGAAGTCCGCCGCATCTTTGCCTCTTACCAAGAACAGGACACTCGATCTATGCAACGTAATCCAACAAAAGGCACCGCTTTCCGCAGGGGCGAAGCCGGCTTCGAGCAGGCCGTTCTTGGCACCAGTTTCACGGCCCGTGATCCAGGACGTCGTCCCGGCATCGTGGTGCAGGTCAATGATGTGGATGAAGTCATCGCCGCTGTGCTTCAAGCCGGGCGTGACGGTCTGCGCATAGGTATGTGTTCGGGCGGGCACAGCTGGGCGCAAAACCATATTCGCGAAGGCGGCATGATGCTTGATCTCTTGCGCCTGAATGCGATTGAAATCAACGCCACCAGGATGACCGCCGTGGTAGGCCCCGGTTGCCTGGGAGGTGACTTCAATCTGGCGTTGGTCAAGCAAAAGTTGTTCTTCCCCATGGCACACGCCTACACCGTGGGCATCGGTGGCTTCTTGCTGCAGGGCGGATTTGGTTGGAACAGTCCACAACTGGGTGTCGGCTGCCAAAACGTGTTCGGCATCGACGTGGTGCTGGCCGACGGCACCTTGGTGC
>CAIYMN010000157.1 GCA_903927295.1 uncultured beta proteobacterium | reverse complement strand
GTAAATATTCGGTAAACCCATCTTGCTATTTGCACAGCAGTGTGGAGAAGTTTTTGCGCAGGGGGTAAAGCCAGATGTCCTTGGCCGGGATGAGGGGCTTGTGGCTCGTGGATTTCTTGCCCCTACCCGTAGTACGCCCGACGTTGACCCAGTTGGCAGCCTTGTAGCAAGTGCCTTTGTGGCGCTCGTATTCCACGAAGGTCTCGAGCAGCACGGGCTCGAAGCCGTAGCGGTGCATCCAGTCCTTTGGTAGCCGGCGTGCCGCCAGGGAGAGGATCTTTGAGGCCAAGCCCTTGGACTTGATCCAGGGCAGAACCAGAAAGCGCGCGTTGTTGATCACCCGCTGGAGATTCCTTTGCCGCTGCTCTTCGCTCCAGCCGATGTAGCGTTCGCGATCTTTGAGCTTCCAGGCGGATGCACCAAAGCTGATACAGGCCACCAGCTGTTCGCCAGCGAAGACGTTGTAGCGGATCTGGCTGCCCGACATCGCCGCGTAGCCCAAGTAGTGATAGCGCGCTATGTATTCATTCCACAGCATCGACGTCGCCTTGCCGCTGACCACTCGCAGCGTGATGGGCGCGAGTTCATGGACGGGCTGGCTGACGGGGGTTTGAGCGTCACTTGCGCTGGTACTGGGGAAATGCGCTCGCTTGCGCACCACGCTGCCCATGCGCGAGGGCGGCAAGATGATGAGTCCATCGGCCTGCATACGCAGCAATGCGACACGGCACGTCATATCCTTGAGTTCGCCGTTGGGCTTGGCCCAGTTCCACAAATGGCAAAGTTGGCGTGACAGCGCTGTTCGCTGAAGCTTGGGATCCTGCGCAATAAGCGCGCGAATTGTCTGGATGTCATCAATGCTGAATTCGCGTGCGCAGTAGATGGTCATGAGCTATCGATTACTTCGTGGGGGTGGCACGATCGCATTTGTGCCAGACGCTTGGCATCCATCTTCCAGGGAAGAAAGACCTCGATGTCGACGGGCGGCTTGTTGCCATTGTCGGCGCAGGCCTGCATGTAGGTCGTGAGCCAGGTTCGCAGGTTCAGGCCCCACAGCTTCATGGTGGCAAATAGGCTGTACATCGTGGCAGCCAATTCTGCTGCGTCCGGCGAGCCTGAGCCGTTAAAGGTCTTCCTTCCAACGACTGGAGAGCGCATGCTGCGTTCGGCCGCATTATTGTCCATATCGACCCATGGACAGTCGACAAAAACGGTCAAGCCACTCCAGTGTTTGGTTAAGCTGTTCAGCACCTTTGCGGCGGGAGGAAAGGTCTCGTGATCGGACACCTCGGCTGCGCAATCTGTGCCCATCTGCTGCACCGCCTGCGCCAGCGTCATCTGAGCACTCACGCGCTCGGAGCTGGCGATATCGGTCTTCAGACGCAGATTGTTGAGGTGATACAAGCGCCCGATCCTGTCGACCCACTGCAGCGCCCAAGCTTGGCTCTCAGGATACGAGTTGGCCAATTCCAAGAAATCGCGTCGTTGATGAGCCCAGCAAAAAGCCAGCACCACCCCGGGGTTCAGGCGGGCGAAGCGCTTGTATCCGGAGTAGCGGTCACAGCTGATGATGCCCTTGTCGACCCCGGCCAATTCGGTCATGATCACTTCTGCTGCGCGCGACGGGTCGACCACGTAGTGAATCACGGAGCATGACTGAAACACCCACATGTACCAGCGATGTCCGACCTTGCCCAACACATCGATAAAGACAGCCCAGCGGGTTTCATCGGCGTGCCAATAGGGCTCGGCCCGAAGCTTGGACAGCAGCGCTTGGTCCAGGGGCTCGAACAAGGGCGCTATAGCCTGCAGTCCGCCGGCCAGAGTGCCTGGCGCCATGTTCAGGCCGTGATCGGCCAGGTCCTGCAGCAGGCGCTGGCTGGGGCGACCATAGGCGAACTTGTCCAGCAGCACGCTGGCCCACACTGAGATGCCAAACTTGCCTCGGTGAATGAGGCGTGCGGGACTGGGCGCCGTGACGATCCCGCTGACGCATCCGCATTGACATGTTGGCCAATAGCGGTGGCGATGAATGACACGCCGATAGGCCTTGACCTCGATCTCCAAGATCTGTGCGTCTTCGGTGCCTGCAAATTCCTTGAAGGCCAGGCCGCACTCGGGGCACTGCGCCTTCTCCTTGTCCAGAACAATATCCTCGTGCCGCTCGCTCAGTTGGGCTTGCATGGTGCGGCCATGGCCGATCGTACCGGGCTGCTGTCCGCGCGAACGGCAAGTCGCTGCAGTCAAGCGACTCTCGCTGGGTTTACTTCGCTCGCTCTTGGTGGAGAAGAGACGCTTTTGCAGATCCCGGACCTGAGCCAGAGCCAAGTCCAGCTTGGCCTGCAAGGCGGCATTGGAAGCCAGGGCCTGGGCCTTGAGTTCGCGCACGATGCGGTCGTGACGATATTCTTGTTGCTCGCATCGGGCCACCGCCTTGCGGTGAAGTCCCTGCCACCGCTTGGCCGCCGACTTTAATTCGATCTGCTCTTGCTTGGTGATCGTAATGAACACCTCAGAGAAGAGCGGCGGCGGTGCGGCAAGGACGGCCTTTGAGATGGTCGTGGTGTCGGGGAGATCGAAGATTGCACGCACCAGTGCAACGGTAAAGGAAAAAGATTACTGTGTCCAGAAGTTTCTACATCAGCCTATGGGTTCACCGAATACTTACTAGTTCCAGGACCTTGAATTGTTTTTTCTGAAGGTACTTGACGGCCATCGAAAAGGGGGATAAGCCGGTGTCGGGAAGTCCTGTTTCAGGCCTGAATCAGCCGTCGCGACTCGGCGCAGCCTGTAATTCGTCGGTAACCCGGAAATTGGCCGGCGTCAAGGCGCTCGTGATTCGCTGGCAAATCCGGCTCATGCGGCTGGCGGCTAAGATGGCTGACTTTTGCACAATGACAACGGCAATGACTCAGGCACAAACAGGGCGTTCAGCGCAGAAGTCCGACGATGGTTTCGAGTTGAAAGACAGTTCTCTGAGTTTGCTGGCGGTGATCTTGAAATCTGCCGATCTGGCCGAGCTGGCCGGCCAATTGAGCCGCAAGCTGGGCGATACGCCCGAGGTCTTCAGCCATGACCCGGTGCTGATCGATCTGACGCAAATGTCGAGGCCGGCAGCGGCAGTGCCGGTCAGCATCGAGTCGGGGCAGCTGAGTCTGGTCGAGTGGGTCGCCGATGTCGACTTGGCCGCGGTCATCTTGCTGTTGCGCGCCTACCGGATGCAACCGGTCGCGGTGCTCGGTGCCAATCCAGCCGAACGGGAGCAAGCGATTGCCCTGGGTCTGGCTGCGGCGCCGCAGTCCGATGCGCCTTCCCGACCTGAAGCACCGCGCAACCCGCCCCTGGCCCAGGCCAGCGTGGAAGCGCCTGCAGTCGCCCGAACGATGATCATCGACAAGCCCTTGCGCTCAGGCCAGCAGGTCTATGCCAGGGACGCCGATCTGATCGTGCTGGCGCTGGTCAATCATGGCGCTGAAGTGATCGCCGATGGCAATATCCATGTCTATGCGCCGCTGCGTGGCAAGGCCATCGCCGGCGCGCGTGGCAATGCCGATGCGCGCATTTTTGCCTCCAGCATGGAGGCCGAATTGGTCGCCATCGCCGGCATCTACCGCACTGCCGAGACGCCGCTGCCTGCGCAGATCTTCGGCAAGTCGGTCCAGGTCAGGCTCGACGGCGAAAAGCTGTTGATTGAAGCCCTGAAGCTTTGAAGTGAAACCCTCCAGGGCTGGCCGTTGGCCGGCCATCC
>CAIYMN010000156.1 GCA_903927295.1 uncultured beta proteobacterium | reverse complement strand
GTGAACAAGCTATTTCTTGAAGCGGCTGAGCTCAACGGTCTGGCTCTCAACCCGGACTACAACGGGGCTGAACAGGATGGTGCATTTCTCTACCAGGTTAACCAGAAGAACGGCGAACGCTGCAGCGCCGCCAAGGGCTATCTGACACCGCACCTGTCGCGGCCCAACCTGAAAGTCATCACCCATGCAGTCTCGGCCAAGGTGACCCTTGAAGGCCGACGTGCCAGCGGCGTTTCTTTCTACCAGGACAACCAGCTTCACAATGTGCGCGCACGACGGGAGGTCATTGTTTGCGCCGGTGCCTTCGGTTCGCCGCAGTTGCTGATGCTGTCGGGAATTGGCGCGCCGGGAGAACTGCAAAAATTTGGCATACCCGTTGTGCAGCACCTGCCAGGTGTCGGCAAGAATCTTCAGGACCATATTGACTACGTTCAGACCTGGCGCGTTCCCAGCAGCACCGACACGATCGGAGTCTCGCTACGCGGCTCAGTCAAGATGGCCGGCGCCATGATGCAATGGAGGAACAATCGCTCCGGGATGGTCACCAGTTCGATTGCGACGGCTGGCGCATTCATGCGCTCTGCACCGGAAGTTGCAAGACCGGACTTACAACTTGTGTTTGTGATTGCCATTGTTGACAACCACGCGCGCACCATGCACATGGGCCACGGTATTTCCTGCCATGTCGATGTATTGCGACCGTACAGTCGGGGAGTGGTTGAACTGAACAGTGCCGACCCTCACGCGGCACCACTGATAGACCCCAGGTTCCTGTCAGACGAGCGCGATGTGCAACTGTTGATCAAGGGTGGCCAAATGCAACAACGCATTATCGAATCCAGACCTTTTGATCCGATACGCGGCAAGATGCTGTATGCGTCAAGCATTGACGACCCGATTGGCATGGAGCAGGACATTCGCAATCGTGCCGACACCCAGTACCACCCGGTCGGCACCTGCAAGATGGGCCCCGATGGCGACCCGATGGCGGTGGTTGACGCGAATCTTCGCGTCAGAGGCATAGCAGGCTTGCGCGTGGCGGATGCTTCCATCATGCCGACCTTGATTGGCGGGAACACCAACGCGCCGACGATCATGATTGCGGAGAAGTGCGCGGACCTGATTCGGGCAAGCTGAAATTTGGATAGATGGAATTTTCAAGACAACGAGGAGAACACCTTATGAAGAAATTAGGCTTTGCGCTGATGACAGCGCTTTTCATGCTGGCAAGCGGCTGCAGCAAAACCGCCGGCGTGGGCGGCGCGGCTGGCGATGTCACAGTCGAAACGCTGAAAGTCAATGCACAGTTCGCGACCGAGCTGAAACTCGACGACCCGCAGGATTTCGATGACGCCAAACGCGGCTTTATTGCACGCCCCGAAGGCAAGATCCTGGGGGCCGATGGCAACGTGCTGGTCGACTTCGACGCCTTCAAGTTCATCGACGGCAAGGCGCCTGACACGGTCAACCCGAGCCTCTGGCGGCATGCTATTCTGAACGCCCAGATAGGGCTGTTCAAGGTCACCGATGGGGTCTATCAGCTGCGTGGCTTCGACATCGCGAACATCACGCTGATCGAAGGCAAGACTGGCTGGATCGTGGTGGACACCCTGACCGCCCGCGAAAGCGCCGCGGCGGCCATGGCCTTTGCCCGCAAGCACCTTGGCAACAAGCCGGTATCAGCCATCGTCTTCACGCACAGTCACGCCGACCACTTCGGCGGTGCGCTCGGGGTGGCATCGGTCCAGGAAATCGCCGATCGCAAGATCCCGGTCATTGCCTCCGAGGGCTTCATGGAAGAGGCGACCAGTGAGAACATCCTGGTCGGTACTGCCATGGGGCGGCGTTCCATGTACCAGTTCGGCAAGGACCTGGAGCGCTCACCGAAGGGACTGGTCGACACCGGCTTGGGCAAGAACGTGGCCTATGGCGGTGTCGGCATTTTGCAGCCAACCCAATTGATTACGCAGCCGACACAGGAACTGACGCTGGACGGTGTGCGCTTTGTCTTCCACAATGTGCCGGGTGCCGAGGCGCCGGCTGAACTGACCTTCTCGATCCCGGACCAGAAGTTGTACGGCGGCGCTGAGAACCTGTCCCAGACCATGCATAACCTGCTGCCGGTGCGCGGCGCGAAGGCGCGTGACGCCCTGCGCTGGGCGACCTACATGCAAGACGCTCTCGAACAGATGGCCGATACCGAGATCTACGTCGGGCAGCACAACTGGCCGGTCTGGGGCAAGGCGCGCATCTCCGAATTCATCACCAAGCATCGCGATGTCTACAAGTACACGCATGACCAGACCGTGCGCCTGGCCAACGCCGGCTACACGCCACGCGAAATCGCCGACATGGTCAAGCTGCCCAAGTCGCTCTCAACCTACCCCGGCAGCCGCGGCTATTACGGCGACCTGCGCCATAACGTCAAGGCCGTCTACCAGCTCTACCTCGGTGCCTATGACGGCAACCCTGCCAACCTGAATCCGCTGGCGCCGCAGGAGTCGGCCAAGCACTATCTGGAGCTGATCGGTGGCGCCGACAAGGCGGTGGCAGCGGCACAGACTGCATTCGACAAGGGCGACTACCGGTGGGCGGCCGAACTACTCAATCACGCTGTCTTCGGTGCACCGGACAGCAAGGCCGCGAAGGAGTTGCTGGCCCGCACCTATGACCAGATGGGCTATATGTCCGAGGCCGCAACCTGGCGCAACAGCTACCTGAGCGCGGCAGCCGAGCTGCGCAACGGCCCACCGAAAAAGGGCGTTGATCGGTCGTTTGTCATCGATATGCTGATGGAGACGCCGGTTGAACGATTCCTGGAAGCCATGGCTGCCGGTCTGGATGGTCCTGCTGCCGAGGGTAAGGACTTGAAGGTCAATCTGGTGCTCTCCGACAAGAAGGAGTCTTACGTCTTGTGGATCGAGAACGCGGTGCTGCATTTCAAGAAGGCTGCGCCCGCCACCGATGCGAACGCCACACTGACGCTGACCAAGCCGATTTTCATCAAAATGATGGCTGGCACCGCCGGTGTCAAGGACACGCTACTGAGCGATGACCTCAGGATTGATGGCAGCAAGATTGATCTGGTACGCTTCTTCACCTTGATTGACAAGGCACCCGGGAATTTTTCCATTGTCACCAAGTAGCTCATTAACCGGAGACATCCATGACCGTCATCGCACAGGAACCTGGCTCACTCAAAGCCAGAATGAGAGAAGTATTCGAGCGTCAGGCGGCGACCGCCTTGCGGCTGAGAAGTTCCACCGCTGACGAGCGTATTGCCAAGATACGCAAACTGCGCGACGTCGTGATCGCCCGCTCGGATGAGTGGTATGCCGCGGCCTACGCGGACTTCAAGAAACCCCCGGGTGAGGTTGATCTGGCTGAAATACTGCCAATTTGCGTCGAGGCCAACGATGCCATCGCCAACCTCAGGAAGTGGATGAAGCCAAAGCGCGTTTGGCCGACCATGCTGACCCTGGGCACCCGCAGCTACGTGCAATATGTGCCACGGGGACGCTGTCTGATCATTGGTCCCTTCAACTACCCCATCAATCTCACCCTGGGGCCCCTGGTCTCGGCGATAGCAGCGGGCAACACGGCAATTTTGAAACCATCCGAGTTGACGCCGCATATGTCAGCCCTGATAGCCAGGGTGGTCCGGGAAGTCTTCGCTGAAGACGAGGTCGCCATCTTCGAGGGCGAGGCCGATGTCGCGCAGGCCCTGCAGGAGTTGCCGTTTGATCACATCTTCTTCACAGGCAGCCCGGCCATAGGCAAATTTGTCATGGCGGCGGCAGCCAAGAACCTGGCCAGCGTCACCCTGGAACTCGGTGGCAAGAGTCCGACGATTGTTGACGCCAGCGCCAACCTCAAACTGGCGGCCAGCAACATCATGTGGGCCAAATTTGCCAATTCCGGGCAGACCTGCATTGCGCCGGATTACGTCTATGTGCACGAGAGCGTCAAGGACCGATGGGTTGAATGCTGCCGCGAAGAACTGACAAGGGCCTACGGCACCACTCTGACAGACCAGCAAGCCAGCCCGCATCTGGCGCATATCGTGAATGCACGGCATACGGCGCGTGTCAAGGCACTGCTGGATGACGCCAACGTGCGCGGCGCCAGGACCCTGGTCGGAGGTGGTGCAGTGGGCGGAACGTGCTTTATTCAGCCCACTTTGCTCGACACCATTGCGGCCGATGCCCGCATCATGGATGAAGAAATATTTGGTCCGTTGTTGCCGGTGATTGGCTACAGCCAGATCGATGAGGTCATCGCCAGTGTCAACGCTGGCCCCAAACCGCTGGCCTTGTACATCTACAGCCAGAACGATGCAAATATCGACAAGGTGCTCACCCGTACTGCATCGGGTGGCGCCTGCGTCAACCACTCCCTGATGCAGTTTCTGCACGGCAATCTGCCGTTTGGTGGTGTCAACAACTCGGGTATTGGCAACGCCCACGGGCACTATGGATTCAGGACATTCAGCCATGAGCGCGGCGTTGTCCGAACCCAGTTTTCGTTTGCTGCCACCCTGTTCAAGGCTGGCGAAGTGCCACCCATGGTTCGCAAACTGATCAAGTCAGCGTTCAGGATTCTCTGATTCGCGTAGATGGACTGCTCGCAAGGTCAGCCTGAAGGGAACCTGATTCGGGTCGAGCTCACTGAGGCGAAGCGCGAGAACTCGGCTGAAGTGGCATTGCTGGGGGCGCCTGCGCGAACCCTGCGGCGCGTCTGTACTGTTGATGCCGACTGAAAACTGACCCACTTTTGGAGGTTATGCCGATTCAAAACTGAC
>CAIYMN010000155.1 GCA_903927295.1 uncultured beta proteobacterium | reverse complement strand
CAAGGAAATGGTGATGCCGGGCGACAACGTCTCGATCACCGTGAAGCTGATCAACCCGATTGCGATGGAAGAAGGCCTGCGTTTTGCGATCCGTGAAGGCGGCAAGACGGTCGGCGCTGGTGTGGTTGCCAAGATCATTGCTTAACAGGAACATATATGGCTACCAAACAAAAAATCCGTATTCGGCTGAAAGCTTTTGACTACAAACTGATTGATCAGTCTGCCGCTGAAATTGTTGACACTGCCAAGCGAACAGGCGCCATCGTCAAAGGCCCAGTTCCCTTGCCAACCAGGATGAAGCGTTTTGATATTCTGCGTTCGCCGCACGTCAACAAGACCAGTCGGGACCAGTTTGAAATCCGCACGCATCAGCGATTGATGGACATCGTTGACCCAACGGACAAGACGGTTGATGCACTGATGAAGCTTGATTTGCCCGCTGGCGTGGATGTGGAAATCAAACTGCAGTAAGCGACGTCAGTGCTTGCATGGCTGGTCGGATCGGGATACAATGATCGGCTCTGCTGAAACGGTGTCTGCATTTTCAGTAGGGTTTTATTAACAGTCTCTCACGCAAAAACGCTGTAGCCAATTGAAGCTGCCGCGGTGAGAGTTACGGAGAAAATAATGAGTCTGAGCAACTCCTTAGGGTTGTTGGGCCGCAAGGTTGGCATGATGCGCCTGTTCACCGATGAGGGGGATACCATCCCTGTCACGGTGGTGGATGTATCAAACAACCGAGTTACCCAAGTCAAAACCCAAGAGCATGATGGCTACGTTGCCTTGCAACTAACCTTCGGCGCGCGCAAAGCGTCTCGCGTCACCAAACCAGAAGCTGGTCATCTTGCCAAAGCCGGTGTGGAAGCTGGCGAAATCATTCAGGAATTCCGCTTGACCGCTGATGTCGCTGCCCAATACAAGGCCGGTGCCACGGTGCCGGTTTCTGCTGTGTTTGCGGTGGGTCAAAAGGTCGACGTGCAGGGCACAACCATTGGCAAGGGCTTTGCTGGGACGATCAAGCGTCACCATATGAGTTCGCAGCGGGCGTCGCACGGTAACAGCCGTTCGCACAATGTCCCTGGCTCCATCGGTATGGCGCAGGACCCGGGCCGCGTATTCCCTGGAAAACGCATGACCGGACATCTGGGTGTTGACACTGTCACCACGCAAAACCTCGACGTGATCCGGATTGATGAAGCTCGTCAGCTTCTCATGATCCGTGGTGCCGTACCGGGGTCGGCTGGTGGTTTTGTAACAGTGCGTCCTGCTGTCAAAGTCAAGGCGGCAAACAATGAGACGAAAGGGGCGAACTGATGCAGCTCGAACTCCTGAATGACCAAGGCCAGGCTACTTCGAAATTTGAAGCGCCGGAAACCGTATTTGGTCGTGCGTATAACGAAGATCTGGTGCACCAGGTCGTGGTCGCTTTCCAGGCCAATGCCCGTCAAGGCACACGCGCCCAGAAGGATCGCGAGCAAGTGCACCATTCGACCAAGAAGCCCTTCAAGCAAAAGGGGACCGGTCGCGCTCGTGCCGGTATGACTTCTTCGCCTTTATGGCGCGGCGGCGGTCGGATATTTCCGAACATGCCGGATGAGAATTTTGCCCAGAAGATCAACAAGAAGATGTACCGTGCAGGCATGGCGTCAATTCTGTCCCAGCTGGCGCGAGAAGGTCGTTTGGCGGTTGTCGATTCGCTCAAGGTTGATTCGCCCAAGACCAAAATTCTGGCGGCCAAGTTCAAGGCCATGAATCTCGAATCCGTACTGGTGATCGCCGACGAAGTTGACGAGAACCTGTACCTGGCATCCCGCAATCTGGTGAATATTCTGGTGGTGGAGCCCCGTTATGCCGATCCGGTGTCGCTGGTTCACTATCGCAAGGTGCTGGTCACCAAGGCGGCCATGGATCAACTCAAGGAGATGTTCGCATGAGTCACGGTCCAAATACTTCCAAGTTTGAAGAAGGTCGTCTGATGCAGGTTCTGGTCGCTCCTATCGTTTCCGAAAAGGCAACGATGATCGGCGAAAAGAGCAATGCGGTGACTTTCAAGGTCCTGCAGGACGCTACCAAGTATGAAATCAAAGCCGCTGTGGAGTTGATGTTCAAGGTTGAGGTCAAAGGTGTGTCGGTAGTGAACACCAAGGGCAAGACCAAACGTTTCGGCAAGTCGGTTGGCCGGCGCGACAACATTCGCAAGGCTTATGTGACGCTGAAGCCAGGACAAGAGCTCAACCTCGGTGGGGAGGCTGCGTAATCATGGCTGTTATCAAAATGAAACCAACTTCACCGGGCCGTCGTGGCGTGGTGAAGATCTCGCGTGACCACCTGTACAAGGGTGAGCCCTTTGCTGCACTGCTGGAACCCCAGTTTCAGCATGCTGGCCGCAACAACAATGGTCACATCACAACGCGCCACAAAGGTGGCGGTCACAAGCACCATTACCGTGTCGTTGACTTTCTGCGCAACAAGGACGGCATTGCGGCCAAAGTGGAGCGTATTGAATACGATCCGAACCGCTCAGCCCACATTGCCCTGGTTTGCTATGCCGATGGCGAGCGTCGTTACATCATCGCGCCACGCGGTCTTGAAGTTGGCGCGTCCATCATGAGCGGCGCCGAAGCGCCGATCCGGGTTGGCAACACCTTGCCGATTCGCAACATTCCAGTGGGCTCGATCGTGCATTGCGTGGAACTGCAGGTAGGCAAGGGCGCGCAAACAGTTCGCTCGGCTGGAGCCTCCGCCACACTGCTGGCACGTGAGGGTACCTACGCTCAGATCCGTATGCGCTCCGGTGAGGTTCGCAAGATTCACATTGAATGTCGTGCGACGCTGGGCCAGGTGGCCAATGAAGAGCACAGCCTGCGCCGGCTCGGCAAGGCTGGTGTAAAGCGTTGGATGGGTATTCGCCCAACCGTTCGCGGCGTTGTCATGAACCCGGTGGATCACCCCCATGGCGGTGGTGAGGGCAAGACCGGCGAAGGCCGTCATCCAGTCGATCCTTGGGGTAATCTGACCAAGGGTTACCGT
>CAIYMN010000154.1 GCA_903927295.1 uncultured beta proteobacterium | reverse complement strand
AGAATTGCTGCCGCACCGCTGGCAGCAGTCGGAAAAGTCATAACGGCGAATTCTTGCCACCGAGGCGACAGCACCGTCAATGTGTGTTGCCCACCCGCTTACCTTCTTGTAACATTTTGGAGATATCTATGATTTTTAGCGAGCGCGTTTCCAAACATACTCATCGGCAGGCGCAGGCTTGGCGTCGCACATCCCTGTCACTTGCGGTCGGTTTGATGTTGTCGTCGGTCGCGCTGGCGCAAAGCTCCGAAGGTACCCTGTACGGTCAAGCCAAGGCCAGCAGCACGGTGACCGTGACAAGTATGGAAACCGGCTCCACGCGCCAGGTGCAGACGGATGCCAGCGGCAAATTCAGTCTAGCCAAATTGCAACCCGGTCGCTACACGGTTACTTCGGGCGGAGAAAAGCAGGAAGTCACCGTATCAATTGGTTCT
The DNA here is from genome assembly GCA_903927295.1 of uncultured beta proteobacterium. Lineage (GTDB taxonomy): Bacteria > Pseudomonadota > Gammaproteobacteria > Burkholderiales > Burkholderiaceae_C > Rhodoferax. The sequence goes on along the minus strand of CAIYMN010000154.1, from coordinate 7,204 downwards.
GGCACGCAGGTCGTGCTGGGTGGCACCACGCTGCAACAGGTTCAGGTGACCGGCAGCCGCACACGCTCAGCCATTGACGTTGCCAGCGTTGAATCCAATACGGTCTTCACGCAAGAGCAATTGCAGAGTCTGCCCGTGCCGCGCAATGTCAACGCAGTAGCCTTGCTGGCTCCGGGCGTGGTCAAGGGTGACGCCGGTCTGGGTGACGGCGGTATTCCCTCGTTCGGCGGCGCATCGGTAGCCGAAAACGGCTACTACATTAATGGTTACGACGTGACCAACATCCGCAATTTTCTGTCCTATGCCAACCTGCCTTTTGATGCAATCGCAGAGCAGCAGATCAAGACCGGCGGCTATGGCGCTGAATACGGCCGCTCGCTCGGCGGTGTGATCAGCCTGGCCACCAAACGCGGCACCAACGAATGGAAGGGCGGCGTGTCGATGTACTGGGAGCCAGCCTCACTGCGTTCCAAGGGGCAAAACGTCAAGGATAACGAGCCAGAGGCTGCTGGCAAGGGTTACACCTACTTCGGTGCGGCCGATACGAAGTCGACCTTCAGCACCAACGTCTATGGCGGTGGCCCAATCATCAAGGACAAGCTCTTCATTTTTGGCCTGGTTGAAGCCACCAATAACACCACCGACCAATTCGGTCAAAATCAGAGCACAACCCTGAATTCGACGAAGCCCAATGGCTTGCTCAAGCTTGACTTCACACCCAACGACATGCACCGCTTCGAACTCACCGCGATCAACAACAAGAAAGAGATCGGGATTGTTGACTACACCAATGCTGCGGCCTACAGCACCAGCCATGATGGCGCTGGAAAATCCAGCACCCAGACCTATGGCGGCGATGTCACGATTGGCAAATACACGGGTTACCTGACAGACAATCTCACGGTATCGGCACTGGTCGGACGCGTGAACTACCAGCAACCGTTGACCACAGGTGCGCGCACCGCTGGCGCGAATTGCCCGACCGTCTATGTTCTTCCGGGCACGACTTACGCCGGTTGCTGGAATGAGCCATTCCCGGGTCTGCCCGGCCGCGACCCTGCGGCACCGCCGACCGACAGCGACACCCGCACCTCCAACCGCTTTGATCTGGACTACACCCTGGGCAATCACACCATCCGTGCCGGTATCGACAATCAGAAATTTGTTTCTGCTGAAGCCGGTGGATCATCGTATTCCGGCGGTCAATACTTCCGCGAATTCATATCCAATGGTGTAAGCGCAGTAAAAGGCGTAGTCCTGCCGAAAGACACTCTCTATGTGCGTCTGCGGGAGGCCAACAGCACCAGTGGTGTCTATGCAGTGGAGAACAAAGCCTTTTACGTCGAGGACAGTTGGAAGATTCAGAAGAACCTGCTGCTGTATGGCGGTCTTCGCTGGGAGTCGTTCAATAACATGAACGGCGACAACGAAAGCTTTATCAAGAAAGACAATCTGCTGGCACCGCGTGTGGGCTTTTCCTGGGACTTGAATAGCGATTCTTCACTCAAGGTGTATGGCAATGCGGGTCGCTACTTCATCCCCGTCGCTTCGAACACGAACATCCGCGCTACTCGCGGTGAGAAATCGACAGAGGCGTTCTATACGTTCACTGGACGGGATCCTGTTACGGCCAAGCCACTCAATTTGGTGCAAATTGGATCGACAACGGTGGTTAGCGATGGCGCGCTTGCATTGCCCGCAACCATTGCCGACATCAACCTGAGCCCGATGTCGCAGGACGAGTACATTTTGGGCTTCCAGAAGGCCATCGCCAAGGGCTGGACAGCGGGCGTAAAGTACACACACCGCAAGATCAACAACGGTATGGACGACTGGTGCGATCCGGCATCCGTTGGTATCTGGATGAAGGCCAATGGTTACCCCAGCTTTGACCCTGGCACGATGGCAGGTTGCCAACTGGTCAATCCCGGCCGCGACGTCAGCCTGATGATGGATGCCAAGAACGACGGAGTTCTGGTTCCTGTCACGATTCCGGGTGCTGCAACCGGTCTGGCACTTTACACGCGGACCTACGACGCGCTGGAGTTCTCGTTCGAGAAGGCGTTTGATGGCAAGTGGGGTCTGGCGGGTTCCTACACCTACTCGCGCAGCAAGGGCACGGCTGAAGGCTATGTCAACTCGACCATCAACCAGGAAGACGCCGGCGTCAGCCAGGACTTCGACTTTGGCACCTTCACCCATGGCTCTGATGGTTATCTACCCAATGACCGCACGCATGCGATCAAGCTGTTTGGTACCTACGGCGTCACCGAGAACTTCCGCCTTGGTGCCAACCTGAACTCCACTTCAGGTCGCCCCTTGAGCCGGATCGGGTTTGTTCCGAGCACCACACCGGGCGGTGCGGCCAACTACACAGTGGCTTCTACCTACTACTACCTGAACTCTGCCGGCGTTACCGTGCTGGGTGACCGTGGCAGCGAAGGTCGTACACCGTGGAACCACACGCTGGACGTGCAGGCAGCCTACACCATGAATATGGGCAGCAAGAACAAGCTGACGCTGCAGGCTGACGTGTTCAATATCTTCAATGCGCAGCAGCCCAGCGAGCTCAATGAAATCAACGACTTCAGCCGTGGGACAACGACAGTTGGTGCCCCGGGTCGGGTCAGCCTGAACTACGGCAACCCGACTTCGTTCCAGTCACCGCGCTCGGTTCGTCTCACCGCTCGTTACGAGTTCTGACCGCAGTTTTTCGCAGAGCAAAAGGACCGCCAACTGGCGGTCCTTTTTTTTGGTTGATGCATTTTTCGGCCATGCCATCGCCTGGTCTGTCCTGATGAGATGATGGGCGCCCTGTCTTGGGTCAAGCGGCGCGACCGGGAGTGCGGTTCTTGATCCAGCTAGCCGCCATACGGAGCAGGCGATAAAACCAGCGCAGCAGGATCAGGGCCAATAGCGCTTCCGCGAAAGTCTGTATGAAGGCCAGCGCCGGGTTACGGACTTGTGCACGCCGGTGGAACTTGGCAATCGCCCGGTCCCGAGCGATCTCGATGCTGTCATAGAAGGTCGGCACCACAAGCAGCGTCAAAAGCGTGGACGTAATGGTGCCGCCAATAATCGCCACCGCCAACGGTTGATAAAACTCGCCGCCCTCGCCTAGCCCCAGCGCTACCGGAGACATACCCGCAATCAGGGCGAAGGTCGTCATCAGAATGGGCCGCAGGCGCACCCGGCCTGCATGCATCAACGCCTCTTCGCGGTCCACACCCTGGGCTTCGCGCTTGCGCGCGGCATCCAGCAGCAAAATCGCGTTCTTGGCTACCAATCCCATCAGCATGATGATGCCGATGAAACTCATCAGATTGAGTGTGCCACGGGTGAGCAGCAGCGCCAGCACCACGCCGATGAGCGACAGCGGTAGCGACAGCATCACCGCCAGCGGCGCCGTGAACGAGCCAAACTGCATTACCAGAATCAGGTACATGAGACCGATACCGGAAACGAGCGCAATCGACATCTCGGTGAACAGTTCTTTCTGATCCTGCCCGGCGCCGCCGAGAGAGAGTCCGTAGCCGGGTGGATAGTCAAAGGTCTTGGCAAGTTTCATGGCATCTTCGGTCACCTCGCCATTGGAGCGACCCTGGGCATTGGCCGACACCGTGATGTTGCGCTTGCCATTGGCGTGTTCAATCCCCGACGGTCCCTTACCCATGGTGATCGTCGCAATCTGATCCAGCGGCACCATCAGGTTGGTCCCGGCCACGGCGATCGGCAGACGTTCGATGCTCTCCTTGCTGACGCGGTCGTCCGGGTGCAGGCGCACCGCCACGTCGCGCGTCTCACCCGTAGGGTCCACCCAGTCGCCGACTTCAATGCCAGCAAACGCCACACGCAGGGCCTGCGCAGCATCGTTGGCCGAAATGCCCATGGAGTTCGCCAGACCGCGATTCAGTTCAATCCTGAGTTCCTTTTTCGGGTCCTGCTGGGACAGTCCGACATCAACCGCGCCCGGCACCATGCGTAACTTGTCCATGTAGGCACTGGTGATCTCCAGCAACTTGCGCGAATCCACCCCGGTAAAGTCGATCTGTATCGGCTTGCGCGCCCCGTTGTTCAGGTCATCGAGCACCGTGTACTCGGCGCCCACCAGAGTGCGCACCTTTTCGCGCAACTCAGCCGCAATTTCCTTGGCACTGCGGACCCGCGTGTTGCGTTTGCCAATGTCCACGTAAATGCGCCCGCCGCTGGCCGAGACATTGCTGTTGGTCTCCTTGGTTTCCGGGATAGCCCGTGCCAACTCGGCTGCGCGTTCCATCTTGAGACGGGCGTATTCCACGGAGGAGGAAGATGGCGTGCGTACTTCGATCAACAGGTTACCGGAATCACTCTTGGGCAAGAACTCGGAGCCACCCACTGTCGCCTGCAAGACCACCGAAGCAACCAGACTCAGCAGGGCGATGACGGCCATCCAGCGGCGGTGATGTAGCGCCCAGGCAATCACATTGCCGTAGCGATCGGCCTGATGGTCAAACCATGCATTAAAGCGTGCCAGCACCGCGCTGAGCCCCTTCTTCGGTGCGCTGTGATGGTCTGGCGGATCACCCCAATAGGCGGAAAGCATCGGGTCGAGCGTGAACGACACCCCAAGACTGACGAGCACTGAACAGGTCACGGTCAGTGCGAAGGGGCGGAACCACTCGCCCGAGACCCCGGGCATGAAGGCCACTGGAACAAATACGGCAATGATGGAAAACGTCGTCGCGGCGACGGCCAGACCAATCTCGGCTGTACCTTCGAGGGATGCAGTCCGACGATCCGAGCCGCGCTGCATATGTCGCACGATGTTTTCCCGCACGACGATGGCGTCGTCAATCAGCACACCAATGGCAAGCGACAGTCCCAGCAGTGTCATGAAATTCAGCGTAAAACCGCACAACCAGACGGCAATGAAGGCGGCAATCACGGATGTGGGCAAGCTCAGTGCGGTTATGAGCGTGGAGCGCCAGGAATTGAGGAAGGCATAGACCACAAAAATCGTAAGTACCGCGCCCAACACGAGGGATTCGATGACGTTGTTCAGGCTGCGCTGCGCGTCGGTGCCACCGTCGCGCGTAATTTCGAGCTTGGTGCCCGGACGATCCTTGTCGAATTCGGTGTTGATTTCCTTCACGAGCTTGCGCACATCATTGGCAACGCTCACGGTACTGGCGTCACGGGAGCGGGTTACAAATATGCCAACATTGGGCTTGCCGCTGCGGATGCTGAAGCCGCTGACATCGGCAAAGCCGTCGCTGATCGTGGCCACATCAGCCAGTCGCACGATCTGGCCGCCAAAGCGCTTGACCACAATATTCTGAAACTCCTGCGGTGACTCGATACGCCCTACCAGACGGATACTCTCCTCGTCAAACTGCCCCTGCACCTTGCCAACCGGGGCGTTGGAGTTCTCAGCGCGCAGAGCCGCCACCACTTCGCCTACGGACAGGTTGTATTCCCGCAGTTTGCCGGCGCGTAGCAGCACAGACAATTCCCGCTTGAGGGAACCGTTGACGTTGACCGTGGCGACACCCGCAATGCCGCGCAGTTTGTCCGCCAACACATCTTCCGCCAGTCGTGAAATTTCGGCGTGGCTCTGCGTACTTGACGACAAGGCCATGTTCATGATCGGCTGCGCTGCGGGGTCGAAGTGTCGCACCACGGGTTCGCGCATTTCGGTCGGCAGCTTGTAGCGGGCGCTGGAGATGACGGTACGCACATCGTCTGCCGCCTCGATCATGTTCTTCTTGAACGAGAACTCGATCCAGAAGCTGGCGTTGCCTTCACTGCTGGTGGAGTAGACATCGGTGGCGCCCGGAACACTTTGCAGTGACTTCTCCAACCGGTTGACGATCTCACGCTCCACAGAATCCGGCGACGCCCCGGGGTAGGCAATAAAGACCTGAATCCCGGGTATTTCCACGTCCGGGTTTTGATTTACCCGAAGTTTGTTCAGGGCCAGCAGACCCAGCGCCATCATGGCAATGATCAATACGATGGTCGGCGTAGGCCGCTTGATGCTGAAGTCCGACAGAAACATGCTTACGCCCCCTTGGCGACGGATGCTGCCGCAGCCGGTGGCTTGGCACTGACCAGTTCGACGCTCTGACCATTCTTGAAGCTCGAACTCGGGTTGCGCACGATCAGGTCGCCATCGGTCAAGCCGCCACGGACTTCGAAATTCCCGGTGCGGGGATCACGCGCACCCAAGGTCAGGTCGATCTGGTTGATCGTATTTGCCTTGACGCGCCAAACCGACGTCTTGTCGCCTGCGCGCACCAGCACCGATTCCGGCAGCGTCACGGCCTTCGCACTGCTCGCTTCAATAACTCCCTCGGCGTACAGTCCGGCGACGCGTGGCTGGTTGATATCGCTGAAGCCAACCAACACCTCAACCTGACGCGTCACGTCATTTGCACTCGGGTCCACACGGGTTACCTTGCCACGAAACTCCCGCCCCACGTAACCGTTGATGCGAAAGCTGACGGTCTGCCCGACGCTGACGACACTGATCTTGTCGGCTGATACGCGTCCGGTAAAACGCATGCTGCTCGGGTCGATCACCTTGAGCAGTTCCTTGCCAACCGATGCCGTATCACCGGCCGACACCTTGCGCTCGCTGACGACGCCATCAAACGGCGCCCGCACAACGGTACGTTCGAGCTGCTGGCGAGCCAGCACGGCGCGCGCGCGGGAGGCCGACAACTCACTTTGCGCACCGTTGTACCGGACTTCGGCGTCGTCCAGCGCCTGAAGCGAAGTCATGCCGGAGTCGCGCAGCGTTTTGAGGCGCTGCAGATTGCGCTCGGCCTGGTCCAGGGCCTGGGTCGCGTTGCGGACGTTGGCCTCGGCCGACTGCAGATTGTCCCGAATGGACGTTGGATCCAATCGCAGCAACACATCGCCGCGACGGACCACATCGCCGTTCTCCTTGAGGACCTGCAGCACGACAGCAGATATCTCGGCGCGCAGGTCAGCCTTGCGCTCGGGCTGAATGGACCCGGTCACGACCGGACCCGACGACAAGGCGTTGGCCTGGATGGTCAGCACGTCCTCGGGTGCAACGACCAGTTTGACGGGGGTGGCGACAGCGTCCTTCTTGTCGGCCTTTCCCGGGAATTTGTCACAAGCACTGAGGCTTGAAAGCAGCATGACAGCGGTGACCAGAAGGCGCAGCATAGGGAAATCTCCGACGGGAAAGCGGTTT
>CAIYMN010000153.1 GCA_903927295.1 uncultured beta proteobacterium | reverse complement strand
TTGCGCTGATTTTCTGCACGCTTTGCTCGCACGCTGGCGCCGATGAATTGCCGCAAATTCGGGCTGCACCGGGCGGCATTGCCAGAGTTGAGCTCGGCGCCTCTGCGCAGGCGCCGCAGGTCACATTCAACGGCGTTCCGGTGTGGGTGATTCAGGATAGTGGGCAGTGGCTAGCCCTGGTTGGTATTCCGCTGTCGGCAGCGCCCGGCACGGCAAACCTGAAGGTCAATCGCCCGGGGGTCAGCGAGACGGTGCTGCGCTTTCAGATCAAGCCATTTCGCTACGCCGAGCAACGCCTGAAGGTGGCGCCCGGACAGGTCGACCTGTCCGCCGATGACGCGGCGCGCTATGAGCGTGAGCGCGTCCGTCTGGCGCAGGTGATGGCGACCTTCAGCGAGGTGCAGCCAGAGGCTTCGCAACTGCTGCAGCCAAGCAGCGGTCGACGCTCCAGTTCTTTTGGTTTGCGGCGTGTCTTCAATGGACAGTCGCGCAGTCCGCACAGCGGAATGGATATTGCGGCTGCCCAGGGCGCGCCGGTGCTGGCCGCCGCCTCCGGCGTCGTGATCGATACGGGCGACTATTTCTTCAACGGCAATACGGTCTGGCTCGACCATGGTTCAGGTCTGCTGACGATGTACTGCCACCTGTCAGCGATCGAAGTGAAGACCGGCGACAGGGTCAGCGCCGGCGCCCTGATCGGCAAGGTGGGTTCCACCGGCCGCGCGACCGGGCCGCATCTGCACTGGTCGGTGAGCCTGAATCGGGCCATGGTTGATCCGGCCTTGTTTCTTCAAGCTTCGGCAGCAGCCGACTTGCCGAAGAAGAAATAGGCGGCAGCGCGTCTCAACGCCAGGCAGAGCGCGTTCGTTCGCGAACCTGGATGCTGGCGGGGCCGCCGCCCGCCGCGCCTGAAATGTCAGGGGTCTTCGGCGGCCAGACCACGGTTTCAAATTCCCCCGCCAGGGCGTCCGGGATGAAGCGACTGCGACTCGCGTAGAGGTGACGGTCCCCCCGAACTGCCTGCTGGGTCACGTAGAAGCGATGCGGCACCAGCAAATGCAGGTGCTCCTTGGCGCGCGTCATGGCGACGTAGAGCAGGCGGCGTTCCTCCTCAATCTCATCCTGCGTTCCGGTGCTCAGGTCCGAGGGGATGCATCCGTCCACCACATTGAGCACATGAACCGAAGTCCACTCCTGTCCTTTGGCCGAGTGGATGGTCGAGAGAATTACATAATCTTCATCGCGGTGCGCCGGACCGGACAGGTCGCTGGTCGCCTCCGGCGGGTCCAGCGTGAGTTCACTCAGAAAGCGCTCCCGACTCGGGTAGCTTGAGGCCATGCGCTCCAGATTGTCGATGTCGGCACGACGCTGCGCATGGTCATCGTGCAGGCGTTCGAGCTGTGGCAGGTACCAGCGTTTGGCCAGTTCCATATCGGCCGGCCAGGGTGTTTGCGCTGCCTGCAGGGTGCGGTACATCTGCACAAAAGCCTGCCACTCGCTGGCGGAGCCGGCCGGCATCTGGAACGAGGCGAGTGTGGCGCCGGGGTCAGCTGATTGCGTCATGGCGTCGAGTAAGCGCGTGGCGAGCGCCGGCCCGATGCCGGCCATCAGTTGCACGACGCGAAAGCCGGCCATGCGGCCGCGAGGATTTTGCGCGAAGCGCAGGATTGCCAGCAGGTCCTTCACGTGCGCGGCCTCCAGAAACTTCAGGCCACCGAATTTCACGAAGGGGATCTGACGCCGCATCAGTTCAAGTTCCAGCGCCGCGCTGTGCGAGGATGTCCTGAACAGCACGGCCTGGGACTTGAGCTGGAGCCCGCCTTCGCGCTGCTCCAGAATCCGGATCGCAACCCAGCGCGCCTGTTCGGCTTCGTCGCTCACCACGATCAACTGGGCGCGCGTGCTGCCGGGCTTGTCGGTCCAGAGCTTCTTCGAATGGCGCTCGCTGGCGAGTTCGATGACGGCATTCGAGACATCCAGAATCGCTTGTGTTGACCGGTAGTTGCGCTCCAGCGTGACCAGGCGCACGCCCTGGCTGAACTGCTGCGGAAAATCCAGGATGTTGCGCACTGTGGCACCGCGAAAACTGTAAATGCTCTGGGCGTCGTCACCAACGGCGGTTACTCCCTTGCCGCTCGGCTTGAGCCCGCGCACAATCGTCGCCTGCAGTCGATTCGTGTCCTGGTACTCGTCAACCAGCACATGATCAAAGCGCGCGCCGACCTCCACACCGAGGACGGGGTCGGCCATCATCTCGGACCAGAACAGCAACAGGTCGTCGTAGTCCAGCACGTTCTGTGCCGCTTTGGCATCCACGTAGGCGCCGAACAACTGCTTGAGCTCGCTCTCCCATTGCGCACACCAGGGAAAGACCTGCTGCAGCACTTCGGTTAGCGGCCGCTGGCTGTTCACCACACGCGAGTAGATTGACAGACAGGTGCCTTTTTGGGGAAAGCGCTTTCTGCCGGTGGACAGACCGAGTCCGTGGCGCACGAGGTTGAGCAGGTCTTCGGAGTCGCCCCGGTCATGGATCGTGAAGGACTCATCCAGGCCGATGCGCGGCGCGTAGTCACGCAACAGGCGTGCCGCCACGCTGTGAAACGTGCCAGACCAGGGCAGCGCCGGCAGGCCACGTCCGGCGGCCAGCCCCAGCAGTCGACCCAGCACGTTGCCGACCCGGCGCTCCATTTCGCTGGCGGCTCGGCGCGAAAAGGTCAGGAGCAGGATGCGTTGCGGATCACCGCCATCCATGATGAGCCTGGCGACACGAAAGGCCAGCGTGTTGGTTTTGCCCGAGCCAGCGCCAGCAATGATCAGCAGTGCGCGCCCATCTGCCGCATGCTCGCCCACACCATGCTCGGCGGCCTGACGCTGCTCGGCATTGAGAGAATCAAACGGATCCGTGCGGACCGACGCTTCAGTCTGCATCGGAGTTGCTGTGGCTAGAGCCAGATGCCGTTGTGCGGCATCTGGATTGTCTCGGACGGGCTGCTGCTGATGAGAAAAGCGTCAATCAGGAAACTCAATACGGAGATGAAAATACTGGCAAAGAAAGCAGTCCAGAAGCTCGATACCTTGAAGCCGCGTACCAGTGACGAGACGAGCATCATCATCAGCGCATTGATCACCAGCAGAAACAGACCGAAGGTAAGCAGTGTCAGAGGCAGGGTTAGCACAATCAGCAAGGGCTTGACAATGGCGTTGGCAAAGCCCAACAGCAGCGCAGCGAAGATCAGCGACGACGCATCAGCGAAACGAATTCCCTGGAAGACGCGCCCTGCCATCCACAGGGAGACTGCAGTGATGGCCCAGTGGGTGAGAAATGGCTGGAGATGGTCAAACATGGTGATGGATCTTGAAGTGGGTTGGCCGTGTTTTCATCATACTTGCTGTGGGCTCGATCGGCTCCCAGGTAAATGGCTGTAAGCAAACGTTTCTGCGGTCATCAGTGTGTCCAGGCACGGCGTTGAGTACTTGAGGCTCAATCATGGGCTTTCAGGAGTTCCAAATGAAGAAGTTGTCTCTCTCCCTTATCAGTGGCGCGGCCCTGCTGGCTCTGGCTGCCTGGCTGCCAGCGCATGCCGCTGTCGATGTTGATGCGGCGCAAGCCCTGTTCAAGAAAAATGAGTGCTCGAAGTGCCACTCGGTGGACAAGACCAAATCAGGACCCGCACTGAAAAAGATTGCCCTCAAGTACAAGGGCAAGGCCGACGGTCAGGACAAGGTGATCAAGCAGATGACGACCGCGCCCAAGGTCAAGAACGAAGATGGCGCCGACGAAGAGCACAAGGTGATCAACACCAAGGACCCGGTGGCGCTGAAAAATCTGGCGGACTGGATCCTGTCGCAGTAGCAGGCGTATCAGCTCAGATGGCTTGAGAGCCACTGCAGTGTCCGACCGCGCGCCAGTGCCGCGGTTTTCTGCTGGTACATGGGCCGGCCCCAGCAATTAAAGCCGTGCTCGGCACCCTCGTACACATGAAAGTTTGCGTTGGAATGCCCCTCGAAAGCGGCCTGTACCGCCGTCACAGCAGCGGGCGGGATGTGGTTGTCCAGTGCTGCGTAGTGGAACAGGATGGGCACGCTGATGGATCCCGCCAGTTCGAGGTGATTCTGAATGCCGCCGCCGTAGTAGCAGACTGCGGTATCCACGACGCCGGTTGCAGCCAAATGGTAGGCCAGGCGCCCACCCATGCAAAAACCGACCACGCCGACCTTGCCGCTAACTTCGCTGCGCTGGCGTAGCGCCCCTGCGCTGGTCACAAGGTCTGCTACGGCGTCCGGTCCATTGAGCCCCTGCATCAACTGGTAGGCTTTCTGCGTGCCGGTTTCGTCATAGGCCAAATCGACACCGCTCTCCTGACGCCAGAAGATGTCGGGTGCCAGCACCACGTAACCGTCAAGTGCGTATTGATCCGCCACAGCACGAATATGAGCGTTAACGCCCCAGATCTCCTGAATGACGATCAGGCCCGGACCGCGTCCGAGGGGAGGCAGGGCAAGGTAGCCGCCGAAGGACTTGCCGTCGTGACTCTCTATGGTGATCATGGAACCGTTCATGTGTTCATTTCCTCACTGGTGGTGTGGCGCGACTCTGGGCTTGACGTGCCAGCATCCAGCCCGGATATTCGGGCGGCAGGGCACTGATCTCATCGAGGATCTTCAGGTCTTCAGAGTCAAGTTCAAGTTGGCTGGCGCCAAGATTATCTGTCAGTTGTTCCGGTGTTCTGGCGCCCAGAATCACCGTGCTTACCTGTTTGCGGCTGAGCAGCCAGGCCAGTGCAACCTGTGCCACCGATACCTGATGGCGCAGCGCGATGGGACGCATTACGTCCAGTACGCGAAAGGCGCGCGGCTTGTCGACGACCGGAAAGTCAAAGCTGGCACGTCGCGTTCCTTCGGGTCCGCTTCCGTCGGCAGAAAATTTGCCACTGAGCAGTCCACCGGCCAGCGGGCTCCAGACCATCAGGCCAAGTTGCTGGTCCTGCAGCAGCGGCAGCACCTCGCGCTCAAGATCGCGCCCGGCAATCGTGTAGTAAGCCTGTACGCTCTCAAAGCGGGTCCAGTGGTTCTTCTCTGAGATGGCCAGTGCCTTCATGATTTGCCAGGCCGCCATGTTGCACAGGCCGATGTAGCGCACCTTGCCCGAGCGCACCATGTCGTTGAGCGTGCAAAGGACATCTTCCAGCGGTGTGAGCGGGTCAAAGCCATGCAACTGGTACAGGTCGATGTGATCAAGCTGCAGGCGTTTCAGGCTGGCATCGAGTTCGTTCATCAGGTGGTAGCGCGATTGCCCAAGTGAGTTGACGCAGCCTTCTTTCATGACGCCAGTTGCCTTGGTTGCCACCACCAGTTCGTCTCGCGGCAGCCCCAGGCTCTTGATGGCATTACCGGTGATGGTTTCGGACTGCCCGACCGAGTAGACGTTGGCGGTGTCGATGAAGTTGATGCCGGCGTCAAAGGACTGCTTGACGAGGGCCGTGGACGCCTCCTGTGACAGACCGCCCATCACCTGCCAGAAACCCTGTCCGCCAAAAGTCATGGTGCCCAGGCAGAGTTCGGAAACGTAAAGGCCGGTGCGGCCCAGCAAACGGTAGTGCATCAAGTGCTTTCGGAATGAAGAGGAATGCTATCAGGGCCTGAGCTTGGCACGCCCCATTTGCCACAGCAGAAAACTGTAAATGTCGGCCGACTCAGCGTAGCGTTGCGTCGCTGTGCTACCAATGCCGTGGCCAGCTTGAAGGTCCAGCCGTAACAACACCGGCTTGCCGCTGCTGGTGGCGGCCTGCATCCGGGCGGCTGCCTTGCCGCTCTCCCAGACGTCAACGCGCGGGTCGTTCATTCCATGGACCAGCATGACCGCCGGGTAGGCCGTTCCGTCAATGATGTTGTGGTAAGTGCTCATCTCCAGCAATGCCGCAAATTCCTTCGCGTCGCGCGTGCTGCCAAATTCCGAAATGTTGGTAATGCCGTTGGCGCTCTCCTCGGAGCGGATCGTATCCATCATGCCCACGCTGAAAATTGCCGCTGCAAACAGTTCCGGTGCGCTGGTGACGGCCCGTCCGACAAAGATGCCTCCCGCGCTGCCGCCCTGCACGGCCAGCGTCCTGGGCGAGGCATACCCTTCCTTGATCAGGTACCGGGCGCAGGCCACGCCATCCTTCCAGGTGTTCGGTTTGGTGGTCTTGAAGCCTGCCTTGTACCAGTCGTCGCCGTGAACCCCGCTGCCGCGCACATTGGCGTAAGCCAGTACACCGCCTTGCTCGAGCCATACCATGTTCGATGGAGAATAATGCGCCGTTTGCGAGAAACCATAGGCACCATAGCCGATCAACAAGGTCGGGTTGCGGCCGTCGCGCTGGAGACCCTTCTTGAACAGCAGTGTCATCGGGATCAGCGTGCCGTCGTGGCTGGGTGCCTTTACCTCGACGGTCTCGACCTCGGTAAGGCGCGATCCGATCACCTTGGAGCGCAAGGGCGCTTCCAGCGAATGCTTGCCGTCGAAGACAAAGCTTCGCGGCAGTTCGGTCCAGCCACTGAGCGTGTACAGCACATCCTTGTAGGCGTGCGCTGGATCGGGATGCGCGTCCGCGGCGCCGGCAAAGGGCAGGGCGATGGACTGGCCACTGCTGTCGCCCGGCGCATACAGACGCACGCCAATCGACGTTCCCTCGCGAATGCTGGCTACCAAAGCTTCACGGTTCAGGGAAAAATGCTCCAGCACCGTATCTGGCGGTGGCAATGCTACGACCTGTGCCCGCGACAGCTCAGGCTGCCGCAAATCGAGTTTCAGGACCCGGCTGCGCGGCGCGTCGATATAGCTCATGAAGTACAGGTCGTTGCCTTTGAGTTCGATCTCCGTGATCTTGTCGCTGTAGCCGGCAATCTTCTTCCAGGCGACGGTGGACTTGCCAAGATCGCCGACGCGTGCAATGAACAGGAGGCCTTCGGGCAGCGTGGTGTCGGTGGTGCGGGCCAGCATCCATTGGCTATCCGGACTGAACACCAGGCCGCCAACGTCCAACGCGGCCAGGCCCAGCTTGGGGGTTACGGTGGGGCCAAATACAGGCAGTGCCCTGGACGTCGCCTGGCCGACTTTGAGCCACATGACGCGACTGTCGAGGAAGGTTTCGCTCTCAGCCTGGTCACTGGTTCGCTTTTTGAGCTGGTTGTAGGTGAAGGATTTGCTATCGGGCAGCCAGGACACCAGCGCTTCCTGCACGCGCGGGATGGCTGTGCCCACAGTCTTGAGCGTCCCGACATTGAGGATATAGAGCGAGGCGTCTTCGGAACCGCCAGCTGACATGCCATAGGCTACATGTTTGCCGTCCCATGAGGGTACAAAGTAGTTGATGGCGTGTGGCACACCCGTGCGCAGCGACTCGACATCAGGGTCAACCAGCACCTTGTCGGCACCGGTCAAGCCGACGCGCAGCATCAGCTTGAACTGCTTCTCACCTCGCGGACGTTTGAGGTAGTAAATGCGTTCCTGCGGCATGCGCACCAGGCTGTTGATGTTGTCGCCGCCAGACTCGGACCGTGTCTGTATGCTCTTGAGCAATTCGTCACGCAGGTCAATACGGTCCAGCGTCTGGCGGGTCACTTCACCCTGGGCGCGCAGCCAGTCTTGCACGGCGGGACTCTTGACATCCTCCATGTAACGGTAGGGATCGTGGATCGTCACGCCGTGCAGCACCTGAGTCACGTCTCGTACGGGAGCAATCGGCAGGTTTGACTGGGCAGCAACAAGCGTGCTCGCGAACCCGGCGAGGCACAGAAGTACTTCGGCCACGCGCGCCGAGGAAAAATGAAAATTCATAATGAGCTTGCAGCAAATGAATCGATGGGCAATTCATTCTAGTGGCCGCAGCCCGGTGTTCAGGGATGGCGTATCACCGTCGCCGGGAATCCGTATTCCCAGTGCTTTTCGTCATCATCGAGATCAAGATCGGTTTTTGGCAGGTCAAATTTGGCAACAGGCATTGCGCTGGGTACCGCCATCAGTTTGGGCGGCAGCGAGACTTCCGCCGTTGAACTTTTTGGCTCCGGCTTTGCTGTCCTTGACTTCAATTCAGCAGTCTTGCCAGCATCGGTTTTGTCGATTGCGAATTTCCACGCGAAGAGATAGTCGGCAGTTCCTTCGCTGCGGCTGTAAAGGGAAATGACATCCAGCAACTCATTCTCGAGGTCGACGGACTCGTGGATCAGGCGCTCGTCCCAGACTCTAATCAGCAAATGCACCAGCATGACGCTGGATGTGCCAGGGCGGGACAGGGTCAAGATGTCGCAGCCGATGGACTGGGTTGCAATGCCGCGTCGGCGCAGCACGCTGTTCAAAGCGACACGAACCATCTCACTCTGCTTTTCATGTTGCCTGGCCCTGCGATTACGGCCAAAGCCAAAAAGTCCAAACATGGTTATTTCCTCTGAAAACGTGCCGCCAGCAAGCTGAATCGGTTGAGTTGCGCACCAGGGTAGGTTATGCTAGTTTGAAGCGCTCAATCTCGTTGAATCTGTAACTGGTGCAACGTGATGTAGAAGGGCAGATGAGTGAACAATTGGCTGTTGCAACGCCCCCACACTAAAAGACCTACGCGCTTCGTGGAACGCTGATCGCGGCAGGGCGCAGTGTATAAAGCCAGACCAAGAGATGAATTTGCGACGATATGAAGACAATATGTTTGCTGATGTTGATCATGCTGTGCCAATTTGCCACTCAGCATGACGCATTGGCTCAAACGCGAGAGGAAACCAGGACTCAGGCGATGATCGAGGTGCTGCAAGAACAGAGGGCACAAAGCGAGATGAATCAGTTTGCCCACAAGAAGGGGCAGTTTCCACCCGGCTCGGAGCATCGCGACAGGGTAGTCGGAGTGGGTGACAGCGCTGTAGTGCTGTTAGGCTTGAGTCTGATCCTGGCGGTGGGGTACGCTGAATGGAGTCAGTCAAGTCAGAACATCCGGTCACTGAATGCGCCCTCGATAGTTCGTGATGGGGTTCAAAGACCTGCCGATGTCACTGCAAGCGCGAGCCCGGCAAGTTGGGTGCGAGGAGCAGACAACAACCGATTGAACCTGTTGGCCGAGGCCCAGGTCGACCAAAAAGCAGATTCGATAGCAGAGCCTCTCCATCGGCCACGGATTGGATCGCAGACGACGACAAAAAGAACCCGGCCTGCGGCATCGATGACATCGGGCAATTCCGATTGCGATTTGTTGCGCTACCTTGTGTGCGAGCACGCGAAACTCAGGGTCGCGATGGGCTAGGCTCGCGCTGCCGCAGTTGCTCTCAACCTGAGCGCTATTCAGATGGCAGAAGGCTCTGGCGCCTGCTGTTCGATAAGAAACTTCGTGATAACGGACAGCAGGTGTTTCTTCGAGTTGACCGTGCTCGATGGCCGGCTCAGGGCTTGGTGACCGCCGGCGATGGCCAGATAAAAGAGCGCTGCAAGTTCGGCCGCTTTTGCGGCTTGGCCGGTCAGCCGCATGAACTCCTGTTCGAAAAGGTCAAACCGCATTTGATCGACTGCAAGCAGCATTTTTGCAACTGCCGCGTCGCGGCGCCCGAGGCCACGCAGGGCTAACTCGAAGCGCAGATTTTCAACGTCGCTTCCGGCATGCGCCAAGGCCGCCTTGAGAATCAGTTTCAAGTCGGCCTGTGGCTCACCCGTGGCCAGGCTTCTGACCTTTTGGTCCAGATCAATCTCGCGCTTGTGCCATCGAGCCAGCAGGGTGGAAATCAAATCAGCATGGTCATTGAAGTGCCAATAGAAGCTGCCGCGTGTGACACCCAACCTTTCGGCGAGCATCAGTACGCGAACGTTGTCAAAGCCGCCTTCCACCACCGCTCTGAATGCGGCATCGAGCCAGTCGTCGCGTGTCAACCGCGCTGCTTCAGAACGCTTCTTGGGTTTTTGCGCCGCTTTCATTGGGTTCGCGATTGTTCCAGCATGGTGTTGCATTCTCTCCAGTTTCGGTCGAGATGGGGCATGACCTCGTCCTAGCGAAAACCCTGACATACAGGGCGGTTCCCGGATGCTATATTGACTTTCCGTACAGGTGTGTACTGAACCAATCTGGAGATACTACATGAAGAACACCCCGACCCGTCAACAAGCCGGCAATGGCCTCACGCAAATTGCCACCTGTCTGGCCTTGTTGATCACTGCCTTGAACGCCAGCGCGGGTGAGGGTTCAAAACTGCGCCAGTCTCCGGTCGGTGCTTTTGGTGGTGAGATCGCTGCACCAGCAGACAATCCGGGCCTGTTCGGCACAGCCATTCTTTCCTACGCCAACATCTACAGGGTGACGGATGCCAACGGCGACGACATTTCGCTAGCCGCGAAGACGGTGCCGCTGCCGACCGGTACGCCCACTGGCGGTGCGGTCGCCAACGGAACGTTCTCCCTCAGCGTGCCGGCCGGGACCATCGACTTCAGTCAAACGCAGAACCAGGTGAACCTGGTCGGTGGCTACCTCACCGAGACGATGTACGGCGACGGGCGCCTGGCTTTTGCCATCAATGTTCCCTTGATCCACCAGAGCCGCACTTTCGTTGCGGTGCAACCGGCCGGTACCGTCACTCCAACGCCGCCGGCAGCGTTGCCAGCCGCCTTGCGTGGCGCCATCGCTGCAGTCGGCGCTGCGGTCAACGCCCAGGTGCAGGCTGGCGTGGCTGCAGTTGCCGCCACCCATAACGCCGACGTGTCCGGCTTTGGTGATACAGAGTTGTCCATGGTCTGGGTCAAGCACCAGGACCGCCTGAAAATCGCAGTCGGAGCCTCTCTGTTTGTGCCGACCGGTGTCTATGACAAGACGCGCGGTCCGAATCCTGGTTTTGGCAGCTTCTACACCTTGCGCCCGGGTGTTGCGCTGACCTATTCGCTCAACCCCAATCACGCAGCCTCGACCTGGGATGCCGGTGTCACAGTCGCAGGTCGCCTGTCCTACGGCATCAACAGCACCAACACCGAAACCGACTATCGCAGTGGCAATTTCCTGTACGGTGAAGTGGCTGCGGTCAAGGTAACAGGCAACTGGGCTTTTGGAACCAATCTGCTGGTGACGCAGCAGGTGACGGACGACAGTGGCACTGGTGCTCCAGCTGACGGCAATCGTTATCACACTTACGGGATAGGCCCGTTCCTGTCATACAAGATTCCAGGCAAGGACGCTGGCTTCAATCTGCAGTACAGCGACAATTTTGGTGCCCGCAACGCGCTGGTTGTGAAGTCCCTGCAACTGCGCTTTGTGAAGGCCTGGTAAGGCCCTTCCTACCCACCACCGCTTGCTGCGCCAGTTCAGGTTTCCGGCTGCTGAATTCTTGAAATGGAGAAGCCCGATGGCAGTCCATAACCGCATTACCGCGATGCTGGGCGTCGAGTACCCCATCGTGCAGGCACCGATGGCCTGGATTGCCAGGGCACAACTGGCCGCCGCGGTGTCAAATGCCGGTGGCATGGGGATCATCGAAACGTCATCCGGCCAGCTCGATGTGATCAAAGGCGAGATTGCAAAGATGCGCAATCTCACCGACAAACCTTTCGGCGTAAATATTGCGCTGGCCTATGTGCGCGATCCGGGCATCGTCCAGTTTGTCGTCGACCAGGGGATACGGTTTGTCACGACCAGTGCCGGTGACCCGACCAAATTCACGGCACCGCTCAAAGCGGCTGGTCTGACCGTGTTCCATGTGGTGCCAACCCTGAAGGCAGCTCTGAAGGCGGTCGAAGCAGGCGTCGATGGTTTGGTGGTGGAGGGTGCAGAGGGCGGTGGATTCAAGAATCCGCAGCCGGTCATGTCGATGGTGCTGTTGCCGCTGATCGCCGAAAAGGTCGGCATGCCTATCATCGCGGCCGGCGGTTTCTCGTGCGGCCGCAGCATGGCGGCTGCATTTGCACTTGGGGCCGAAGGCATCCAGATGGGAACCAGAATGGTTTGCTCGCAGGAAAGCCCGGTGCACGCCAACTGGAAGCAGGCCATTGTGAATGCGGCAGAGACGGATACCATCTTTCTCAACCAGTTCTCCAAACCGGTTGTTCGCGTGCTGCGCACGGAGAAGACGTCGCGCCTGGAACGTGAACTCGTACCCGGTTACGCCGGCCCACCCCTGATGGCGGAATTCGGCAACATGCTGGACCTCTACCAAAGCGGCGACATGGAGGCATCGATTGCGTTGTGCGGTCAGGTGGCGGGCCGCATAGCCAGCGTCAAGACGGTAGCAGAAATCATTGCCGAAACGATGCAGGAATTTGAGGAAACAGTCAAATCCATGGCCGGCAACTACCTATGAAGGCAGAACTCGCCCGCAGGCATAGCGGAATCATCACGGATGTCTAACCAATGATCAAACGCGTCGTCTGGAGTTTGATCGTGCTCCTGCTGTTGGGTGTACTCGGTCTGGTCGCCATTGGTGGGCGCGAAGGCGCGATGGTCTTGTACGTGAAGTATGTCCTGCGCAAGCCCAGCGCCCCGTTCCGGGAAGTGACCTGGCAGGCTGGCCCTGCGAGTCCTCAGCCGCGCGACAAGAAGCGTCCGAATATCATTGTGATCCTGGCCGATGACCTTGGTTTCAATGACATCACCTTGTATGGCGGCGGTATCGCGGCCGGCAGCGTCCCAACGCCCAACATCGATGCCATCGCCCGCGATGGTGTCAACTTCACACAGGGTTACGCTGGCAACGCAACCTGCGCGCCTTCGCGTGCTGCCATCATGACCGGACGCTACGCGACCCGCTTCGGTTTCGAGTTCACACCCGTGCC